>NZ_VFVX01000013.1:0-156445 GCF_006442395.1 Mesorhizobium sp. B2-3-5 | reverse complement strand
GGCGTCACCGACCAGACGACGTAGTAGCCGACGAAGATCGCCAGCACGAAGATGGCGAAGCGGAAGACGAAGGGATCGATCGCGCCGCCGGAGAGCGCATGCGCGGCATTGCCCGCCGCGTCGGCGCCGCCTGGAGCGTTTGCCAGGTTCTGCACCGCCAGCCGGACGGCAGCACTTGCCTGGTCGAGCTGGTCGAGGGCTTTCTGCAGGGTCTGATCCATCACGCTGTGCCTTTCGACTTGGGCGACTTGGACGCGGGCGATTTGGACGCGGGCGATTTGGATGCGGCGGTTTTCCTGGGTGCGGACTTTTTCGGCGATGCCGAAGCGTCGGCGACCATGGTTGTGGCGGGGATCGCGGCCGGCTCGACGTAAGGCTGCTGGTCGGCCTTGGCGAACGCCGCATGGACGACCTTGCCGCCATCGGTCAGCATCGTTGCCTTGACCAGTTCATCGTCGCGCCTGATGGCGAGTGTTTTGCTCGTCTTGTCAACCAGCGTCTCGAGAAAGGCGAACAGGTTCCTGGCATAAAGCAGCGAGGCGGAGGCGGCGACGCGGCCGGGCACATTGAGGTGTCCGACGATCTTGACCCCATTGGCCGTGGTCACAACCTTGCCGGCTTCGGCGCCCTCGACATTGCCGCCGCGCTCGACGGCGAGATCGACGAGCACCGAGCCCGGCTTCATCGAGGCGACCATCGCCGCCGACACCAGCTTGGGCGCAGGCCGGCCGGGGATGAGCGCCGTGGTGATGACGATGTCCTGCTTGGCGATGTGCTCGGCGGTGAGCGCGGCCTGCTTGGCCTGGTATTCCTTGGACATTTCCTTGGCATAGCCGCCGGCGGTTTCGGCGGCCTTGAACTCGTCATCCTCGACGGCCAGGAATTTTGCGCCGAGCGAGGCGACCTGTTCCTTGGCGGCGGGGCGCACATCGGTGGCGGTGACGACCGCACCGAGGCGGCGCGCCGTGGCGATCGCCTGCAGGCCGGCGACGCCGACACCCATGATGAAGACCTTGGCCGCCGGCACCGTGCCTGCCGCCGTCATCATCATCGGCAAGGCACGATCATATTCCGAGGCGCCGTCGATCACCGCCTGGTAGCCGGCAAGATTGGCCTGCGAGGACAAAACGTCCATCGATTGCGCCCGGGTGATGCGCGGCATGAACTCCATCGAGAAGGCTGTGACGCCGGCCTTGGCCAGGGCGGCGACAGCGGCATCATTGCCGTAGGGATCCATGATGGCGATGACGGCGGCGCCGGATTTGTAGCTCTTCAGCTCGGCATCCGTCGGCCGGCGAACCTTCAGCACGACATCGGCCCTGACGACATCCTCGGCCTTGCCGATGGCAGCCCCTGCCTTGGCAAACTCTTCGTCGGGGATGCGCGACCTGGTACCGGCGCCGGTTTCGACAACCACATCGAAGCCCAGCCCCGCAAGCCGTTTCACCGTATCGGGCGAGGCCGCGACACGCGGCTCGTTCGCATCGAGCTCACGAGGGATGAAAACCGTCTGTCCCACCGCATGATCCTTTCGGCTGGAACCTGTCTGCGCAAACTGTCGGCCGGAGCGTCCGGCGACGTTAAGGCAAGAGGGTTTTGGAAAGTCTACCGCAGAATGAAGGCGCCGACGGCCATGATCAGAATGAACAGGATGGTCGCCGAGAAGAAGCCGCCCGCGAAGAAGCCGAAAGCCATCGCGATGAGAAGGCCAAGGCAGAAAAGCGATCCGTATTTGGCCAGCATGAGAAAGCCCGCATAGGTGCGGTCATGCTCGGCATAGTCCATCTTCGCGCCCAGCTCTACAGGACCGGTCGGCGTGTGATCAGCCATAGGAATACCCCTTCGAAGACATCTTTCAGGCACATAGCGAAAAGCCGGGCGGAGAGCAATGGCGCTATTGCCGCATTGGGGCCGATAACTGCCTCAAGGGAAAGTTGAAGATCGCCGGCCGATCCGTTGCCTGGGCGCTCTGCCGTCACCGGTCATCAGCATCATGTGTGAATCCCGTTGAACCAGCTGTGAGAATTTGGCGGTTTCTGACGGCGTCGCGAGGGATTATCGTCGCCGGATGAACACCCCCAGGTTGAAGCGCCATGATCACGCCCAGACAGACATTTGACTGGAACGGCGCGACCATCGCGTGGGGGACTGCCGGCTCTGGTCCTCCGATCGTGCTCGTGCATGGTACGCCGTTCTCCTCGCATGTCTGGCATCGCATCGCACCGGAACTGGCGCGCGGCTATACGCTGTATTTCTACGATCTTCCGGGATATGGGCGATCCGAGAAACGGGAAGGCCAGGATGTTTCGCTGGGCATCCAGAACAAAGCGCTGACGGCGATGCTGGACTTCTGGAGGCTCGACCGGCCCAAAATCATCGCCCATGATTTCGGTGGCGCCACGGCGTTGCGCGCGCATCTGATCGACGGCCGCGACTATGACAGACTGCTGCTGATCGACCCGGTGGCGGTGCGGCCCTGGGGCTCGCCCTTTGTCCAGCATGTCCGGCAGCATGAGGCCGCCTTCGCCGGAGTGCCGGACTACATACAGGTGGCGATCCTGAAAGCGTATGTTTCGGGCGCCGCGGCCAAGCCTTTGCCGGACCTTGACCTGGAACCCTACATCGCACCGTGGAGAGGCCCGATTGGCCAGCCGGCCTTCTATCGTCAGATCGCGCAGATGGACCAGCGCTTCACCGATGAGGTCGAACCGCTTTACCAGAAGTTCCGCTGCCCGGTGAGCTTGCTGTGGGGAGAGGAAGACCGCTGGATATCACCGGATAGCGGCGCGAAGCTCGCGGCCATGCTGCCGGATTGCACGTTGACGCTTGTCCCAGGCTCCGGCCATCTCATGCAGGAAGACGCACCAGAGGCGATCGTCGGCGCAGCCCTGCGCTTCTTCGCCGGCTGACAGCTTGCTTCAGCTGGCAAGGTGCGGGAAAAGCCCGAGCAGTCCAACGACGATCAGGTAGAGCGCGACAATGTAGTTCAACAGCCGTGGCATGATGAGGATCAGCACGCCGGCGATCAGCGAGATAAGCGGCGTGAGCGCGAGCTGGGAAATATGCATGTCCTGGTCCTTTCCTGAGGCGATGGCCCCCAACTTGCGGTGGTGCCGCCACCTACAACGCTATCAGGCCTGGAAAGCTCCATCGTGATCCATACTGCCCAAAAAGCGGTCTGGTCCGGGCCGGCGAGATGGGGGAGGCAAGCGGCCCGAAGACCGCATCAGGCTGCTTCGAAATATTTGGCGGTGGGCAAGATGGTCAGCGGCGCCAATTCGCCTCTCTTGGGACGTTGGAACAGCATGCGTTGCTCGAATGCCGTGGAGTTGAAGAATGGAAAGCGATCCAGCGTCGCCTGCATGTTCTCGGAGCATTTCGACTGGAACAGATGCACGGGCACGGTAAGTCCGGGATAATTTCGCGGAGGCACCGCTTGCTCCGACCGGAAGATGCGATGATAGAAGGCGGAATGCTCTTCCTTGATCGCCGTCAGGCAATAGGTCGGCTTGAAATGGCTGCAGGCAACCACCGCCAGCCTGAGGGTGACATATGGCAGCACGCGCAGACTGCTGGACCACTCAAGATCGGCCGCGAACCGGCTTGGGTCGACGAAAGTCTCGCCAGCCGCCAGGCGCCGCGCCAGCACGTCGCCAAAAACATCGGTGCTGGGTGAGACAGGATATCTTGCGCTGGCGTAGTGGATTCTGATGGTGCTGACGAGCGCGCCATCGAAGAAAACGCCAAAGCGATAGGAATTGGGCAGGTCGTCGAAGTCGTCTTTCACCATGCGGGAGGCATCCGGCTTCACCATGCCGGCGTGAATGTAGGAGTTGTAGCGAAGCCTGTAGATCGCCTCAAGATCCTCGGCACCGTCGCAAAGGCGATACTCCACATGCTCCAGAACATCCATGATGTGATCTGAGAACACCGAGGGGCGATTCTTGTCCCTGCCCGCAGCCGCCGCAACGGGTGTACCCAACAACTTGTTTTCCATTTTGTCCTCGCACTGCCGCACAACGACAATAGCGAAGCACAGTGGAAACCAGAAGCAAAATTCCGAGCGTTTTCGTTTACCCTAAATTAACGTTAACAAATGGTAAATTGCACCTACGGGGAGAAGCTGAGCTCGATGGCTGGATTTCAGGTGGCGGCGCGCTTTGCAGCCGGCTGCAATTCCGCGGCGAAGGGCCAGGTCGCATTGGACATGGTTTCGATGCCCGACGCGCTGAGCGCCGCGCCGAACAGGAAGCCCTGGACAAGATCCGGCTTCACCGAATGCAGCAGGATCTTGAGCTGCTCAAATGTCTCCACGCCTTCGATGGTGACGGTGAGGCCCAGGATACGGGTCAGGTTGACGACGCCCTTCAACAGCTCGAGCGAGCGTGGATTCTGGGTGACGTCCATCACGAACGAGCGGTCGATCTTGATCTTGTCGAGGGGCAGCTTGTGGAGGTAGCTCAGGCTTGAATAGCCGGTGCCGAAATCGTCGAGGGCGATGCGCACGCCGAGGTGTTTCAGTTCCTCGATATATTGGCGCGTCTGGGACTTGTCGTCGAGCAGGGCGGTTTCGGTGACCTCGATTTCGAGCCGGCCGGCGGCGAGCCCGGAAGCGTCAAGCGCATCGCGGACCTTGCGGATGACGTCGCCGTTGCGGAAATCCCTGGCGGAAAGGTTGACCGAGACGCTGGTCTGGTCGGGCCATTTGGCGCATTCGGCGCAGGCCGCCTGGAGTACGAAGGTGCTGATCTCGGAGATGATGCCCATCTCCTCGGCCAGCGGAATGAAGACGCCGGGCGAAATCGGCCCAAGATCGGGATGGTCCCAGCGGCACAGCGCCTCGCAGCTGGCGATGCGCATGGTGCTCATCGCCACGATCGGCTGGTAGACGACCCGCAGGCCCTTGCTTTCCACGGCGGTGCGCAAATCCGCCTTCATCAGCTGACGGTTGCGGAACGCGGCATCCATGGCGGCCTCGAACAGCCGCCAGCCGTTCTTGCCGAGCTCCTTGGCCTTGTAAAGCGCCAAGTCCGCCTTGACGATCATGGCATCGACATCGGTTTCTTCGACTTTGGACAGCACCGCGCCGGCGCTGGCCTGGATCCGCAACCCATGGCCCGCAACGTCGACCTCGCCCTGCAGGTCGGCGAAAATCTGGTCGAGCAGGCTGGCCAGGTGGCTTTCGTCCTCGATACGGTCGAAGAACATCATGAATTCGTCACCGCCGAAACGGCTGACGGTGATGCCGCGCCCGGCGATGGCCGCGAGCCGCTCGGCGACGGCATAGATCAGGCCATCGCCGACGGGATGGCCGAGGGTGTCGTTGACGCTCTTGAAATCGTCAAGGTCGACCACGGCCAGGCCGCACAGGCGATCACGTTCGCCGGAGGCCATCGATTCACCGACCAGCTCGTGGAAATAGGCGCGGTTTGGCAGGCCGGTGAGGTTGTCGTAGCGCGCCATGAAACGGATCTTGTCCTCCGCCTCGACACGCGCCGTGACGTCTTCAAAGGTGATGACGCCCAATTCCTGGTTGCCTTCGCGGGCAGAGAACTCGAAGTGCTGACCATTGGAAAAGGAAACCAGCACCTTGCGGTCGCGGCCCTCGCGCAGCGCACGCGTCAGCTGCGCCTCGACATAGCGGCAGTCCTTCGGCGCCAGCATGCCGCCGGCAACGCCGCGCAGCAGCAGTGAATGAATCGACCGTCCCAGCAATTGGTCCGGCGATTTGAGCGACATCAGACGCGCGGCCTCGGCGTTGCCGACGACCACCTTGCCGTCGGGCCCGAGCATGACCAGGCCATGCGACATGGTGTTGAGGGCGCGGTTGAAGCGCTGCGCGATCTGCCGCGCCTGCTTGTGTCCGACGACGGCTGAAAACAACACATTGCGGACATGGTCGGCGCTGCCCTTGATGATGAACATGAAGGGGATGATCAGCAGGCCAAGCACGACGTAGGGGATGTCGAACCGGAGAATGAGCGCCGCGGCGATCGGCCCGACGAAGGTGACCGCGAAGATCATGACCATGCGAGGCGAGCCGTAGTTTCGGCCGACCACAGTCACCAGGGAGGCCAGCGTTACCGACAGCGCCCCGATCTCGGCATAGGAGTCCGAGTAGACATAGATGGAAATGAAGCAAAAGAACCCCAGCAACGACCCTTGAAGGCTGCCCTTCAGGATGTATTCGCGCTCCCACTTCGTTGCTTCGGCTGCGTCGCGCATCTCGCCGCCCGAGCGATGGAACCGCCGCAGGCTGAAGTAGCGCCAGACGCCGATGCCGAGCAGCGCCCCGGCCAGAGCCAGGAAAATAGGCTGGCCGTTGCGCCAGTAGACCATGAGGCTGATTACAGCATGGCAAAGCGCGCCGATGACCAGCATATGCGCGTTGTCGAACAACGAGCGCACAAACTGGATATAGACATCCACTGGGATGTTATCGGTTTTTGTTTTGCCCATTACTGGCGCCCAATGAGCCCCAGCCTTGGCATAGTCCCATTAAAAAATCTTTAGCCTGGGCTGAAACGCCTGATTTTAGGCGCTTTTTGGATCATTCGGCGGCCTGAAGCTCGGGCCTTGCCGGCGCCGTCGCCAAGCGTTCGAGTAGCCTTTGACGCTCGCCCGCGGCCTTTTCGGCACTGGCTTGCCGGACATGGCCGTAGCCTCGGATAAGCGCGGGGACCGAAACAAGGCCGACCGCCGCCTCGGCCTTGCCCGGCGTCAGCGACTTGGCGACCAATTCCAGGTCGGCCTCATACTGCGCCAGCAATTGCCGTTCCATGCGCCGTTCGCCGGTGTACCCGAACGGGTCGAAGGCGGTGCCACGCAGCCCCTTCATCGCCGCAAGCAGGCGAAAACCCTTCATCATCCACGGGCCGAAGCTCGATTTCCTCGGCTTGCCGTCATTGCCGCGACGTCCCATGATCGGTGGCGCGAGATGGAATTCGAGTTTCTCGTAGCTCTGGAACTGCTTTCCAAGCTCGGCGGCGAAGGTGCCGTCGGTATAGAGCCGCGCCACCTCGTATTCGTCCTTGATCGCCATCAGCTTGAACAGGCCTTTGGCGGCCGCCGCGGTCACAACGGTTGAACCCGGCATGGCCTTCATCTCCGCCGCCCGCAGTGCGGAAATCCTGTCGGCATAACGCTTGCCGTAGGCGGCGTTCTGATACGCAGTCAGGAAGGTGACACGGCGGGCAATGATCTCGTCCAGCGTCTCGGCAATCGCAGCTGCCTGCGTCGCCTTGCCGGGCTTGGTGATGAGACCGCGCACAAAATCCGGCTGGTGTGCGGCGCGGCGGCCCCAGCGGAAGGCGGAGATGTTCATCGCCACCGCTTCGCCATTCAATTCGATAGCTTTTTCAATGACTTCCGCCGACAACGGCAGGCCTCCATGCTGGAAGGCAAAGCCAAGCATGAACATGTTGGCGCCGAGCGAATTGCCGAACAGGGTGGTGGCGGTGCCGGTGGCGTCGAAGAAATGCGCCTTCTCGTCGCCGGCGGCGGCACGGATCGCCTTCTTCAGCCGTTCGACCGGCAAGGAGAAATCGGCCGACCGGGCAAACTCGCCAGGCATGATCTCGGCGGTGTTGGCGAGGAAGATCGTATGTCCCTCGCGGACAGCCGTCAGCACTTTCTTGGCGCCCGACACCACGAGGTCGCAGCCAAGCACGAGATCGGCCTTGCCCGCGGAGACGCGGATGGCATGGATGTCGCCCGGCGTGCGGGCGATGCGGACGTGGGTGAACACCGAGCCGCCCTTCTGGGCGAGGCCGGCCATGTCGATCATGCCGCAGCCCTTGTCCTCGAGATGGGCCGCCATGCCGAGCACGGCACCCACGGTGACGACGCCTGTGCCGCCGACGCCGTCGATGATCGCCGCCCAGCCCTCTCCGCCCAGCGGGAATTCGGTGGGCATGGGCACGCCGTCGAGCGGATCGGTCTTGCCGGCCAAGCCTTCGGCCTTGCGGATCTTGGCGCCGTGCACGGTGACGAAGGACGGGCAGAAGCCGTTGACGCAGGAAAAATCCTTGTTGCAGCTCGACTGGTCGATCTTGCGCTTGCGGCCGAATTCGGTCTCGACCGGCTGGATGGAGACGCAGTTCGACTGCACGCCGCAATCGCCGCAGCCTTCGCAGACCAGTTCGTTGATGAAGACGCGCTTGTCGGGATCGGGAAAGGTGCCGCGCTTGCGGCGGCGGCGTTTTTCGGCGGCACAGGTCTGGTCGTAGAGCAGGATCGATACGCCCTTGACGTCGCGCAGCTCGCGCTGGACGAGATCGAGGTCGTCGCGGTGGTGAATGGTGGCACCAGCCGGGAATTCGGCCTTGCCGGCATATTTGTCGGGCTCGTCGGTGACGATGGCGATGCGGTCGACGCCTTCGGCCCGCACCTGCCTGGCGATCATGTCCACCGTCAGGCCGCCCTCATGCGGCTGGCCGCCGGTCATGGCGACAGCGTCGTTATAGAGGATCTTGTAGGTGATGTTGGCTTCGCTCGACAGCGCAAAGCGGATCGCCAGCGTACCGGAATGGTTGTAGGTGCCGTCGCCGAGGTTCTGGAAGATGTGGTCGCGCTTGGAGAACGGCGCCTGACCGACCCATTGCGCGCCCTCGCCGCCCATGGCCGTGAAGCCGAGGGTGTTGCGGTCCATCCACAGCGCCATGAAATGGCAGCCGATGCCGGCGGCGGCGATCGAGCCGTCCGGCACCTTGGTCGAGGAATTGTGCGGACAGCCCGAACAGAAGAAAGGCGTGCGCGAACCGATATCGCTGGCGTCCGCCAGCATCGCCTGGAACTGGCGCAGCTTCGCCACCCGCGCCGAGATCTCCTCGGACGCACCGATGGTTTTGACGATCCTCTCGCCAAGGGCAATCGCAATCTCGTTGGGGTCGAGCGCGCCCTTGGCCGGGAACAGCCAGTCGCCGCGCTCGTCTTTCTTGCCGACGATAACCGGCTGCGAGGCGGTGCCGTAGAGGCCTTCGCGCAGTTGCACCTCGATCAGCGAGCGCTTCTCCTCGACGACGATGATGGTGTCGAGGCCGCGTGCAAACTCCGCGATATGATGCAGGTCGAGCGGCCAGGGGCAGCCGACCTTGAACAGCCGCACGCCGGTGCGGTTGGCGGCCGCCTCGTCGATACCGATATCCTCCAGCGCCTGGCGGACGTCGAGATAGCTCTTGCCCAGCGTGATGATGCCGAGCTTCGGGTTGCGGCCACCCGAATAGACGATGCGGTTCAACCCGTTGGCATGGATGAAGGCGGAGGCGGCTGCGCGCTTGTATTCGTGCAGCCGTTCCTCCTGGCCGAGCATGTCGATTTCGTGGCGGATGTTGAGGCCGCCCTGCGGCATGTCGAACTCCGGCACGACGATGTTCAACCGCTCGAGCGAGGCATCGACCGAGGCCGTCGATTCGATGTTGTCCTTGACGCATTTGATCGCCGCCCAGGTGCCGGCGAAACGCGACATGGCAAAGCCATAGAGGCCGTAATCGATGATCTCCTGGACGCCGGCCGGATTGAGGATCGGCACCATGGCGTCGACGAAAAGGAATTCGGTGGCATGCGCATTGGTCGAGGATTCTGCCATATGGTCGTCGCCCATGAGCGCGAGCACGCCGCCATGCTTCGACGAACCGGCGAGATTGGCGTGGCGGAACACGTCGCCCGAACGATCGACGCCCGGACCCTTGCCGTACCAGACGGAGAAGACGCCGTCATGGGTGCCCTCGCCCAGCAATTCCGCCTGCTGGGAGCCCCAGCAGGCGGTGGCGGCAAGCTCCTCGTTGAGGCCAGGCTGGAAGACGATATCGGCCCCGGCGAGTTGCTTCTTCGCCTTCCACAGCTGCATGTCGAGACCGCCGAGCGGCGAGCCGCGATAGCCGGAAACGAAGCCGGCGGTGTTGAGACCAGCGCGGCGGTCGCGCTCACGCTGCATCAGGAGCATGCGGATGACCGCCTGCGCGCCGGACAGGAAGATACGCTCCTTCCCGAGGTCGAACTTGTCGTCGAGCGCGACATCATGCAGCGTCATCAGGCATTTCCTCTGCGAAGGCCGCGCGGGGCAGCAGCCAACGTCGGGATCGGATGACGCATCCTTTCTTCCCTTGCAAGGCAGGTCAAACAAAATCGAAGAGGCCAGGCAACGCGCAACAAACGGTCCGCAAGGCGCTGGACCGCGCACGAAACCGCCCGCCGGCATGGCCACGGCGCACGAAAATTCCGGCGAAAATCGATGTTGTCAGAGGATATCAGCCGGCTTTCGAGCAATCCGGCTTCGGCTCACCCGGCAGTTTGCCGTCGGGATGACCGGCAAGGTCGGGATTGGCCGTATAGAGCTGGTCGATGACCAGCGGCCGGTCGGGCAGGATCGACTGGTCTTCCGTCGACATAAGCGTGGTGTCGATCTTCTGCAGGACCGTTCCGTCGGCACCCTTGATGGTGATGGCGATGGCATAGGGCTTGTTCTTGACGATACAGGTCAGCGCCGGGCTCTCCAGGCTGACCTTGTCGAGCTTCGGCCAGACCTTCTGCTCAACCACGAAAGGCGCGCCGCCGGCAGGATTCTGGAAGCTGGCAACCGCTACCTGGCCCTCGCCCATCGGCTGCAGGGGCCGCAGCATCACCACATAGGTGGCCCTGGCGAGACGGTAGTTGAAGACGAATATCTTGCCGGAAACCTCGAACAGCTTACCCTCGCCGCTGGTATCGCGACAGGCGCCGAGCGCAACGGCGGCAACCAGCATGGCGCCGGCAACGATCGCACGCGCAAATCCTCTAGGCATCCTTGACCTCATTGGCCGCCATGCGGCGACGGCGATAGTGACGACTTGCCTTCTGGCGGTTGCCGCACACCGCCATGTCGCACCAGAGGCGGCTGGAATTGCGGCTTCTGTCGACAAACAGCCAGGTGCAGTTGGGACAAATCCTGAGCCTCGCGATCGTATCGTCACGCAGCAGCGAAAGCGCTGAAACCGCCAGCGCCGCCTCGAAGGCGATCGGCGTCGCGGGATTCCCGAAGGGCCTTCCCGGCGCACCGATCTCGGTGTGGCTGCCGGCCAGCCCCTCGGCGCAGGCCCGCAGGAATTGGGGCAAGTCGACCGTAGCGACCGCGCCCTTCGACACCGCGCCGCGAAACAGCCGGTCGGTCGCCTCGCGGATCGACAGCACGACGGGCGCGATTGCCACCGGCGAGGACACCGCCAGCCGCCTGTCGCCAAGCTCGGTGCCGCGAAAGCCGCTGGCCGCGTCGGCGAACCGGGCGATTTCAACCGGATCTTCGAAGCGATCGAAGGTGCGCCGCGGATCGCCGCGCAGCACGACGGTGTTCGCGGTGTCGAGCGCGAGCAGGCCGCCGGCGAAGCGGTGCGGGGTCCAGGCAACAGTCATCCTCAAAATCTAACCGATAAATCGCATTTGACAAGTTAGATTCGCCGATGCAAACCTCTGGTGCGATGGTATCGTCGCCTTTGGCTTGAGCATGTCGTTGTCCCAAAACCGCTTCGCAGTTTTGGGCGACATGCGCCTGTTGTTGTTAAGCATGTCGTTGTCCCAGAACCGCTTCACACTTTTGGGCGACATGCTTTGAGGGTCTTGCATGCTCTATTTCTTCCAGCAGGTGCTGAACGGGCTGCATTCGGGCGCCCTCTATGCGCTGCTGGCCTTCGGCTATGTGCTGACCAACGGCATCCTGCACCGCACCAACCTCGCCTATGGCGCGCTGTTTGCTTTCTGTGGCCAGACGATGATCCTGACCGTCGCCTTCGGCTACCAGGTGCTGTGGCTGACGGTATTGGCGTCGGTGCTGCTCGGCATCCTCGCCGCATTTCTCTATGCCGCGCTCATCAGCCATGTGCTGTCGCGGAGCGTCTTCGAACCGCTGGCCGACCGCTCGCCCAATGCCATCGTGGTGACCACGCTCGGCATCCTGCTCGTCCTGTCGGAAGCGAGCCGCATCGCCGCCGACACGCATGATCTGTGGCTGCCGCCATTGTTGGCCCAGCCCATCGTCTTCGCCGAAGGCTCCGGCTTCAAGGCGACGCTGACGCTGGTCCAGGTGCTCGACTGCGCGGTGGTCCTAGCGACGGTCGCGTTGGCCACCTGGGCGTTTGCGCGCTCCAACTTCGGCCGCTCCTGGCGCGCCGTTTCCGACGACCCGAGGGCCGCCGCCATGTGCGGCATCGACGTACGCGGCGTGTTCCGGCGTGCCGTCCTGTTTGGCTGTTTCTGCGCCGCGCTGGCCGGTGTCATGGCCAGTCTCTACTACGGCAATGTCGGCTTCGGCTCCGGCCTCGTCTACGGCCTGAAAATCCTCTTCGTGACGGCGGTCGGCGGCTATCTTTCGCCGCCGCGCGCCGCTGTCGGCGCAGCCGCCTTCGGCATGGCCGAATCACTGTGGGCCGGCTATTTCCCGGTCGAATGGCGCGATGCGTGGATGTATCTGTTCCTGGTGGCCATGCTGATCCTGATCGGCGCCGGCCGAGACGCTGGCAAGGTCGTCTGAGCCCATCAGACTTTGGTTGCATGACGCGGCGGCAGATTGCCGTCATCCGGGCTTGCCTCTCGTCCGGCGCCGCTTTGCGGCTCCTATGCTTGTTGACCCGTCTGGCCACGCACGGCATACCGTTAGGCCACGGGGCGTGACGGCAAAAGGGGAAGCCGACACGCCGCCGGTACAAGGGAGGGACTGCATGGAAGGACCGCTCGCTCTGTCGCGGGGCATCGACCGCCTCAACGAATTCATCGGCAAATCGGTGTCCTGGCTGATCCTGCTGGCAATCCTGGTGAGCGCCGCCAACGCCGCCATCCGCAAGGTCTTCGACATCTCGTCGAATGCATGGCTGGAGTTGCAATGGTACCTGTTCGGCGCGGCGTTCATGCTGGCCGCCGCCTATACACTCAAGCAGAACGAACATATCCGCATCGACATCGTCTACGGCCTGTTCCCGCGCCGCGCGCAGCACTGGATCGATCTGTTCGGCCACGTCGTCTTCCTAATGCCGTTCGTGACGCTGATGGTGTTCTATTTCGTGCCCTACGTGTCGCTGTCGTTCCACAGCGGCGAAATGTCGACCAACGCCGGCGGCCTGATCATCTGGCCGGCCAAGGCCATCCTGCTGGTGGGTTTCTTCCTGCTGGCGCTGCAGGGTGTTTCCGAGATCATCAAGAAGATCGCCATCATGCGCGGCGACATGGATGATCCCAATCCGTTCATATCGGCGCATGAACAGGCGGAACTCGAAGCCAAGGCGCTCGTGGAAGAGACCAAGGCGCTTGGCGAGGTGCGCTCGTGATCGAGTTCATCGCCCAGAACATGGCGCCGATCATGTTCGCCTCGCTGATCATCTTCCTCTTGGTCGGCTATCCCGTCGCTTTCTCGCTCGCCGCCAACGGTCTCCTGTTCTTTTTCATCGGCGTGCTGGTCTCGCCCTATTCGGGCGGCTCGATCAACCTCGCCTGGCCGTTGCTGCATGCGCTGCCGGACAATTTCTACGGCAGCCGGGTGATGTCGAACGACACGCTGCTGGCCATTCCCTTCTTCACCTTCATGGGCATCGTGCTGGAACGATCGGGCATGGCGGAAGACCTGCTCGATACGATCGGCCAGCTGTTCGGCCCGATCCGCGGCGGCCTCGCCTACGCGGTCATCTTCGTCGGCGCGCTGCTCGCCGCCACGACCGGCGTGGTGGCGGCATCCGTCATCGCCATGGGGCTGATTTCGCTGCCGATCATGCTGCGCTATGGCTATGACCGCCGGCTGGCGTCGGGCGTCATCGCGGCTTCCGGCACGCTGGCCCAGATCATCCCGCCATCGCTGGTGCTGATCGTGCTCGCCGACCAGCTTGGCCGCTCGGTGGGCGACATGTATGCGGGCGCGCTGATCCCCGGCCTCGTGCTCACCGGCCTCTACATGCTCTACATACTGATCATGTCGATCGTCCGGCCGAATTCGATGCCGGCGCTTCCGCTCGAGGCCCGCACGCTCGGCCATGGCGTGCTGTCGCTGCTGGCGGCACTGGTGGCTGCAGGGGCGATTTCCTACGCGGCCTACCGCTATCTCGAGCCGACCCATGGCGGAAATGCCGACATCCTCGGTGCCAGCGTCGGCGTGATCGTGATCTATCTCGTGGCGATCGTCGACCAGCGGCTCAAGATCAACATGATGTCGCGACTGGCGCAGCAAGTGATCATCGTGCTCATCCCGCCGCTGGCGCTGATCTTCCTGGTGCTCGGCACCATCTTCCTCGGCATCGCCACGCCGACAGAGGGCGGCGCCATGGGGGCGGTCGGCGCGCTCGCAATGGCCGCGGTCAAGGGCCGCCTGTCGCTCGACGTCGTCAAGCAGGCACTGGCTTCGACGACCCGGCTGTCATCCTTCGTGCTGTTCATCCTGATCGGCGCGCGGGTGTTCTCGCTGACCTTCTACGGTGTCAATGGCCACATCTGGGTCGAACATCTGCTGACCTCGCTGCCGGGCGGCGAAACCGGCTTCCTGATCGGCGTCAACATACTGGTCTTCGTGCTCGCCTTCTTCCTCGATTTCTTCGAGCTCGCCTTCATCATCGTGCCGCTTCTGGCGCCGGCAGCCGACAAGCTCGGCATCGACCTGATCTGGTTCGGCGTGCTTCTGGGCGTCAACATGCAGACCAGCTTCATGCATCCGCCGTTCGGCTTCGCGCTGTTCTACCTGCGCTCGGTGGCCGCGCGGGTGCCGTATCTCGATCGCCTCACCGGCAAGCAGATCGCGCCGGTCACCACCGGCCAGATCTATTGGGGCGCGGCGCCCTTCGTCTGCATCCAGGTGATCATGATCGCGCTGACCATCACCTTCCCGCAGATGGTGATGCACTACAAGGGGATCACCATCGATCCCGGCACCATCGACTACAAGGTGCCCGAAGTGCCCGGTCTGTCGCCACTCGGCGCACCGGCCGGCGGTGAGGCGCCTGCCAATGGCGGTGGCGCGCCGGCCGCGCCCGGCACGCCCGACCTGTCGCAGCCACCAAGTTTCGGCGATGCGCCGCCGGCCAAACCGGCGACACCGGCGCCGGACCTTTCGCAACCGCCGAGCTTCAACTGATGGGGATGGCGTCATGAAAGCGGTGCGGCTGGAAGCTGTGGGCAGCATTTCACTGCGTGATGTCGCCAAGCCCGCCCCTGGACCGGATGACCTCCTGGTGCGGATCGAAGCCTGCGGCGTCTGCGGCACCGACCGGCATCTTTTCCACGGCGAATTTCCCTGCAGGCCGCCGGTAACGCCCGGCCATGAATTTTCGGGCATCATCGAGGCGGTCGGCGACGCCGTGTCCGGTTTTGCGATCGGCGACCGCGTCACCGGCGATCCCAATATAGCCTGCGGTCGATGTCCGCATTGCCATGCCGGCCGGGTCAATCTCTGCCGCAATCTCAACGCCATCGGCATCCACCGCGACGGCGGTTTCGCCGACTATGTCGTGCTGCCGCAGAAACAGGCCTTTGTCCTGCCCGCCTGTTTGCCGCCGACACATGGCGCGTTCTGCGAGCCGCTTGGCTGCTGCCTGCATGGCGTCGACCTTGCCGAGATCAAGCCGGGTGGCTCGGTGGTCGTGCTCGGCGGCGGCGTGATCGGCCTGCTCACCGTGCAACTGGCGCGGCTGGCAGGCGCCACGACGATCATCCTGTCGACAAGGCAGGCCTCACGGCGCGCGCTTGCCGAGAGGCTGGGCGCCACGGCGACGGTCGATCCCACCACCGCCGATGTCATCGATGCCATTGCCGGGCCGACGGGGCTGGTGCCAGGCGGCGCCGATGTGGTGTTCGAGTGCGCGGGCGTGCGCGAAACCGTCGAGCAGTCGATGCAACTGGCAAGGGCCGGCGGCACGGTCGTCATCGTCGGCGTCACGCCGCAAGGCACGAAGGCGCAATTCGAGCCCTTCGACCTCCTGTTCCGGGAACTGAAGGTGGTGGGCTCGTTCCTCAATCCCTACACGCACCGCCGTGCCGCCGAGCTTATCGCGTCCGGCGCGATCGAGATCGACCAGCTAATCTCCAGGCAAGTACCGCTCGAGGAGGCCGCGACGGTGATCGCCAACCCGCCCGCGCCGGGTGAGGTCAAGGTGCTGGTGGTGCCCGGTCGAGGGTGAGGCGCTGCACGTAGGAATTCGCCTTTTGGCCCTACGTCGCGCCGCCCCTCATCCCCCTGCCGGGACCTTCTCCCCGTATAGTGACGGGGAGAAGGGGCTGGTCGCGACCTACAGCTTGCCGTTGCGTTGCTGCACCATCATGAAGGTGTCGTAATTGTATTCCGCCACCTGCGCCCAGAGATAGTGCTCCTTGCGGAAGCCCTTGATCGATTCCCAGATCTTCTTGAACGGCGCGTTGGTGGCCTCCATCTCGGCATAGACCTCGTTCGCCTTCTCGAAACAGGCGGACATGATGTCCTGACTGAACGGACGCAGCTTCGCGCCGCCAGCCACCAGCCGCTTCACCGCCGGCGGATTCACATAATCGTATTTCTGCAGCATCTCGGCATCGGCGGCTTGTGCCGCCGTGCGCAGAAGCGATTTGTAAGCCGGCGAAAGCTCTTCATATTTCGCCTTGTTGAACATCAGGTGGACGGTCGGGCCGCCTTCCCACCAGCCGGGATAATAGTAATAGGGCGCGACCTTGTAGAAACCGAGCTTCTCGTCGTCATAGGGACCGACCCATTCGGCGGCGTCGATGGTGCCTTTTTCCAGCGCCGGGTAGATATCGCCGCCGGCGATCTGCTGCGGCACGACGCCGAGTTTCTGCACCACCTTGCCGGCAAAGCCGCCAATGCGCATCTTGAGGCCGGACAGGTCGGCGACGGTGTTGATCTCCTTGCGGAACCAGCCGCCCATCTGCACGCCGGTGTTGCCGCCCGGCAGGCCGAACAGGCCTTGCGTGGCGAGAAATTCGTTGAACAGGTCGATGCCGCCGCCATGGTAGTGCCAGGCGTTCATGCCGCGCGCGTTGAGCGAGAAGGGAACCGCCGCGCCGAGCGCCCAGGTCGGGTCCTTGCCCCAATAGTAATATGCCACCGTGTGGCAGGCCTCGACCGTGCCGGCCGTGGTGGCGTCGGCGGCCTGCAAGCCGGGTACGAGTTCGCCGGCGGCGAAGACCTGGATCTGGAAATTGCCATCGGTGGCTTCCGACAGCATCTTGGAAAACACTTCGGCGCCGCCATAGATGGTGTCGAGCGACTTCGGGAAGGACGACGCGAGCCGCCACGTCACCTTGGGATTGGACTGGGCTATAGCCGGTGCCGCCAGAGTTGCCGCCGCCGCAGCGGCGCCGACACCGGTCACGCCGGCCTTGCGAATGAATGAACGACGATCCATGAAGTCCTCCCTTTTGGATCAACAGACCGATGCCGAGGATAAGCTTCGTATCCGGATCGGCCGGAACGAGACAATACACGGGCAAGAAGTCGAGTCCAGCATAGCGGAGGGATTTGACAGCGCAGGCGCGCGACCTTGCCACTATAGTCTAACGGGCTGCCTGCTGGCCTATCCGACACGCTGAAACTTGGCATGGAAAAAGGCCAGGGGATCGCCTATTTTGAGGGCAGGACATTCCTTGCCAGATGGAAAACAGACCCAAAATGCATCAGCCGCTCGTCGCCATATCGACCGACGTCCGCCAGTTCGACAACTACACCTGGCATGCCGCCCCGCAGCAATACCTGGAGGCGGCGATCGCGGGTGCGGGTGTGTTTCCCGTGCTGGTGCCGTCGTTCGGCGACAGGCTCGACATCGACGAACTCCTGTCGTCGGTCGACGGCGTCATGCTGACCGGCTCGAAATCCAATGTGCACCCCTCGCTCTATGGCGGTGACACCAGCGAAGCCAACGGTCCCTACGACCCGGCGCGGGACGCCACCACGCTGCCGCTGATCCGCAGGGCGATCGAGCGCGGCGTGCCGCTGCTTGCCATCTGCCGCGGCATCCAGGAGATGAACGTGGCGCTGGGCGGCACGCTGGCGACCGAGATCCAGGAGCGCGACGGTTCGCTCGACCACCGCGCACCGGTGAGCGACAATCAGGACGAGCGCTTCGGCATCCGCCAGAAGGTGACGATCAAGGCCGGAAGCTGCCTGGCCGGCGTGTTCGGCGAGGGCGACATCATGGTCAATTCGGTGCACCGCCAGGCCGTCGACCGGCTCGGCCCGAAACTGCAGCTCGAAGCCGTCGCCGCCGACGGCACGGTCGAGGCGGTTTCGGTCAAGGATGCCCGCGCCTTCGCGGTCGGTGTCCAGTGGCACCCGGAATATTGGGTCAAATCGGACAGCATCTCGGTCAAGATCTTCCGTGCCTTCGGCGATGCGGTGCGCCTGCACGCCACCGCAAAAGCCGGTGCAAGGGCCGCTGCGGAATAATCAGTCTTCAATCTTCCGATCGCCCGCCAGCGACAGCAAAGGTGCGGTCGGGGCGTAGGATTCATAGCCGTCGCCATCAGCCACGGCGAAGGTTACGATCGGATCGATGCCGTTCGCGCTGAAGGCGACCGCTCCGTCCTGTCCTTCGCGCCAGAATTTTGCCTGTTCGATGCCTGGCAGGAGCCGCCGGCAATTGGGCGCCACCGTCAACAGCGACAGGCCATCCGAGACCGGGGCACCCCGCGTGACCGCGCAGGCCCCTTCGTCGCCATTGGCGACCAGCCTATAGGTGTTGCCGGGCGCCGAAGCCTCTTCGGCGACGCTTGCCCCATTGCCGGCGTGAAACAGCTGAATGCCGCCAAACAGCGCGGCGACGGCAATCAGTGCGGAAAACACTTTCATTCTTTCTTCACCATGCGAACTTCTGGATTCAGAATGATTTCAAAGAGTTAAGCCGGCGTTAATAAATGCGGCGGCTTTGCCGCTCAGTTGCGAGCCTTCACATGCACGGTCTCTGGCACCGGTGTCAGCGGCCGGCGCTCGCTGAACCAGGACACCAGATTGTCGACGCACAGATCCGCCATGGCGCGGCGCGTATGCTCCGAGGCGGAACCGACATGCGGTAACAGCGAGGTATTCGGCGCATCAAGCAACGCCTTGGGCACATTCGGTTCGTCGGCGAAGACATCGAGCCCGGCGGCGGCGATGGTGCCGTTGGCAAGAGCTGCCGCAAGGGCCGTCTCGTCGACCGTGCTGCCGCGGCCGATGTTGACGAAGACACCATTGGCGCCGAGCGCCGACAGGATTTCGGCGTTGACGGCCTTCTGTGTCGAGGCACTGCCGGGCGCCACCGAGATCAGCGTATCGACCGCTTCGGCAAGGCCCTTCAGCGTCGAATGATACTGATAGGCAAGGCCTTCGACACGACGCCGGTTGTGATAGGCGACCGGCAGGCCGAACGCTTCCAGCCGCCGGGCAATGGCTTGCCCGATACGGCCCATGCCGAAAATACCAACGCTGCGACCACGCAAGGTAAGCCGGCTCAGCGGATAGTTGCTCTTGCGCACCCAGCTGCCGTCGCGCAGCCATGTCTCGGCGCGCGGCAGGTCGCGGATCGTGTTGATGAGCAGGCCGATCGTGGTGTCCGCGACTTCTTCGGTGAGGACGTCGGGCGTGTTGGTGACCATGATGTCCTTCGCCGCCGCATGGCCGACATCGACCGAATCGTAGCCGACACCGAAGGAGGCGATGATTTCGAGATTGGGCAATGCGTCCATCATCGCCGCGTCGATGCCGGCAAAGGAGGCTATGCCACGCACCGTGCGGCGCATCTCCTCGGTGACCAGCGCCGGATCGGTGCGACCTATGCCGACCCGCCTGAACGTGCGGTCGATGCGCTCGGCGGCGTGGCCGCTGAAGTCGGCCGGTACCAGAATGGCAACGGTATTGAGCTGTTCGGCCATGGTCATGCACGCTCCACCGGCTTGCCGGTCGACTGGCGCACATGCAGCTCCGGCTTGATCAATTCCTGCGAGGGCCGCACCATCTGCCCGTTGAGCTTGTCGAGCAGCGCGCTGGCGGCGCGGCGGCCGACCTCGCGCTGGCCGTTCCAGACGGTGGTCAGTGCCGGCGTGGCGATCGCCGCCTCTTCGAGATCGTCATAACCGGTGACGGAGATGTCGATGCCCGGCACGAGGCCGGCACGCGCAATGCCGTTCATCAGGCCGATGGCGACGAGGTCGTTCCAGCAGCAGGCGGCGGTCGGCTTGTCCTTCAGCGCCAGGAATTGCCCGGCGGCTTCGAAGCCGGCCTGCTTGGTGCGCGGCCCAGCGATGCGCCAGGACGGCCTGACTTCGAGCCCTGCCGCCTCCATGGCGTTGACATAGCCCTGGTAGCGGTCGCGGCCGGTCGAGGTCTGGTCGGTGCCGCCGATCATGGCGATGCGCTTGTGGCCGAGCGAGATCAAATGGTTGGTGGCAAGGCCGGTGCCGTAAGCATCGTCGCCGCGAAACACCGGCACGTCGGCTCCCTCGACCGTGCGGGCGATCAGCACCGCCGGCAGACCGTTCTCCTCGGCCATCAGGATATCGGAAGCCGGGGTGCCGATGGCCGGCGACATGATGACGCCGTCGGCGCCGAGCTGCAGCAGCGTGTCGATGAAGGTGCGCTGCTTCTCGAGCTGGTCGTAGTGGTTGGACAGGATGAAAGTCTGCCGGCTGCGGTCGAGCTCGCTTTCGATCGAGCGCAGGATTTCGGCGAAGAACGGGTTCATGATGTCGTGGACGACGACGCCGACAATGCCCGAGCGCGAGGTGCGAAGGCTGGCGGCGCGGCGGTTGTAGATGTAGCCGATGGCGCGCGCATGTTCCTTGATGCGATCGCGCGTGCTGCCGGCAACCAGCGGGCTGTCGCGCAGTGCCAATGACACCGTGGCGGTGGACACGCCGAGCGCATCCGCGATCGTCGAAAGCTTGATCTTCTGTGCCAGTGACCTGTGCTCCCCGACCGGCTTCAGTCCCTATGCATGTGGTTGTCCCGGAACCGGTTCCCACCTTTTGGGCAACATGCATTAAACAGTTTAAAGGCGGCCTTATGCCATCGATTGGGGGCAAATCAAAGTTTTTTTGCCAGCGCTTCGGCTTCGACATCGGAGACCGCTCGGCTCTGCAGCCGGAGCCGGTGCTCGCGGTGGACGATGTAGAGGCCGCTGGCGACGATGATGGCGGCGCCGACCAGCGTCCAGCGGTCGGGGAATTGGTTAAAGACGATCCAGCCGGAGAGGATCATCCACACCATCTGCGAGTAGGGATAGGGCGCCAGTGCCGTGGTCGTCGCCAACCGATAGGCCTGCACCAGCAGCCAGTGCCCGACACCGCCGAAAACCCCGAGCATGAGCAGCACGAACCAGTGCCAGCCATCATGCGGCAGCGAGAATGAAAACGGCAGCATCGGCAAAAGCAGCACGGCCGGCGCCAATGCCGAGAACAGGATCAGGCTTTCCGGCGTTTCGGTGGCCGACATGCGGCGTGTCATGATGACATAGAAGCTGTTGGACAGCATCGAGCCCAGCGCGAAGAGATGCCCGATGCCGAAAACGCCGACACCCGGCCTCGTGATGATCAGAACCCCGGCGAAGGCTGCGAGGATGGCCAGCCAGCGCCGCCAGCCGGCCCATTCGCCGAGCAGCGGACCGGCAAGTGCGGTGATCACCATCGGTCCGAAGAAATAGATCGACGTCGTCTCGGCCAGTTGCAGGGAGCGCAGGGCCAGGATGTTGCACATGGTCGAGCCGAACAGGAACACACCGCGCAGCACATGCGCCGGCAGGTTGACCGGGCGAAACCGCACCGGCTCGCGCCAGCCGCGCAGCAGCGCGCCGACAAGCACGACATGCACGGCAAAGCGCACCCAGGCAACGATCAGCGCGGAAACGCCGGCGAGGACGAGATATTTGCTGCTTGTGTCGAGGAAGGTGAAGAAGACGTAGGTCGCAAGCATGCACAGGATCGCCACCGGCGGCGTCGCGCTTTCGACATATCTTTGGGGAGCACTCACTTGCAGGCCGGGGATGCTGGGGCTGAATCCACCTTTGCGGCAATTATCGCCGGCCGGCAAGCCATTTGTCGGTTGCCGCGCCTCCCAATGACGGCTGGCACAACTACAGCCCGCCGGCAGGCTTAGCCCATCGTCGCGGGGTATCAGGCGTGCATGCGGGCGCCCTTGGTGATCTTGTCGGCGATCTTCTTCTCGGCGCGCAATGCGATGCCCACCACCTTGGCGTCCTCGGGCGCGAATTCGGAGAAGACGGCGCGGTTGGCAGCGTCGAAGCCGGTCGAGAACATCTCCTCGACATAGAGCGAGGTGGTCACGCCGCGCTCCAGCGCGCGCCGGTGGATCGTGGCGAGCGTCGCCTGATCGGCCGACAGCACGATGACGGGCTGGATCGACAGAGGATTGTAGAGATTGCCGGCGCGGTCGCGATAAGGCTCGCCGATAATGTCTGGAAACTGCGCGACGACGCCGCTGGTCAGGAAGGCGGTGACGTTGAGTTTTTGCCAGACAGGCAAGTCTTCCCGCAGGACGATTGCAAACTTCGTATCGAACATGAGAAAATGGACCATTCGAGAATTAGGCCCCGATTGCGAGGCTGAAGGAGACGATGTCGTTCGAACTAGACCGCCAGGCCTTCGCGGGTCTTGGACGTTTGTGCGCCGGCGCGGCCGAAAACTGCATCATCTCCGCTCCCGACCCTGCCGGCATGGAGCGGATCGAGGCGCGGTTTCACGGCAGCGCCTTCGATCTGCACCGTCACGACACTTACGCGATCGGGGTGACGCTGCAGGGTGTGCAGACCTTTCGCTATCGCGGTGCGACGCGACTAAGCCTGCCCGGCCAGATCATCGTGCTGCATCCCGACGAATTGCATGATGGCGGCGCCGGCACCGAGGACGGGTTGCGCTACAGAATGCTCTATCTGGAACCGTCACTGATGCTTGATTGCCTTGGCGGGCTATCCCTGCCCTTCGTCAGGGATGCAGTGGTGAGGGACGATGCCTTCTGCGCGACGCTGCTTTCGGCGCTGGGGCCGTTGCAGCAGGAACTCGACGAGTTGTTCGTTGACGATTTCCTTGCACAGCTGATGCACAGCCTGTCGCGCCATGCCGGCCAGCCGGCTAAGCCGATGGCCAGAACGGCGTGGCGGGCTGCAGCGCTGGCGCGCGACTATCTCAGGGAGAACGCCACTCGCCCCGTGACCTCCGGCGAACTGGAAGCTGTCACCGGGCTCGACCGCTATGCCCTATCGAGGCATTTCCGCACCGCCTTCTCGACCAGCCCGCATCGTTTCCTGGTGATGCGTCGGCTCCAGCGCGCGCGGCGGATGATCGCCGCCGGCGAACCCCTGGCGCAGATCGCAGTCGAAGCGGGCTTCACCGACCAGAGCCACTTCAACAGGCAGTTCAAAAAGGCGTTCGGCATGACGCCGGGACGCTGGTCGTCGCTGATCCGGGACTCGATACCGGCGGCAGCCTGATCGCTAGAATCAGTCGTCCGACTCGGCGTCGTCGTCGATCAAGACCAATTCCGCGTTGGAGAGATTGGCCTCGATGCGGGCAAGCAGCTTGAACAGCGACTTCTGGTCCTTCTTGTCGAGGCCCTTCAGCGCCTGCTTTTCGGTCTTCTTCACCGACTTCTCGATGGCGCGAATGGTTTCGCGGCCGGTATCGGTGAGGAAGATATGCGCCTGACGGGCATCGGACTCGGAGGCGCGCTTTTCCAGAAAGCCCTGGGCCTGCAGCCGGTTGATGGTCTTGGTGATGGTGGGCGGGCGCACGCCGAGGCGACCGGCGAGGTTGCCCGGCGTCTGGCCGTCCTCGCGGTCGAGCGCCAGCATGATCTGATCCTGGCCGGCATAGAAGCCATGCGCCAAAAGCCGCGCCGCAAGTGCCGTTCTTGCCAGCCTTGCCGCCGAATGCAGCCGGCTCATTGTAGCAGTCTTGTCCGCCTTGGCCATGGTCATCCCTCTTCGGCCGTACCGGCGCGCATAGCATAGACGCAGCCGGCCGGTTGGCAATCGACGATCGAAAAAGATTCCGGCGCCCCAACAGCTTTGCCGGCAAGCATTGCGGTGTCCGCCGTGGCTAATGCCAGATGTTTATTTCAGTTAGATGACAAACGAGTTTCCGGAGCCTCGGATCCACGGCGACGACGACGATGAGGACGAGGACGGCGGCCGCTGCGACGATCGGCGACTCCTGCCAAGATGCCCTCTTTGCCGTCCTATCGCAGAAGCGGCGACACTTTCCGCCACCATCACCACAGGACAATCCCGGCCGGCCGCTTTGGCCCATTGGTTTGCCCCGTGCAAAAGCCCGGCACACATCCTATATGGAACCGACAATCCCTTTATTCGGCCTGGATTTCCAGGGCCCAGTCATTTCGAGGCAAGCCATGAGCGACGCACAGACGCAGATTCCCGTAACCGTTCTCACCGGCTATCTCGGCGCCGGCAAGACGACGCTGCTCAATCGCATCCTGTCGGAAAACCACGGCAAGCGTTACGCGGTCATTGTCAATGAATTCGGCGAGATCGGCATCGACAACGACCTCATCGTGGAGTCGGACGAAGAAATCTACGAGATGAACAATGGCTGCGTCTGCTGCACGGTGCGCGGCGACCTGATCCGCGTTGTCGAAGGCCTGATGCGCCGGCCCGGCCGCTTCGACGCCATCGTGGTCGAGACCACCGGCCTCGCCGATCCGGTGCCGGTGGCGCAGACCTTCTTCATGGACGATGACGTGCGCTCCAAGACCAAGCTGGACGCGGTGGTGGCGCTGGTCGACGC
This sequence comes from Mesorhizobium sp. B2-3-5, assembly GCF_006442395.1. NCBI lineage: Bacteria > Pseudomonadati > Pseudomonadota > Alphaproteobacteria > Hyphomicrobiales > Phyllobacteriaceae > Mesorhizobium > Mesorhizobium sp. B2-3-5. Next base: position 131,728 of record NZ_VFVX01000013.1, on the reverse strand, counting down.
CAAGCATCTGCCGCTCAGGCTCAAGGATTCCAAGGAAGCCGAGGACCAGATCGCCTTTGCCGACGTCGTCGTGCTCAACAAGACCGACCTTGTCACCCCCGAAGAACTCGCCAAGGTCGAGGCGACGATCCGCGCCATCAATCCGGCGGCGAGGATCCACCGCACGACGCGCGCCGGCGTCGCCCTGTCGGAGGTTCTCGACCGCGGCGCCTTCGACCTTTCCAGGGCGCTGGAGAATGATCCGCATTTCCTCGAAGCGCATGACGATCACGATCATCATGACCATGATCATCACGACCACGATCACCATGATCATGATGGGCACGATCACGATCATCACCATGACCACGCACACCCCTCCGACATCCATGACGTGACGGTGAAGTCGGTGTCGCTGCGCGGCGGCGAGATGGATCCGAAGAAGTTCTTCCCCTGGATCGAGAAGATCACCCAGATGGAGGGTCCGAACATCCTGCGTCTGAAAGGCATCATCGCGCTCAAGGGGGATGATGAGCGTTACGTCATCCAGGGCGTGCACATGATCATCGAGGGCGACCACCAGCGCGCCTGGAAGGACGGCGAAAAGCATGAGAGCCGGCTGGTGTTCATCGGCCGCGAGCTCGATGCCGAGCGGCTGAAGAAGAGCTTTGACGCCTGCCAGGCGTAGACCTGGCCTCACGGCGCCTTAGCGGGTTGAATATCTCACGATGTACACATAGTATGTGTACATCGACACTGGGAAAATATCTATGCCTAGATCAGCCGACAACAAAAGCGAGCGCTTCCAAATCCGCATTCCTCCAGCACAAAAGGCGATGATCGCCCGCGCCGCAGCACTGTCGCACAAGGACATGACCGATTTCATCCTCGACAAGATCGTGCCCGAAGCGCAGGCCGTGATCGAAGCCGCCGAGGTGACGACGGTATCCGGCCGCGATTTCACGCGCATCCTTAACCTGTTGGAACACCCGCCAAAACCCAACGCCAAGCTCCGGGCAGCGATCGCCACTTTGCCGGATACACTGTGACGCTTCCGCCTTGGCACGAGGAGCCGATCGCGAAAGGACACGATCGGCCGTCTTTCGATTGCGGCGACAGGCAAATGAACGACTTCCTGCGAAGGTTCGCGCGACAGAGCCACGATCAGAATGCAGCCAAGACTTTCTGTGCGATCGATGACACAGCTTCGGAGCGTATCCTCGGTTTCTATACCATCGCGCCGTCTGCCGTGGCTCATGAAACCGTGCCCGAAACAATGACGAAGGGCCTTGCGCGACATGAGGTTTCCGGTTTCAAGCTTGCCCGGCTTGCAACCGACCGCACCGTTGCCGGTCATGGGCTTGGAGGTCAACTGCTTGCCGCCGCCGCGTTGCGCTGCCTGCGGCTCGCCGGCGAGGGTGGCGGCATCCTGCTCATCATTGATGCCAAGAACGAGCGGGCCGCGAGGTGGTACGCCAGCTATGGAGCCGAGCGCGTGCAAGGGCGGGAATTGACCTTGGTGATGCCCTTGGCAACGTTCGCGTCCGGCCTGCGCGCCAAGGGATTGCTTTGATGACCCCTTGGCGAGCCTCCTGGTTGCCCGAACCGCAAACGTCGAGTAAGCCGCCTCTGTAATCTCATCCCGTTGAACAAAGATAATCATGCCAACCGTCGCCCCGCTTGATCTCGAAGGCCATTGCGTCGCCGCCCTCTTTCTCGGCGATGTGCCGCATTTTGCGCTGGCCGATGGCGCCATTCATCGGCTCGACAACGGCCACCAGACCGTCCAGACCAATGACGGATTGCTCAGCGCCTTCCATGACGCGGCCAATGACCGGCTGATTACCGGCGGCGAGGACGGCAAGGCGTTCGCCGTGAAGACCGGCGGCGAAGTGACCGAATTGGCGAGCGCCGGCAAGAAGTGGATCACCAGCGTCGCCGCCGGGCCGCAAGGCACCATCGCCTATGCCTCGGGCAAGACCGCCTTCGTGCGCTTTGCCGACGGCAAGACCAGGGAGTTCGCCCATCCGCGTTCCGTAGAGGGGCTGGCGTTCTCGCCCAAAGGCATGCGCTTCGGTGTCGCCCGCTACAATGGTGCGACGCTGCATTTCCCGGCCGCCGAGGGCAAGCCGGTCGAGCTTGAATGGGCCGGCGCCCATACCGGCATCACCTTCTCGCCCGACGGCGCCTTTCTGGTTACGACCATGCAGGAAAACGCCTTGCATGGCTGGAAGCTGGCCGACGGCAAGCACATGCGCATGAGCGGCTATCCCGGCAAGGTCAAAAGCCTTTCATGGAGCGTGAAGGGCAAATGGCTGGCGAGTTCCGGTGCGCCGGCGGCGATCGTCTGGCCGTTTTCCGGCAAGGACGGGCCGATGGGCAAGGCGCCGCTGGAGCTCGGCACGCGCGGCAACGCCATGGTGACTTGTGTGGCCTGCCACCCGAGTCAGGACGTCGCGGCTATCGGCTACGATGACGGCATGGTCATGGCGGTACGCTTCGCCGACGCCAAGGAAGTGCTGCTGCGGCGGCCGGGCAAGGGCGCCATCACCTCGATGATGTGGGACAAGGAAGAACGCCGCGTCGCCTTCGGCAGCGCGGCCGGCGACTGCGGCGTCATCGACATCACGGCCTGAGGGAATAAGGCAGTATGTACCGGACCTGGCCGGGAAACTGCCTCCCTACTGCCCTACTGCCCTACTGCCCTACTGCCCTACTGCCCTACTGCCCTACTGCTGAACCAATGCAGAACAGACGCGCGGCCAATTGCGGCCGCGGAGGTTGATTGGCTAAGAGGAACCTATCAGAGGGGGTTTCATGCACAGCAGCGACAGTTCCAAGACGTCCATCGGCGGCATCGGCCGTGACCGCATCGCCGAACTGCGCGAGAGCGAGGCCGAGGCCTTCCGCAAGGCGCGGCCGAAATCGCACGCCAAGGCCGGCAACGGCCTGCCCGGCTTCTTCGGTGGCGTGCCGATGCACTGGATGAACGACTGGCCGACGCCGTTTCCGATCCTGGTCGACAGTGCCAGGGGCGCCACGATTACCGACATAGACGGCAACAGGCTCGACGATTTCTGCCTGGGCGACACCGGTTCGATGTTCGGCCATTCGCCACCGCCGGTGGCGCGCGCCATCCGCCGTCAGGCCGGTCGCGGCTTGACCTATATGCTGCCTTCCGAGGACGCGCTCGCCATCGGGCCGCTGCTGCAGCAGCGTTTCGGCCTGCCATTCTGGCAGATCGCGACCACCGCGACCGACGCCAACCGCTTCGCGCTGCGCGTTGCCCGCGCCGTCACCGGGCGGGAGAAGGTCCTGGTCTTCAACGGCTGCTATCACGGCTCGGTCGACGAGACGATGGTGCGGCTGATCGACGGCAAGCCGGTCAACCGGCCCGGGCTGGCGGGCGAGTTCCGCGACCTGACCCGCACGGCCAAGGTCATCGAGTTCAACGACGTCGCCGCGCTTGAAGCCGCGCTCAAGGACAAGGATGTGGCCTGCGTCATCGCCGAGCCGGTGCTGACCAATTCCTGCATGGTGCTGGCCGATCCGGGCTTTCATGACGCGCTGCGCAAACTGACCCGCGCAGCCGGCACGCTGCTCCTGATCGACGAGACGCACACGATCTCGACCGGCCCCGGTGGCTACACCGGGAAATACGGACTGGAACCGGACTTCTTCGTGCTGGGCAAACCGATCGCCGGCGGTGTGCCGGCAAGCGTGTGGGGCATGAGCGACGAGGTCGCCTCGCGCTATGCCGGCTACAACCGGACGAAAGAGCCCGGCTATTCCGGCATGGGCACGACGCTGTCGGCCAATCCGCTGCAGTTCGCCACGATGCGCGCCACGCTCGAAGAGGTGATGACGCAAGAGAATTATGACCGCATGGATCATCTGGCGCGGCGGCTCGATGCCGGACTGACCGGGGTGATCGACCGCTACAATCTGCCATGGCATGTCGCCCGTATCGGCGCCCGCGTCGAGTTCATCTGCGCCCCCGGCCCGTTGCGCAACGGCGCCGAGGCGGAGACCGCGCATGCGCCGGAACTGGAGGCCGCCATCCATGTCGCGCTGGTCAATCGCGGCGTGCTGATCGCGCCGTTCCACAACATGATGCTGATCTCGCCGGCAACCCGCGCCGCGCAGGTGGACCGGCTGATCGCCGCCTTCGGCGCGGTTGCGGCAAAGCTTGCGGCATGAGACAAGCGGCCCAGCCAAACCCGAGTGCCATCATGATTTCACCTTCGGGCTCCTCGCCCACCGAGGCGCAAGCCTTTCTCGACGCCCATCCCGAGATCGAGGCCTTCGACATCGTGCTGACCGACGCCAATGGCGTCGGCCGCGGCAAGATCGTGCGCCGGCACGAGCTGAAAAGCATCTTCGAGGGCGGCCGGCACATGCCGATCTCGATCCTTGGGCTGGACATCACCGGCGAGGATGTGCACGAGACCGGGCTGATCTGGACGACCGGCGACGGCGATCTCAGGGCATGGCCGATCCCCGGCACGCTGGTGCCGCTCCATGGCACCAGCCCACCGCGCGGCCAGGTGCTGATGGCGATGTATTATCTCGACGGCCAGCCAATGTCGTCGGACCCGCGCCTGGCGCTGGCCCGGCAGGTCGACATATTGGCCTCGAAGGGGCTCTATCCCGCCGGTGCCTTTGAGCTGGAATTTTTTCTTCTCGCCAATGAGCGCGACGCCGACGGCAAGGTCCAGCCGGCACGCGCGGTGCTGGACGGCCGCGTTTCGGGCAAGACGGAGGTCTATTCGGTCGACCATCTGCACGGCATGGAGCCGCTGTTCTCCGACATCTATGCCGCCGCCAAGGCGCAAGGCATCCCCGCCGAGACGGTGATCTCCGAGTATGCGCCAGGCCAGTACGAGTTGACGCTGAACTACCGCAAGGATGTGATGCGGGCCGCCGACGACCTTGTCATGCTGAAGCGGCTGGTGCGGGCCCAGGCGCGCCGGCATGGCGTCACCGCCTGCTTCATGGCCAAGCCGATCGAGAAATATGCCGGGTCCGGCATGCATTTCCATGTCTCGCTGCAGGACAAGGACGGCAGGAACGTCTTTTCGGAAAGCCCCGGCGAGAGTTGGTCGTTGCCGCTGCTGCGCGGTCTCGGAGGCCTGATCCAGACCATGGCCGAATCGATGCTGGTGTTCGCGCCGCACGCCAACTCCTGGCGCCGCTTCGTCTCGCAATCCTATGCGCCGGTGGCGCCGACCTGGGGCGTCAACAACCGCTCGGTGGCGCTGCGCGTGCCAGCGGGCGACGCCAGGAACCGGCGCATCGAGCATCGGCCGTCGGGCGTCGACGCCAATCCCTATCTGATAGCAGCGACGGTGCTGGCCGGCATCATCAAGGGTCTCGACGAAGCGCTCGACCCCGGCCCTGAGACCACCGGCAATGGCTATGAAGCGGAGGTGACGCGCACGACCATGCCGGCCGACTGGCGAGCCGCCATTGAAGCCGCCAAGGCGTCCAGCTTCCTGAAAGGGGCGCTCGGCGAAGACCTGCACCGCACCTTCGTGGCGATCAAGCAGTCGGAGTACCTGCGCGTGGCGCGCACGGTCAGCGAGCTGGATTATCATCTCTACCTGCACGAGGTGTGACGACCTGACGATGGGCGGCGATCACTTTTTTTCGCCGCCTGCCTCAAAAGAGGTAGCGTAGCGACGAATTAGATCGTGAACGGATTAGTGCTCTCACCATCCGTGAAAAGCTGGCGATCGGGCCGGGCGCCGCCAAGGGTGCGCGCCGGCACAGGATGATATCGAGGCGCTGTGGCGCACCTATTCGAGAACATCTTCAATCCGGCGCGGCTGAGGTGAAGGCCATGCAGAAGGAGATGCCGAAAAAATATTGGCGGAACCTTCCAGAGGCTTCGCTCATTCCAGATCTAATCGCAGGAGCGGACAAGGCCGCTATAGCCATGATCGCCAGGATGCCGACAACGCCCGCGCCGCATCACGCCAAGGTGCAGGCGAAGCATTGGCCAAAACGCCAGCCGGCCGAAGAGCCTGAGGACGATGGTGCGAGCACCGTCTCCGAGTTGCGCGAAGTCGCGAAGAGTTGTCGCCGCTGTCCCTTGTGGCACGATGCGACACAGACCGTGTTCGGCGAAGGGCCCGACAACGCCAAAGTGGTGTTCGTCGGCGAACAGCCCGGCGACCAGGAGGACCTCACCGGCAAGCCTTTCGTAGGCCCCGCCGGCAAGGTGTTCGACGCCATCCTGGACGACGCGGGCGTCGACCGCCTGAAGGTCTATGTCACCAACGCGGTCAAGCACTTCAAGTTCGAACCGCGCGGCAAGCGGCGCATCCACTCAAAGCCCAATGCCGGTGAAGTCCAGGCCTGCCGCTGGTGGCTCGACAGGGAGTTCGCGCTCATCAATCCAAACCTCGCCGTGGCGCTCGGTGCCACGGCTGCATTGTCGTTGCTGGGCAAGGCGATCCCGGTGACCAAGATGCGCGGCCAGGTGATCGAGCGAGAAGACGGCTTGCGCGTCTTCATCACCATCCACCCTTCCTTCATCCTGCGCATCCATGAGCCAGCCGACAAGGAAGCCGAGCGCGAACGGTTTCTGAAGGATATGAAGCAGGTGAAGAAGCTGATGGCTGCCTGATGATGGTCGGCGCCGCCCCTCATTGTCCTGCCGGACATTTCTCCCCGTATAGTGACGGGGAGAAAGGCGCCGTACCTGCCGCTTTCGCCAATCGTCAACGTCGCAGGAGCGCCAAGGCGCGGCTAGCTTCCTTCTCCCCGTCACTATACGGGGAGAAGGTGCCGGCAGGCGGATGAGGGGCAGCGCTCACGCATCTTTTGGTGCGACGCGCCTACCGAACGAGGATCGCCCTCAAATCGTTGACATTCGTGCCAGTTGGGCCAGGCGCGAAAAGATCGCCGACGGCGTTGAAGGCCGTCCAGGCATTGTTGCCGGCCAGCATCGCCTTGGCGTCGACGCCGGCGGCGCGCATGCGTGATACGGTCGAGCCGTCGGCGAAAGCGCCGGCATTATTTTCCGAGCCATCGATGCCGTCCGTGTCGGCGGCCAGGGCATGAATGCCTTCCACGCCGTTGATGCCGAGGGCGAAGGCGAGCAGGAATTCCGAGTTGCGGCCGCCCTTGCCTTTTGCCCGCAATGTCACGGTGGTTTCGCCGCCCGACAGGATCAGTACCGGCTTTCGAAACGGCCGGTCGCGCGTCGCCACTTCGCGCGCGATGGCCGCATGAACACCGCCGACCTCACGCGCTTCGCCCTCGATGGCATCGGAGAGGATGAAGGCTTCGATGCCCCGGCACCTGGCTTCCGCCGCCGCGGCTTCCAGCGAGACGCCGGCCGAAGCGATCAGATGCACCTCATTGCGCGAAAAGCGCTGATCATCGGGATTTGGCGCGTCGGCCGCCGGCGACTTGATGTGCGCGATCACTGCCTCCGGCAGGTTCATGCCGTAGGCAGAGATCGATGCCAGCGCGTCTTCGCGGCTGCCGATGTCCGGCACGGTCGGCCCCGATGCGACAAGTGCTGGATTGTCACCGGGAATGTCGGAGACAACCAGCGACACCACCTTGGCCGGCCAGGCGGCGGCGGCCAGCCGGCCACCCTTGATGGTGGAGACATGCTTGCGGATGGTGTTCATCGCCGCGATCGGCGCCCCGGAAGCGAGCAGCGCCTCGTTGACGGCGATCTCATCGGCCAGTGTCAAGCCCTCGACCGGAGACGGCAGCAGTGCCGAGCCGCCGCCGGAAATCAGCGCCACGACCAGATCGTCCGCCGTGAGGCCGTGGACTTTTGCGAGCAAGCGCCGGGAGGCTTCGAGGCCAGCGGCATCCGGCACGGGATGCGCCGCCTCGATGATCTCGATGCGCTCGCATTTGGCGCCATAGCCGTAGCGGGTGACGACCAGCCCTTCGATCGGCCCGTCCCAGACCTTCTCGAAAGCAGCCGCCATCTGCGCCGAGCCCTTTCCGGCGCCGATGACGATGGTGCGGCCCTTGGGCTTCTCCGGCAAATGATCCCTGATGGTCCGCTCCGGATCGGCGGCTGCGACGGCGGCGTTGAAGATCGAGATGAGGAAGGGTTTGGGGTCGAGCACGGTCATATCTGGCCGCCATGTGCGGTTTGCGAACTTTTGAAAAGTTGGCGCTGCCCCTCACCCTTACCCTCTCCCCGTGAAGAACGGGGAGAGGGCGTCGCTGGCGTCGCGATCAGCGCCCTTCTCCCCGTCCCTATACGGGGAGAAGGTGCCGGCAGGCGGATGAGGGGCGGCGTCAACGTCACGAATTTGTTTCCGGCGGCAATGCCAGTCCGCTTTGATTTATCTTCAAATATTCGCACAGCGCGTCGATCACCACGCCATGATCCTCGCGCTCCGGCAATCCGGAGACGGCGATCACGCCAATGACGCCGGCGCCCTTGACGGTGACGGGAAAGCCGCCGCCGGCGAGCACGTAGTCCGAGATGTCGAGCCCCTCACCGACCTTGAAGGTGCGATCGGGGCGCTGCTGCTCCAGCACCATGCGGTAGGTGCTTCTCAGGAACCGTCTGACGACATTGATCTTGCGCCGCGCCCAGTCGGGATTGGAGGCGTTGGAACCGGGCATTGCCGCATAAAACAGCGGCCGGTCCCACAGCCTGATATCGACGATGATGGGCAGGTTTTCGGCGAGAGCGCGGTCCCGGATGGCCGAGCCGATCGTGAAGGCAACGGCTTCATCGAAGGCGGCAAAGACAAGGGTTTCTTCCTGTCTCTTGATCAGAGCGATGTCGTCAGCAACGGCCATGTCGTTCCCCTGTCAACTTCGCCGCACGCTTTGACCGATGGCTGCCGCCGGGTCAAGCAAGCAACGCACCGTACCGCTCTAATTCGCTATGTCACTCTTGGCGGGCCGCCCCGCGACATAGACCTCGCGCACCGTGCGGTCGTCACCCAGCGTCTGCAGCAGAAACAATTCCTGCGCCAGCGTCTCCGCAGTCTCCATCCTGAGCCGCATCGCGGGTGTTGCCCTGGCATCCAGCACGACGATGTCGGCATCGGTGCCTTCATCCAGCGTGCCGATCTTTTCCGCCATCGACAGCGCCTCGGCATTGCCGCGCGTGATCTGCCAGAAGGACTGGAACGGGTTCAGCTTCTCGCCGTTCAGCGCGATCACCTTGTAGCCTTCGTCCATGGTGCGCAGCATGGAATAGTTGGTGCCGCCGCCGACATCGGTGGCCGCCGCGATCCTCAACGGTTTTCCGCGACGGCGGTAGCGCTGATAGTCGAACAGGCCGGAACCGAGGAAGAGATTAGAGGTCGGGCAGAACACCGCCACCGAACCGCTGTCGGAAAGCGCATCGGCCTCACGTTCCCCGAGATGGATGCAGTGGCCGAACAGGCTCTTTTTCCCCAGCAATCCATAGTGTTCGTAGACGTCGGTGTAGTCGCGCGACCAGGGGTAGAGCTGCTTCGTGAACGCGATCTCGGCATGATTTTCCGAAAGATGCGTCTGCATGTGCAGGCCGGGATGTTCCCGGCACAAGGCTCCAGCCATCTCCATCTGCTCCGGCGAGGAGGTGATGGCGAAGCGCGGGGTGATGGCATAGTGCTGGCGGCCCTTGCCGTGCCATTCCGCGATCAGCGCCTTGCTGTCGTCATAGCCTGATTGCGGCGTATCGAGCACGCCCTCGGGGGCGTTGCGGTCCATCATCACCTTGCCGGCGATGTTGAGCATGCCGCGCGCATGGGATTCGGCGAAGAAGGCCTCGGCCGACGCCTTGTGCACCGAGCAATAAGCCACCACCGTTGTGGTGCCGTGGCGGACCGTCTCGTCAAGGAACAGCCGCGCAATGCGGCGGCCATGCTGCGCGTTGGCGAATTTCGTCTCTTCCGGGAAGGTGTAGGTATTCAGCCAATCGAGCAATTCGGCGCCATAGGAAGCGATGATCTGCATCTGCGGGAAATGCACGTGCGTATCGATGAAGCCTGGCAGCAGCAGATGCGGCCGGTGATCGATCTTGTTTGTCCCCTCACCGGCTTGTTTCTCGACATCGGCATAGGCGCCGGCAGCGACGATCCTGCCGTCGCGGATCAGCAGGCCGCCATCTTCCTCGTAGCGCCAGGCGGAATGATCATCGATGGCTTCGGGCCAGCGCACGAAGGACAGCGTGCGGCCGCGCAGAAGTGTCGAGCTCATGCCTATTTCCCCGCGCCTTCGAACCAGGCCACCAGCAGCGCCCGTTCCTTGTCTGATATCTGGCTGACATTGGCGGGCGGCATGGCGTGGCTGCGGCCGGCCTGCAGATAGATCTCGCGGGCATGATTGGCGATGTTGGCGTCGGTGTCGAGCATCACCCCCTTGGGCGCGTGGTAGATGCCTTCATAGACAGGTTCGGCCGCGTGGCACATCGAGCAACGGCCGAGCACGGTGTCGCGCACAGCCGGGAAATGCGCGGAGGCGATATAGACTTCCGCCGAGGCGGCAGCCTTCGGTTCGCCGGTCAGCACCTTTGGCGCGGTCGACAGCCAGATGATGATCATGAACAGGACAAGGGCGCCGAGCCATATCCAGTGCGGGTTGCCGGCACGCTTGTGCACGGTGTTGAAATAGTGCCGGATCAAGACGCCGATGATGAACACCAGCGAGGCGATGACCCAGTTGAATTGAGTGCCGAACGCCAGGGGATAATGGTTCGACAGCATCAGGAACAGCACAGGCAGTGTCAGGTAGTTGTTGTGAAGCGAGCGCTGCTTGGCGATCTTGCCATATTTGGGGTCCGGCTTGCGGCCGGCGATGAGGTCGGCGACGACGATCTTCTGGTTGGGGATAATGACCATGAAGACGTTGGCCGACATGATCGTCGCGGTGATGGCGCCCAGATGCAGGAAAGCGGCGCGGCCGGTGAACAGGTGCGTCAGCCCCCAGGCGATGAAAACCAGCACGCAGTAGAGAACCAGCATCAGGCCGGTGTCGCTTTTGCCGAGCGGCGAGCGGCACAGGAGATCATAGACCACCCAGCCGACGCCGATCGTTGCCACCGACAGCAGGATGCCGACCGGCACCGACATGGGCAGCACATTGGGATCGATCAGGAACAGGTCCGCGCCGGCATAGTAGACCACGCAAAGCATGGCGAAGCCGGACAGCCAGGTGGCGTAGGATTCCCATTTGAACCAGGTCAGGTGCTCCGGCATCTCGGCCGGCGCCACCAGATATTTCTGGATGTGGTAAAAGCCGCCGCCATGCACCTGCCATTCCTCGCCGAAGGCGCCGACAGGCATGCCCGGACGCTGGCGCAACCCGAGATCGAGCGCGACGAAATAGAATGACGAGCCGATCCAGGCGATGGCGGTGATGACATGCAGCCAGCGCACGGCGAAGCTCAGCCAGTCCCAGAAAATCGCGAAATCCATCATTGAAGTCGTCCCTGCCGATTGGGTGACTTTACGGTGTGGCGCGCAAACGAAAAGAGGCGAGGTGTGCGATGACTTTCAAAAAAAAATGGAAAATACTAGGTTGGCTATACGCAGCCGCATGAAAGCCACGGAACCGCATGGCCTATCTCGACAACATCGCCGTCTTCGTCCGCGTCGTCGAACTCGGCAATCTGTCGGCGGCGGGGCGCGACATGCGCATTTCGCCGGCGGTCGCCTCCAACCGCATCAAGGAATTGGAGAAGCATCTTGGCGTGCGGCTGTTCAACCGCACCACACGACAGTTGATGCCGACCGAGCACGGCACGGTGTTTTATGCCGGCGCCAAGCAGGTGCTGGAGGCGATCACCGAAGCTGAGGCGGCCGTCTCGGCGCTCTCCGGCCAGCCGCGCGGCACCATCAAGGTGACGGCGCCGCTCGGCCTCGGGCGCCGGCTGGTGGCTTCGGGCATTCCCGATTTCCACGACAAATATCCAGATATCGAGGTGCGGCTCAGGCTCTCCGACCACAATGTCGATATCATGAAGGAAGGCATCGACGTCGCCTTCCGGTTGGGCATCATCGAAGATTCCAGCCTTCGGATGCGCGGCATCATGGACTGCGAACGTGTGCTGGTGGCCGCGCCGAAATATCTGGAAGCGCGCGGCGAACCGGCGGAGCCGCAGGAACTGATCGGCCGGAAGCACGACTGCCTGATGCTGCGCTATTCCGGCGCGCGCGAATATGTCTGGACCTTGCAGACCCCGACCGGGCCGCAGAAATTCGAGGTGCACGGGCCCTACGACACCGACGATGGCGACGTGCTGACCGGCTGGGCACTGTCCGGGCGCGGCATCATCAACAAGCCGCGCTTCGAGGTCGAACCGTTCATCCGCGACCGGCGGCTGAAGGTGATCCTCGCCAACACGCCGCCGACGCCGGTGCAATTCGCCGCCGTCTATCCGCACAAGAAACTGCAAGACCCGAAGGTGCGGCTGCTGCTCGACTTCATGGCGGAGCGCTGCCAGCGGCTGATCAAGGATATTCTCGCCGGGAAATAGAGCTGGCCGGCGAGTGACCGCCCACTGGCCCACCCGAAGGGGCTTGCCTTGCCAGAGGACGAACTTAGCTTCGTCCTCTGCGCGGTTTGACCCGGGCAATCCGCCCCTTGGACGAGGTACGAGCAGCCGATGGCCAACACCACGACAATGCATCTCGCCGTCTCCCTCGATCTCACATCCATGCCAACGGCGGACTTCGCCCTTGTTGCCGGCCTTGCCCGCAAGGCGGAAGAGGTCGGCCTGGACATGATTATCGTTGCCGATTCCGGACCTGGCAGCGCCCTTTCCATTAGCCCATTCGAGGCGACGACACTCTTGGCGGCGCTGGCAACTGCAACCAGCAGGATCGGGCTGGTCGCCGGGGCCTCGACCGTTGCCCACCAGCCCTACAATCTGGCGCGTCGTTTCGCGTCCCTGGACATCGTCAGCCACGGCCGTGTCGGCTGGAACGCATCGCTGACACAAAACCCGCGCGAGGCCGCCAACTTCAGCAGGCCCGAAGGATTTTCGGACGAGGATTTTCGACGCCGTGCGGAGGAATTCATCGGCATCGTGCAGGGCCTGTGGCAGGGCTGGGATCCGGACGCGCTGCTGTTCGACAAGAGCGGCGGCCGCTTCCATGATCCCGAAAAAATGCATCTGCTCGACCACAAAGGTGAGTTCTTCTCGGTGCGCGGACCCCTGAACGTCGCGCGCTCGCCGCAGGACATGCCGGTGCTGGTGCTGTCCGGCCTTTCGGAGCCCGACATGGATATCGCTGCCCGCACCGCCGATGTCATCCTGCTGGACGACGGGCCGGCAGAAGGCGCGAAGGCACGCTTTGACGATCTGAAGCGCCGCGTCATGGCGGCCGGGCGCGATCCGGACGCCGTGCGGGTGCTGATGAATGTCTCGCTCGCCGCCGGTGATGGACCTGACGCCATCGCCGACAGGCTGGAGGAACGGTTCCGGTCAAGGAGTTGCGACGGGTTCAACATCCTGATGCCGGCGCGGGGTCCGGCGCTCGACGATTTCGTCGATCGTGTCGTGCCGGAGTTGCGGCGGCGCGGCCTCGTTCGAGGGGGCTATCGTGGGACAACCTTGCGCTCGCATCTTGGACTTGCCGGCGGAGGTGACCAATGACCGCGTCCCGCCAGATGAAGCTCGGCGCCTTTCTGTGGGCGACAGGCCATCACATCGCCGCCTGGCGCCACCCCAAGGCGCATGTGACGGCCGGCGTCGACATCGACCATTACATCCAATTGGCGCGCACGGCCGAGGCGGCCAAGTTCGACATGATCTTCTGCGAGGATGCCGCCGGCCTGCGCGAGGCCAATGTCAACATCGCCAGCCAGACGTCCCGTTCGATCGGCTTCGAGCCGGTCAGCCTGCTTTCGGCGCTCGCCGTCCAGACCGGCCGCATCGGCCTCGTTTCGACGGCATCGACGAGCTATAACGAGCCCTACGGCCTGGCGCGAACCTTCCTTTCGCTCGACCATCTGAGCGGCGGCCGGGCCGGCTGGAACCTGGTCACCTCAGCCAGCCCGATCGAAGCCGCCAATTTCGGCGCCACGGGCCTCAAGCCGCATGCCGACCGCTATGAACGGGCGCGTGAGTTCGCCGAAGTGGTCACCAGGCTATGGCAAGGCAAGGCTTCCGACCACGATGGCCAGAGTTTTTCGGTGCGCGATCCGCTCGACCTGCCGCGTTCGCCCCAGGGCGCGCCAGTGATGGTCCAGGCCGGCGCCTCGGATGTCGGCCGCGACCTTGCCGCCCGCACCGCCGACGTCGTGTTCACGGCGGCACAGACCTTCGAGGAAGCCAAGGCCTTTTATGACGACCTCAAGGGGCGCATGGCGGCCTATGGACGTGAGCCGGACGACATCAAGATCATGCCGGGCGTAGCACCCGTGGTGGCAGAAACCGAGGCCGAAGCTCGCGAGAAACATGAGGAATTGCAGGAGCTGATCCCCGACGATGTCGGCGTGGCGCTGCTGTCCAGCTATCTCAGCATCTCCGATCTGTGGCGCTATCCGATCGACGGGCCGCTGCCCGAACTGCCGGAAAGCGAGGGGATGAAAAGCCGGCAGGCCCTGATCGTCGAGCAATCGCGCCGCGACGGTCTCTCCATCCGTCAGCTTGCCCGTCACTTCGCCGGCGCGCGCGGCCATTGGCGTATCGTCGGCACGGCGGCGCAGGTCGCCGACGAATTGCAGGCACGGTTCGAAGGCGGTGCGGCCGACGGCTTCAACGTGATGCCGTCTTACTTCCCCGGCGAACTCGATGTCTTTGCCGCGCTCGTCGTGCCGGAGCTGCAGCGGCGCGGCCTATTTCGCAGGGACTATGAGGGCCGCACGCTGCGCCAGCATCTGGGCTTGAAACGGCCGGTTTAGTCGCGCCGCAAGCTTAGCTCGCCATCACCTTGTCATGGGGACGGTCGCCACTTAAGGCCGCCCCGTGCACGACCAGCGCCGTCATGATCTCGGCGGCGGCGAGTGCGGCGATGACCGGCGGGCGCTTGTCCTTGACGGCATCGCCGCCGATCGGCGAGACGAGGCGAGCGAATTCGGCCTCCGCGCCATCCGCCGACTTCAGGAACCAGTTCCTGAATGTGGCTTTCTTGGTCTTCGAGCCGATCATGCCGACATAGGCCGTGTCGTCGCGTTTCAGCGCTTCGGCGACGATCAGGAAATCGAGCGCATGGTCATGGGTGAGGATGGCGAAGGCGGTGCCGGCCGGGGCGTTGCGCACCTCGGCCTCGGGCATCGGGGTCAGCCGAGTTTCCACGGTTTCCGGCATGCCTTCCAGCGCCTCGGCGCGTGTCTCGATGACGACGCCGTGTACGGGAAGAAGCGCTACCGTCGACGCCAGCGCCTGGCCGACATGGCCGCCACCGAAGATATAGACATGCGGCAGATGCGCCTCCTCGGCTTCGGCGGCCGCCACCAATTCGGCGGCGAGTGCGGCATCGACCAGCCGGATCAGCACCTCCACGCGCCCGCCGCAGCATTGGCCGATCTCGGGCCCCAGCGGCACATCCAGCGTAGCGCAGACTTCGTCGACTTCGATGCGGGTTCCCCTCCCCCTCGAGGGAAGGGTGGCGGCGAAGCCGCCGGGTGGGGTCGTCGCGGCGCGGCCTCTCTCCCCCCTTGAGGGGGAGATGTCGGCGAAGCCGACAGAGGGGGTCGTTGCAGCAGTGCTCGACGTAGCGGTGGTGCCTCCTGCGAGGACCCCCTCTGGCCGCTTCGCGGCCATCTCCCCCTCGAGGGGGGAGAGGAGCATCTGCCGTGCCCTGTCGATCGCCATATATTCGAGTTGGCCGCCGCCGATCGTGCCAAAGATCGCCGTTTGCGAGACGAGCATGAAAGCGCCCTTCTCGCGTGGCGTCGAGCCTTTTGTCCCGGCTACCTCGACCAGGGCAAGCCGGCCGGCGCCGCCGAGAAAGGCTTTCAGGCTTTGCACTTTCGAGTTCATGGCTCACGTTCCCGCACAGGGAATACAGGGAATATAGGGTTTTCGGCTGGGATTGCACGTTTGCCGGGCCTTCACTCGCCGGTCTTGACCTCGTTCTTCAGCCGCTCGATCGCCATCAGCACGCGCTCCGGCGTTGCCGGCGCATCGAGACGCGGGCAGATCTTATGGTCAGCGACGCTGGCAACCGCGTCGGACAGCGCGTGCAGGACCGCCATGCCATGCGGCAGCGGCGGCTCGCCCACCGCCTTGGAGCGATGGATGGTCGGCTCATAGGCTTGCGACCAGTCGGTCAGCGCCACGTTGAAAATCTTCGGGCGATCCGACGCCAGCGGGATCTTGTAGGTCGACGGCGCGTGCGTGCGCAGCCGGCCCTTGTCATCCCACCACAATTCCTCCGTCGTCAGCCAGCCCATGCCTTGGATGAACCCGCCTTCGACCTGGCCGATGTCGATGGCCCGGTTCAACGAACGGCCGCAATCGTGCAGGATGTCGGCGCGCTCGACGACATATTCGCCAGTCAGCGTGTCGACCGACACTTCCGCGCAGGCCGCGCCATAGGCGTAGTAATAGAAGGCGTGGCCCTGGCCCTTGCTACGGTCCCAATGGATTTTCGGCGTCTTGTAGAACCCTGCGGCCGAAAGCTGAACACGCGCAATATAGGCCTGCTTGACCAGATCGTTGAAGCTGATCTCCTGGTTGCCAATGCGAACACGGTTGGGCAGGAACACCACCTGGTCGATCGGAACCTGGTATTTTTCCGCGGCGAAGTCGGTCAGACGCTGGCGAATCTGCCGGGCGGCGTTCTGCGCCGCCATACCGTTGAGGTCGGCGCCCGAGGACGCCGCCGTCGGCGCGGTGTTCGGCACCTTGGCGGTGGTGGTGGCGGTGATCTTCACCCGGTCGAGGTCGATCTGGAATTCTTCCGCAACGACCTGCGCCACCTTGAGGTGCAGGCCCTGGCCCATTTCGGTGCCGCCATGGTTCATGTGCACCGAACCGTCGGCGTAGACATGGACCAGCGCGCCGGCCTGGTTGGATTCTGTCTTGGTGAAGGAGATGCCGAACTTCACTGGCGTCAGCGCCAGGCCGCGCTTGATGAAACGGCTGTTGGCGTTGAAGGCCGAAATTTCGCGCCGGCGCCGCGCGTAACCGGCACTTTCCTCGAGCTCGGCGACGATGCGCTGGATGATGCAGTCCTCGACCTTCTGGTGATAGGGCGTGACGTTGCGGCTGCCGATCGCCTCCATCGGGTCATAGAAATTCAGCTTGCGGATCTCGAGCGGATCCTTGCCGACCGCGAAAGCCACCTCGTCGATGACCCTCTCGGCGCCGACCATGCCTTGCGGGCCGCCGAAACCGCGAAAGGCGGTGTTGGAGACGGTGTTGGTGTAGAGCGGCGCTGATTTGGCCAGCACGTTCGGATAGAAATAGGCGTTGTCGCAGTGGAACAGCGCCCGATCGCCGACAGGCCCGGATAGGTCGGCCGAGAAGCCGCAGCGCAAGGCGTAGGTGAAGTCGACGCCGAGAATATTGCCCTCGTCGTCGAAGCCGACTTCATAGTCGATGACGAAATCGTGCCGTTTGCCGGTAGCGGTCATGTCCTCGTCGCGGTCGAGGCGGATCTTGACCGCGCGCTTCAGCTTCTTGGCGGCGATCGCGGCAATCGCCGCGCATTGGTTGGCCTGCGTTTCCTTGCCGCCGAAGCCGCCCCCCATGCGGCGCACTTCCACCGTCACCGCGTGGCTCGGCACGCCGAGCGTGTGGGCGACCAGATGCTGCGTCTCGCTCGGCCCCTGGGTCGAGCAATAGACGATCACCTCGTCATCCTCGCCGGGGATTGCCAGCGACACCTGGCCTTCGAGGTAGAAGTGATCCTGGCCGCCAAGCCACATGCGGTTCTTGATGCGGCGGGGCGCTGCCGCGATCACCGTGGCCGCATCGCCGCGGCGCAAGATCAGCGGCGTGGTCACCTGCTTGTCGTTGACCGGATCGAGATCCCAGATGCCGATCACGGCGGGCAGTTCTTCATACTCGATCCTGGCCAGGCGCGCCGCGCGGCGCGCGGCCTCGCGCGTCTCGCCAACCACGGCGAAGATCGGCTGGCCGAAGAACTGCACCTTGCCTTCCGCAAGCACCGGGTCGTCATGCATGTTGCTGGGCGAGACGTCGTTCTCGCCGGGCACGTCGGCATAGGTCAGGACGTCGACGACGCCAGCGGCGGTCCGCACCGCCGATAGGTCGACACTCCTGAGCATGCCGTGCGCCACCTTGGACAGGCCGAGGCCGACATGCAGCGTGCCAGCCGGTTCCGGCATGTCATCGATATAGATGGCTGTTCCGCTGACATGCTTGTGCGCGGAATCATGGCGCTGGTCGGTGGCGACACCGCCGGTGATTTTTTCGGCCTTGAGGTTGGGAGCAGCGTGCTTGTTCATCGAGCGCCTCTTTTCCCTTCTCTCCGTTCACGGGGAGAAGGTGGCCCGGAGGGCCGGATGAGGGGCCGCGCCAAGGCTGACAAGTTTCCGGCAGCTGGCACAGCACGGCGCCGCCCCTCATCTGCCTGCCGGCATCTTCTCCCCGTGAACGGAGAGAAGGACGCTACTCGCGACCGTCCGGCCTGTTGTCCGAATGAGGTGATCCGCAAGCCCATCACGCCGCCTCGTATCTTGAAACCTGGATCGGCTCGCTTGTGCCGCTGGTCTCGGCAAAGAACCGCAAGAGAAGATTACGAGCCGCCAGAGCCCGGTATTCGGCGCTTGCCCGCATATCGGTCAGCGGCGTGAAATCCCTGGCGTATTCGGCCATTGCAGCCTCGACCGTGTCTTCCGTCCACGGCTTGCCGAGCAGCGCCTGTTCGACGGCCGACGCCCGTTTCGGCGTTGCCGCCATGCCGCCATAGGCGATGCGCACATCCGCGACCGTGCCGTCCTTGGCCAGTGTCAGGAAAAAGGCGCCGAGTGCCGCCGTGATGTCCTCGTCGCGGCGCTTTGTGATCTTATAGACAGCGAATTTTGTGCCCTTGGCCGGCACAGGAACGTGCACGGCCTCGACGAATTCACCGGCCTGCCGGTCCTGCTTGCCATAGGCGATGAAGAAGGTTTCCAGCGGGATCGTGCGCCGCTTGTCGCCCCTGCGCAGTGTCAGCCGTGCGCCGAGCGCGATCAAGGGCGGCGGCGTGTCGCCGATCGGCGAGCCGTTGGCGATGTTGCCGCCGATGGTGCCCATGTTGCGCACCTGCTCGCCGCCGATGCGGTCAAACAGCGGCCCGAGCGCCGGGATGCGTTTCGACAGCGTCGAGAAGGCTTCGGTGTAGGTGACGCCGGCGCCGATCGTTATGATGCCGTCATCTTCCGAAATGGTGCAAAGCCCATCGAGATCGCCGATGAAGATCACCGGCGAGATGTCGCGCATGTGCTTGGTCACCCACAGGCCGACGTCGGTTGAGCCGGCGACGATGGTGGCGCCGGGTTCCTTGTCCAGCACCGCAGCGAAATCATCGACATCGGCCGGCACCACCAGCCGCGCCTTGCCAGCGCCGATCTCGACACGGGCGCCATCATGCATGGCCTCAAGTCTCGCCGTGATCATCTCGCGCTCCGCCGCCAGCGGATCCTTGGCCGCCTTGCCATAGCTGGAGATGGCGTGCGCGGCGCGCATGATCGCCTCGTAGCCGGTGCAGCGGCAGAGGTTTCCTTGCAAAGCCTTTTCGATCGCCGCATCCGATGGGTCCGGCGACTTCATCCACAGCCCATAGAGCGACATGACGAAACCCGGGGTGCAGAAGCCGCATTGCGAGCCGTGGAAATCGACCATCGCCTGCTGGACGGGATGCAACTGGCCAGGTTCCCCACGCAGATGCTCGACGGTGACGACATGGGTGCCGTCGAGCGAGCCAAGGAAGCGGATGCAGGCATTGACGCTTTCATAGACCAGGCCGTCGGCCGAAAGCTTGCCGACGAGCACGGTGCAGGCACCGCAATCGCCCTCCGCGCAACCTTCCTTGGTGCCGCGCAGCGAGCGGTCAAGCCGAAGCCAATCGAGCAACGTCGCGTCAGGCGCCACGGACGACAGCACGACGTCCCTGCCGTTGAGGATGAAGCGGATCTCGTTGCGGATACTGACCTTGGCCATGCCTCAACTCCCCCTGTAGGTCGAATAGCCGTAGGGCGAGATCAGCAATGGTACATGATAATGCACCGCCTCCGCCATGCCAAAGCGGATCGGCACGCTATCGAGGAAGGCCGGCTTCGGCAGTTTCGTGCCCTGGCCGCGCAGATAATCGCCTGCCGCGAACACCAGCTCGTATTCACCGGCGCGGAATTCACTGCCTGCGAGCAGCGGCGCGTCGCAGCGGCCGTCGGCATTGGTGGTAACTGTCTTCAGATATGCCCGCGCGTCGCCGTCGAGACGGTAGAGCGAAATCGACAATCCCGCCGCCGGCTTGCCGGTGGCGGTGTCCAGGACGTGCGTTGTCAGACGACCGCCATCGGCTTTCGACGTTTCTGCCATTGGCCGCCTCCCATTTTTCGGTACACACGAATGGCCCGGTACAATCGAGCATTGCTGACGAATTGTGCGCCAATTAAAGGCGATGCATAAGTCCCGGTCGAGCGGAGTGCGACAAAAACACTTTCAAAAATTTTCGGGGGAATGCGAGAAGCACCCTTTCGATATCCTGATCATACTTCGGGCCATGCCCGGCGGGAGGGACGATGCGTTACACCAGGGACATGCGCGGCTATGGAGCCAATCCGCCGGATCCGAAATGGCCTGGCGGTGCCCATGTCGCCGTGCAGTTCGTCGTCAACTACGAAGAGGGCGGCGAGAACTGCGTTCTGCATGGGGATAAGGCCTCGGAAGCCTTCCTATCGGAGATCGTCGGCGCCGCGGCGTGGCTCGGCCAGCGCCACTGGAACATGGAATCGATCTACGAATATGGCGCCCGCGCCGGCTTCTGGCGGCTGCTTCGGCTGTTTAGCGAGGCCGAGGTCCCCGTGACCTGCTATGGCGTCGCCACCGCGCTTGCGCGCTCGCCGGACCAGGTTGCGGCCATGCAGGAAGCCGGCTGGGAAATCGCCTCGCATGGGCTGAGATGGATCGACTACCGCGACCACAGTGCCGAAGACGAGCGCCGCGACCTCGAAGCGGCGATCAAACTGCATTACGAGGTGACCGGTCAGCGCCCGACCGGCTGGTATACGGGCCGCACCTCCGTAAACACGGTGCGCCTTGTGGCCGAAGAAGGCGGTTTCGACTATGTGTCGGACACCTATGACGACGAGCTGCCCTACTGGTTCGAGCATGAGGGCGGCACGCAGCTGATCATCCCCTATACGCTCGACGCCAACGACATGCGCTTCGCCACGCCGCAGGGTTTCAATTCAGGCGACCAGTTCTATGCCTATCTGAAGGACAGTTTCGACACGCTCTATGCCGAGGGCAAGGCGGGGCGGCCGCGCATGATGAATATCGGCCTGCACTGCCGCCTCGTCGGGCGGCCGGGCCGGGTGGCGGCGCTGAAGCATTTCGTCGACTATGTGAAATCGCACGACAAGGTCTGGCTGGCGCGGCGCATCGATATCGCCCACCATTGGCAAGAGAACCATCCCTACAGGCCGGCGGCACTCAGACCATCGAAGATGGAGTTCGAAACGTTCGTGCACGCCTTTGGCGGCGTGTTCGAGCATTCGCCCTGGATCGCGGAGCGGGCCTACGAACTGGAGCTCGGCCCGGCGCACGATACATCAGGCGGCCTGCACAATGCGCTCTGCCGTGTCTTCCGTGCCGCAAGTGAAACCGAGCGGCTCGGCGTGCTCAACGCCCATCCCGACCTTGCCGGCAAGCTGGCCAAGGCCAAGCGGCTGACGGCGGAATCGACCCGGGAGCAGGCGTCGGCCGGCCTCGACGCGCTGACCGACAAGGAACGCGAGCTGTTCTCCAAGCTCAACGCCGCCTACGTCACCACCTTCGGCTTCCCCTTCATCATCGCGGTGAAGGGCAAGACCAAGGAGGAAATCCTGGCGGAATTCGAGGCGCGCATCGGCAACAGCCGCAGCGTGGAATTCGAGACCGCCTGCAAACAGGTCGAGCGCATCGCGCTGCTCCGCCTCACGGACATGCTACCGCAATAGGTTTGAACCCATGGATACGATCAGGATGCCCGAGCGCACCTACTACGCACCGCATGGCGGCCATTCCGGCCAGACCGAGCTTTTGACGGGCCGCGCCGTCTTCACCGAGGCCTATGCCGTCATTCCCAAAGGCGTGATGCAGGACATCGTCACCAGCGCCTTGCCATTCTGGGACGAGACCCGCGTCTGGATATTGTCGCGCCCGCTGTCCGGTTTTGCCGAGACGTTTTCGCAATACATTGTCGAGGTCGCGCCCGGCGGCGGCAGCGACAAGCCCGAGCCCGATGCCGCCGCCGAGGGCGCCCTGTTCGTGGTCGAGGGCGAACTGACGGTTGTGCTCGCCGGCAAGAAGCATAGCTTAAGGCCCGGCGGCTTTGCCTTCCTGCCGCCAGCCAGCGGCTGGACGGTTCGTAACGAGGCCAAGGCTGCCGCTCGTTTCCACTGGATTCGCAAGGCTTACGAGGTGGTCGACGGTCTCGACACGCCGGAAGCTTTCTTCACCAACGAGCAGGAGATCGCGCCGACGCCGATGCCCGGCACCGAGGGCCGCTGGGCAACGACGCGCTTCGTCGACCCCGCCGATCTGCGCCATGACATGCACATGACCATCGTCACGCTCGAGCCCGGCGCCGTCATCCCGTTTGCCGAGACGCATGTCATGGAGCACGGCCTCTATGTGCTCGAAGGCAAGGCCGTCTATCGCCTCAACCAGGACTGGGTCGAGGTCGAGGCCGGTGACTATATGTGGCTGCGCGCTTTCTGCCCGCAGGCCTGCTATGCCGGCGGCCCCGGCAAATTCCGCTATCTGCTCTACAAGGACGTCAACCGGCACGCCAAGCTCGGCGGGGCTGATATCGGCGGTCGCGCGCGGTGACCCGCATCACGGCCCGGCCGTTGACCCGGGAGGCCTTTGCCGGGTTCGGCGACGTCATCGACATGGGCGGCGACACCCACTATCCAATCAATGGCGGCAAGGCCGAGCGCTACCATGCTCTGGCGACCGCCGAAGCGACAGGGCCGAACGCCAGCGTGCTGATCTCGATGGTGCGCGGCACGCCTTACGAGATGCCGCTGAAGCTGACCATGGTCGAGCGTCACCCCTTCGGCAGCCAGGCGTTCATTCCGCTGTCGCCGCGCCCGTTCCTCGTCGTCGTTTGCCATGACGGCAAGGAAGGCCCAGGCGAGCCGCACGCCTTCATCACCGCGCCCGGACAAGGCATCAACTATTCCCGCAATCTCTGGCATGGCGTGCTGACGCCGATCGGCGAGCCTCAGGATTTCCTGATCGTCGACCGCGGCGGCGACGGTTCCAATCTCGAGGAATTCCATTTCTCGCACGCCTATGAGATCCATCTTCCCGACGAGACCCAGTCATGACCGAGATTTCGCTGATCGACCGCCTGCTCGACGTCATCGAGCACGACATCGTGCCGAAGACGGAAGAGGGCGTCGCGCATGGCAACAAGCTGTTCGGCGCGGCTATCCTGCGGAAGGCCGATCGCTCGCTGGTGCTGGCCGAAACCAACAACGAGATCGAAAACCCGCTCTGGCACGGCGAGGTGCATTGCCTGAAGCGCTTTTACGAGATGCCCAGGGCCGAGCGCGTCGACACCAAGGAGGCTATTTTCCTCGCCACGCACGAGCCCTGCTCGCTCTGCCTGTCGGCGATCACCTGGACCGGCTTCGACAATTTCTACTACCTGTTCAGTCACGAGGATTCGCGCGACAGTTTCGCCATCCCGCATGACCTGAAGATCCTGAAAGAGGTCTTCACCCTCGATCCGGGCGGCTACAATGCCGAGAACGCCTACTGGAAGAGCTTTTCCATACGCAGGCTGGTGCGGGCGTTGCCCGAGGCCGAACGCCTCCGGCTGGAGACGCGCATCGGGAAAATCTCGGCGCGCTACGACGAGTTGTCGGGCGCCTATCAGGCAAGCAAGGCCGAGAACGACATCCCGCTGAATTGATGGTTGCGGAATTTCATTGATGATCGTCTCTTGAATTGCCCCCTTTATGGGGGCATATTGCGCCATGGAGAAGCGCAGGCCTGCTTATGATCTTGATGCGATCAAGACGACATTTGGGTCTATCGATACGCTGGCAATTACAACATCAGCGCTGCGCGATGCTATTGGCCTCGGTTTCGATCGCGCGGGCGTGGTCGAGGTGATCGGCAGCATGACGCGAAAGATGTTCGTAAAGTCGATGACTACCTTCGCGGATCATCGGGTCTGGCAGGATGTCTATCATGTCCCGTCACGCGACCTGATCCTCTACGTGAAATTCCAGGCAGATGTCGTGACCGAATTCATGATCATGTCGTTCAAGGAGAAATGACCATGGCGACGAGAGAAAGCAGTGAAACGAATACGATGATCTCTCCCGAAACCGGAGAAACGTTGATGCGCGGAGTGCGTCCATTCACCGTGACTTATAAGGGCGAAAGCATGATCGTTGACCTGCCAGGTTACTATCCGGCATCGGGTGGCGAAGGCGTGCATGTCGGAGACGACATGATCGCTGTCGACGCGGCTCTGCGTGTTCTCAAGGAAAAGATCGACGGTGTCCCCGCCCCTGCAACCATCCGTCGCGTCCGCACGAAACTCAAACTGTCGCAGCGCGAGGCGGGATCTCTGTTCAAGGTTGGCGAGAACGCCTTCGACAAATATGAACGCGGTTTGATCGAGCCGAGTGGCCCGACCATTCAACTGATGACCCTGCTTGAAAGGCACCCCGAACTGCTGGATGAATTGCGGTAGCGGCACAGGTTGCATAATTCGCTGCTCCAGTCGCGAATCGCGATTGAAAGTTGCGGCGCGACCGGGCGTTATGACGCCATGAAAACCGTCACCGAGTTTCCCCGCAAGGTCGTCGAATTTCCCGATATGGGCATCGTCATGCCGGATGGCTGCCGGCTGTCGGCGCGTGTGTGGATGCCGGAAGATGCCGGCGACGATCCGGTGCCGGCAATCCTCGAGCACCTGCCCTACCGTAAGCGCGACGGCACGATCTTTCGCGATCAGCTGACGCATCCTTACTTCGCCGGTCACGGCTATGCCTCGATCCGCGTCGACATGCGCGGCAATGGCGATTCCGAAGGGCTGATGGACGACGAATATTCCGAGCAGGAATTGCAGGACGCCTGCGATGTCATCTCCTGGGCGGCGGCGCAGCCCTGGTGCAACGGCAATGTCGGCATGATGGGCATCTCCTGGGGCGGCTTCAACTGCCTGCAGGTGGCCGCCAAGCAGCCTCCGGCGCTGAAGGCGGTGATCAGCCTGTGCTCTACCGTCGACCGTTATGCCGACGACATCCATTACAAGGGCGGCTGCCTGCTGCTGGAAAATTTCGGCTGGGCCTCGACGATGCTTTCCTATTCGTCGCGGCCGCCGGATCCGCTGATTGCCGGTGGCAACCGCTGGCGCGATTTGTGGCTCAGCCGGCTGGAGAACCAGCCTTTCCTGCTGCCGCTGTGGCTCAGCCACCAGCACCGCGATGCCTACTGGAAACGCGGTTCGATCTGCGAGGATTTCTCGGCGGTCAAGGTGGCCGTGCTGTCGATCGGCGGCTGGCATGACGGCTATCGCAACACGATCTCGCATCTCGTCACCAACATCGAAGCGCCGGTCAAGGGCATCGTCGGCCCCTGGATCCACAAATACCCGCATTATGCCGGGCCAAAGCCGGCCATCGGCTTCCTGCAGGAAGCGCTGCGCTGGTGGGACCATTGGCTGAAGGGCACCGAGACCGGCGTCGAGAACGACCCCGCCTACCGTGCCTATGTGATGGACAGCGTGCGCCCGGCACGCTGGCACCCGGAACGGCCAGGCCGCTGGGTGGCGGAGAAGCAATGGCCGTCGCCCGCCATCAAGACGCATTCGATCGAGCTGATCCCCGGTGGCGGCAGGCCAGCCATCGTCGCCTCGCCGCAAAGCTGCGGGCTCGCCGGCGGCGAGTATTTTCCGTTCACTTTCGGCCCGGAACTGCCGGGCGACCAGCGCCCCGACGATGCGCTGTCGGTGTGTTTCGACCAGCCGGAACTCAGTGAGGCCATCGATATCGTCGGTGCGCCGGAAGTTCGGGTCACGCTCGCTTCCGACCGCCCGCAGGCCAATATCGCCATCCGGCTGTGCGACGTGCATCCCGACGGCGCTTCGGAATTGATCTCCTATGGCGTGCTCAATCTGACGCACCGCAACTCGCACGAATTCCCCGAAGCGCTGGTGCCGGGCGAAACCGCGTCGGCGCGCGTGGTGCTCGACCAGTGCGCCTACCGGGTGCCGGCCGGCCACCGCCTGCGCATCGCGGTGTCGAACGCCTATTGGCCCGCCATCTGGCCCTCGCCGGAGCCGGTGCAATTGACCTTGTCGGCCGCCGCGCTATCCCTGCCGCTGCGCCCGTTGGCGGCGGGCGACGAAGCAACATTCGCCGAGCCGGAAGGCGCAACACCCTGGGCGACCGAGACGGTTCGGCCCGCCAAATCCGAACGCCATGTCGATCGCGACGAAAAGACCGGAATTGTCATGCTTTCGATAACGGACGACTTCGGCGAAGTCCGTGATCTCGACCATGGCCTGGCCAATGGCAGCATCGTCCGCGAGACCTGGACAATCCATCCTGACAATCCTTTGTCAGCCTCGGGCAAGACGCACTGGACGCAGACCCTGTCGCGAAATGGATGGTCGGTGCGGACCGAAACCTTGGCCGAGATGCGATCCGACGCTGAAAATTTCATCGTCAGCGCCAGAATCGAGGCCTATGAGGGCGAAACTCTCGTCTTCCAACGCAATTTCGAGGAAAAGGTCCCACGCGCGCTTCTTTGAGGGCCGATTTCATTGGTCCAAATGCGACGTGCGATTTACGCCACGGCATGTCGTATTCGGTCTTGCTTACTGCTTTCCCTTGCAGTCATTATTCCCCTCACAAGAAGCAAGAAAATCGACCGCAGAGTCGAACCAACAGAGTGAGGAACTCAAAATGTCAAACGAACTGGAATTCCTTAGCCGGCATGTTGCGTCGGGCAAACTGAGCCGTCGTGATTTTCTCGGCCGGGCCGCGGCCCTCGGCATCGCCGCCCCCTTCGCCAACGCGCTGCTGTCAAGCGCGGCGCGCGCCGCGGGTCCGGTCAAGGGCGGCACGCTGAAGGCTGGCCTGGTCGGCGGTGAATCCACCAACAGTCTCGATCCCGCGCTGATGATGACGCAGGTGCCGTTCGCCTTCGGCAAGTGCTGGGGCGAAATGATCGTCGAGCTGTCGCCGGATGGCAAGCTAGAGAACCGCATCGCCGAGGAGATCGGCTCGTCCAAGGACGCCAAGACCTGGACGCTGAAGATCCGCGACGGCGTCGAGTTCCACAACGGCAAAACCGTGACCGCCGAGGACGTCGCCGCCACGCTCGAGCGCCATTCAGACGAAAAGTCGAAATCCGGCGCGCTCGGCTACATGAAGGGCATCCAGACCATCAAGGCCAATGGCAAGGAAGTGGTGCTGACGCTCAAGGAAGCCAACGCCGACCTTCCCTACCTGCTCAGCGACTATCACCTGATCGTCCAGCCCAATGGCGGCAAGGACAAGCCGGATGCCGGCATCTCGGCTGGTCCATACGTGGTCAAGACCAACGAGCCTGGTGTGCGCCATGGCGGCGAGCGCTTCGCCAACTACTGGCAGGGCGACAAGATGGGCCATGCCGACCAGATCGAGGTCATCGTCATCAACGACGCGACGGCGCGCACGGCGGCCCTGCAGGGCGGCCAGGTCAACATGATCAACCGCGTCGAGCCGAAGATCGTCGACCTGATCAAGCGCGTGCCGGGCGTGACCATCCGCAACCATGCCGGTCCGGGCCATTACGTGTTTATCATGCATTGCAATACGGCACCGTTCGACAACAACGACCTGCGCATGGCGCTCAAGCTCGCCATCGACCGCGAGGAGATGCTGACCAAGGTGCTGCGCGGCTATGGCTCGCTCGGCAACGACTTCCCGATCAACGCGTCCTATCCGCTGTTCACCGAGATCGAGCAGCGCAAGTACGATCCCGACAAGGCCAAGTTCCACTACAAGAAGTCCGGTCACGACGGCACGGTGTTGCTGAGGACCTCGGACGTTGCCTTCCCCGGCGCCGTCGATGCTTCCCAGCTTTTCCAGCAGAGCGCCGCCAAGGCCGGCATCAAGATCGAGCTCAAGCGCGAGCCCGGGGACGGTTACTGGAACGAAGTCTGGAACAAGCAGCCCTTCTGCGCCTCCTATTGGGGCGGCCGCTCGACCCAGGACCAGATGTACTCGACCGCCTATCTGTCGACCGCCGACTGGAACGACACGCGTTTCATGCGCCCGGACTTTGACAAGATGGTTCTCGCCGCACGCGCCGAGCTGGACGAGGCCAAGCGCAAGCAGATGTACCACGACATGGCTGTCATGGTGCGCGACGAAGGCGGCCTCATCCTGCCGATGTTCAACCAGTTCATCGACGCCACCGGCGCCAAGGTCGATGGCTGGGTGGACGATCCGCACCAGGAACTGATGAACGGCTACGCCTTGGCGAAGTGCTGGCTGCAGGCCTGAGTCCGGCTTTGCGGAGATGTCATCGCCCGTTGTGAAACTAATTGCCCAGCGCATCGCGCTGGGCATCATCCTTCTGTTGGCCATATCGGTCCTGATTTTCGCCGGCACGCAGATCCTGCCCGGCGACGTCGCGCAAGCCATACTCGGACAGTCGGCGACGCCGGAGTCGCTCGCCAATCTGCGCGAGCAGCTCGGGCTCAACGACCCGGCCTATATCAGGTATTTCCGCTGGCTTGGCGGCGTGCTCATAGGCGACCTCGGCACGGCCATGTCGAGCGGGCAGGACATTGCCACCTCGATCAAGGACCGGCTGTGGAACACGCTGTTCCTGGCCTTCTGGGCGGCGATCGTGGCTGTGCCGCTGGCGATCATCCTGGGTCTGATCGCGGTGCGCTACCGCAATGGCTGGGTCGACAAGCTAATCTCCGGGCTGGCGCTCGCCTCGACCTCCTTCCCGGAATTCTTCGTCGGTTATCTCCTGGTCTATTTCTTCGCCGTGAAATGGCAGGTCTTCCCCGCCATCTCGACCGTCTATGACGGCATGCCCTTTGGCGAGCGGATGCAGGCGATCGCGCTGCCTGCGACAGCACTGACGCTGGTGGTGCTTGCCCACATGATGCGCATGACCCGCGCGGCGATCCTCAACGTCATGCAGTCGGCCTATGTCGAAACGGCGGAGCTCAAGGGGCTTTCGGCCTTCGCCGTCATCCGCAAGCACGCTTTCCCGAACGCGATCGCGCCGATCATCAATGTCGTCATGCTCAACCTCGCCTATCTCATTGTCGGCGTCGTCGTGGTCGAGGTGATCTTCGTCTATCCCGGCATGGGGCAGTATCTGGTCGATCACGTCACCAAGCGCGACGTGCCCGTGGTGCAGGCGGTCGGCCTGATCTTCGCCGCCGTCTACATCAGCCTCAACATCATCGCGGACATTGCGGCGATCGTCGCCAATCCGCGTCTCAGACATCCGAAGTGAGGGGCGGGCATGCTCGATATAAAACGCATCCCCATCCCCGCCCTGATCGGCCTATTGCTGACCGCCCTGTTCGTGCTGGCGGCGATCTTCGCACCGTGGATTTCGCCGCACGACAATGCCGAGATCGTCGGTGACGTCTGGGAACCGATGTCGGCTGTGCATTGGCTGGGCACCGACAACCTCGGTCGCGACCTGTTGTCCCGCATGATCTACGGTGCCCGCATCACCTTGTTCATCGCCGTTCTCGCCACCGCGCTGTCGTTCTCGCTCGGTGCCATACTGGGCTTCTCGGCGGCGGTGTTCGGCGGCTGGTTCGATACCATCCTGTCGCGCCTCGTCGACCTTTTGATGTCGATCCCGACGCTGATCATGGGCCTGGTCGTGCTCTCTGTTCTGCCGACGAACCTGGTGACGCTGATCCTGGTCATGGGCATTCTCGACTCGACCCGCGTCTATCGCCTGTCGCGCGCGGTCGCCGTGGACATCAACGTCATGGATTACGTCGAGGCAGCGAAGCTGCGCGGCGAAGGCAGCGCCTGGATCATCTTCCGCGAAATCCTGCCAAACGCGCTGTCGCCGCTGGTCTCCGAACTCGGCTTGCGCTTCATCTACGCGGTGCTGTTCCTGTCGACGCTGTCCTTCCTCGGCCTTGGCGTGCAACCGCCTGACGCCGACTGGGGCGGCATGGTCAAGGAGAACAAGGACGGCATCGTCTTCGGCATAGCCGCCGCGCTCATTCCCGCGGCCGCGATCGCAGCCCTTGCCATCTCGGTCAATCTTGTGGCCGACTGGATCCTCAACCGCACGACAAGCCTGAAGGGAGGACGCGGGTGATGGCAGACAGCAAAGCGAAACCCGGCGTGCTGCTCGATATCCGCAACCTGCGCATCGAGGCGATGGTATACCCGCCCGGCGAGGCGCCAAGGAACATCGTGCTGGTGCATGATGTCTCGCTGACGCTCGAGAAGGGCAAGGTGCTCGGCCTGATCGGCGAGTCCGGTGCTGGCAAATCGACCATCGGCCTGTCGTCGATGGGTTATGGCCGTGGCGGCGTGCGCATCACCGGCGGCGAGGTCATTCTCAACGGCCGCGACATCCTGAAAGGCGGCAAGGAAGGTTTCCGCAAGCTGCGCGGCCGCGAGGTCTGCTATGTCGCGCAGTCGGCGGCGGCGGCTTTCAATCCGGCGCACAGGCTTATGGATCAGGTGGTGGAAGCCACGCTGCTGCACGGCACGGCGACACGCGCCGAGGCCGAGAAGCGGGCCGTCGCGCTGTTCAGGAAACTCAGCCTGCCCAATCCGGAAACCATCGGCGAACGCTTTCCGCACCAGGTCTCGGGCGGCCAGCTGCAGCGCGTGATGACGGCGATGGCGCTGTGCTCGGAGCCGGACCTGATCGTCTTCGACGAACCGACGACGGCGCTCGACGTGACGACGCAGATCGACGTGCTGTCGGCGATCAAGGATGCCATCCGCGACACCCATGTGGCGGCGCTCTACATCACCCACGACCTTGCCGTGGTCGCCCAGGTCTCCGACGAGATCATGGTGCTTCGCCATGGCCGGCTCGTCGAATGGGGCGGCACCCGCCAGATCATCAAGGAGCCGCGCCAGGAATACACCAACGCCCTGGTCTCGGTGCATGAGATCGAACATGCCGAGCAGAACCCCGGCGCCACGCCGTTCCTGTCGGTCAAGAACGTCACCGCCGCCTATGGGGGCGGCCACGTGAAGGTGTTGAAGAACGTCTCGGTGGATATCTATCCCGGCCAGACGCTGGCCGTGGTCGGCGAATCCGGCTCCGGCAAGTCGACGCTGGCGCGTGCCATCACCGGCCTCTTGCCGCCAGAACAAGGCACGGTCACCTTCGATGGGCGCCCGCTGGCCAACCGGCTTGCCGACCGGCCGAAGGAGGATCTGCGCCAGCTGCAGATGATCTACCAGATGGCGGACGTGGCAATGAACCCGCGCCAGACCGTCGGCACCATCATCGGGCGGCCGCTCGAATTCTATTTCGGCATGCGCGGCAGGGAGCGCGACAGGCGTGTAGCCGAGCTGCTCGACGAGATCGAGATGGGCAAGGGCTTTATCGACCGCTATCCCGCCGAGCTTTCCGGCGGTCAGAAGCAGCGCGTCTGCATCGCCCGCTCACTGGCCGCCAAGCCCAAGCTGATCATCTGCGACGAGGTAACGTCCGCACTCGACCCGCTGGTGGCACACGGCATCCTCAAGCTGCTCTTGAACCTGCAGCAGCACGAAAAGGTCGCCTATCTGTTCATCACCCACGATCTGGCGACGGTGAAGTCGATCGCCGATTCGATCGCGGTGATGTATCGGGGCGAGGTGGTGCGCTACGGCTCCAAGAGCAAGGTGCTGACGCCGCCATTCGACGCCTACACCGATCTTTTGCTGTCGTCGGTCCCGGAGATGGAGATCGGCTGGCTGGAGAAGGCGATCAAGGGGCGGCGCATGGAAAGTGCGGGGAATTAGCGATCGGCCGAATCAGGGGCGGCCGTCATCCGCATGCAACACAAGAACGCCACCGTCCTTCGGACGGGCGTCGCCTGTGTGACGTTGTTTTTTCAAGAAGGGGTAGGACATGAAGACTGAACTCGACCATCTCGCTGAACTCGCCGGCCGGGGCCGGATATCGCGTCGCGACTTTCTTGGCCGCACCGCGGCACTGGGCGTATCGGCGGCGCTGGCAACGACGCTGGCCGGGAAAGCCTTCGCACAGACGCCGGTCAAGGGCGGCATCCTCAAGGCCGGCCTGCAGGGCGGCGAATCGACCAACAGCCTCGATCCGGCGCTGAACCTCAGCCAGGTCACCTACAGCTTTGGCAAGCAGTGGGGCGAATATCTTGTCAGGCTGATGCCGGACAACAGCCTGACGCATCTGATCGCCGAGGAGATCGGCGCGTCCAAGGACGCCAAGACATGGACGATCAAGGTGCGCGACGGCATCGAATTCCATAATGGCAAGACCGTTGCCGCCGAAGACGTCGCCGCCACGCTCGAGCGCCATGCCGACGAGAAATCGAAGTCGGGCGCGCTCGGCGTCCTCAAGAACATCAAGGGCATCAAGGCCAGCGGCAAGGAAGTCATCGTCACGCTCGGCGACGCCGACGCCGATTTCCCCTATCTGATGGCCGACTATCACCTCGTCATCCAGCCGAACGGCGGCAAGGACAATCCCAACGCCGGCATCAGCGCCGGTCCTTACAAGGTCACGGTCAACCAACCAGGCGTGCGCCATGGCGGCGAGCGCTTCGCCAATTACTGGCGCGGCGACAAGGCGGGTCATGCCGACCAGATCGAGATCGTCGTCATCAACGACGCCACGGCCAGGCTGGCGGCGCTGCAGGGCGGTCAGGTCCACATGATCAACCGTATCGAGCCGAAGGTCGTCGACCTGGTCAAGCGCATCCCCGGCGTCAGCATCGAGAACGTGTCGGGCCGGGGCTACTACCCGTTCAACATGTTCTGCGACACCGCACCGTTCGACAACAATGATCTGAGGATGGCGCTGAAGCTCGCCATCGACCGCGACGAGATGCTGGAGAAGATCCTGCGCGGCTACGGCTCGGTCGGCAACGACTTCCCGATCAACGAGGCCTATCCGCTGTTTACCGCCATCGAACGGCGCAAGTTCGACCCGGAGAAGGCCGCGGCAGCCTACAAGAAGTCGGGCCACAGCGGCTCCATCCTGCTGCGCACCTCCGACGTCGCCTTCCCCGGCGCCGTCGATGCCGCCCAGCTCTACCAGCAGTCCTGCGCCAAGGCGGGCATCAAGATCGAGATCAAGCGCGAGCCCGGCGACGGCTACTGGTCGGAAGTCTGGAACAAGCAGCCCTTCTCGCTTTCCTACTGGGGCGGACGCCCGACGCAGGACCAGATGTATTCCACCGGCTATGTCTCGACCGCCGACTGGAACGACACGCGCTTCAAGCGGCCGGAATTCGACAAGATGCTGTTTGCGGCGCGCGGCGAACTCGACCAGGACAAGCGCAAGGCGATCTATCACGACATGGCGGTGATGATGCGCGACGAAGGCGGCCTGATCGTGCCATTCTTCAACCAGTTCATCGACGCGGCCGCGACCAGCAAGATCAGCGGCTGGGTGAAAAACCCGATCGGCGAAATGATGGATGGCTATGCGCTTGGCGAGTGCTGGCTGAACGCCTGATATCTCCCTGAGACTGAACAGCGCCGCGTGTTCAAACGACACGCGGCGCGCTCTTTTCCGCGGACAATTGCATGGAGGAGCCCGTGGCGCTCAAATCCAAACTCTTGCTGATCGTCCTCGACGGCGTGCCGTACCGGAACTGGCGCCGGCTAATGGGCAATCTCGAAGGCTGGGTGCAGTCCGGCGAGGCGCAAGTGTGGAAAATGCGTTCCGTGCTGCCGTCGACCTCCGCCTGTTGCTACGCTTCTATCCACACCGGGGTGTCGCCGCAGGTGCACGGTATCCTGTCCAACGAGAACCGGTTTCGGGTCGAGCAGCCGGACATCTTCTGCGAAGTCAGCAAGGCCGGAGGCAAGACCGGCGCGGTCACCCACTCCTACTGGTCGGAATTCTTCCGGTCCTATCCGTTCGATCTTGTCGAGGACATGGAATATGACGAGCCCGGCGGGCCGATCACGTATGGCCGCTTCCACACGATGACCGGCTACAACGCCCGCAACCAGATGACGCCGAGCGACGTCGACCTGTTCGCGACGCTGACCATGCTGACCAAACGCCACGGCATCGACTATGGCATCCTGCACACCTGCACGCTGGATTCGATGGGCCACCGTTTCGGCCATGACTGCCACGAGATGGACCATGCCTGCTATGCCATGGACGGCATGCTGGCGGCCTTCCTGCCGGGCTGGATCGCGGCCGGCTACGAGGTCATGGTTACCGCCGATCACGGTCAAACGGATCGCGGCCATCATGGCGGCCGTGATGACGAGATGCAGGATTTCGCGCTGTATTATTTCGGCGCCGGCAAAGGGCCGGAGGCAGATGTACTGCTCGACCAGTTGCAGCTGGCGCCGACGGTGCTGAGCCGGCTGGGTGTCCCGGTGCCGGCGACGATGAAGGCGAAACCGTTTTTGGGGTGAGTGGGCAACCGTGAGGTTGGCGCCCCTCTCCCCGTCCCCATACGGGGTGAGGGGCAGCGTAAACGTCGAATATGATCACTCCAACGCTCGTGCTGCCCCTCATCCGCCTGCCGGCACCTTCTCCCCGTGGAACGGGGAGAAGGGATACTCTGGCAACCTCCCCGCTCTTCGGTTAGCCTCCGCAAATTCCTTGGCGGAGGATGAACCTTTTTGGGCCGTTCAGCGACAGAGCAGGCAGGAGCCAGGCGGCTCGACCGGCCATGACGGCGGCGACGGAGACCGATCGCGCGCTTGTCGACCGGGTCGCGAAGGGCGACCGGGCCGCCGTGCGGCTCCTGTTCATGCGTCATCACGCGCGGGTCTACCGCTTCGTGGTGCGCCAGACGGGATCGGAAATGATGGCTGACGATATCGCGAACGAGGTGTTCCTTGAATTGTGGCGCCAGGCGCCGGGTTTCGAGGGACGTTCCGAAGTCTCGACGTGGCTGCTCGGCATCGCTCGGTTCAAGGCGCTGTCGCTGCTGCGCAAGAAGAAGGAAGACTGGATCGACGACGAGGCCGCGGCTGCGGTGCCCGACAGCGCCGACACGCCGGAAGTCGTCACCATGAAGGAAGACAAGGCCGCCGCCTTGCGGCGTTTCATCGACGCCTTGCCCGAAGAACACCGCACGGTGATCGACCTCGCCTATTATCACGGACAGTCGGTGACCGAGATCGGCGAGGTGCTCGGCATCCCGGTGGCGACCGTCAAGACCCGGATGTTCTACGCCCGCAAGAAACTCGGCGAGGCCCTCAAGGCCGCCGGTTACGACAGGGGGTGGCCATGAGCGCCGCTGAAAAGATGTCGCGCCGCGACGAAATGGAAGCGCTGCTGCCATTCTATCTGAACGGCTCTCTGGAAGGCGCGGAACTGGAAGCCGTCGAGGAGTGGCTGGCCAGCGACCCCGCAGCGATGGCGGCCCTTGGCGAGGCCGAGGCCGAATTCTCGGGTACATCAGCCGCCAATGAAGCGATCCGCCCACCCGCCGACGCGCTCAGCCGCTTCGCCAAGGCGCTCGACGCCGAGGCAGGACCGGCGCGGATGCCGACCGGCTCGTCCTGGCTGGCGCAAGCCTGGGGCCGCTTCATGGCGGTACCCGTCGGCGTCGCCTGGGCGGCGGCAGCGGTCCTGCTGGCGCTGATCGTGGTGCAGTCGCTGGTGCAGCCGGGCGGCAAGGGCAAGGATTTCGAGATTGCCGGCGCCGAGGACGATCTGGCGAAGATGCCGTTCGCGCTGGTCAAGTTCAAGCCGGATGCGAAAATGTCCGACGTTTCCAGCTTCCTCGGCGGCAATGGGCTGAGGATCATCGGCGGGCCGACCGCCGACGGCGTGTTCCGGCTCGCCATTCCCGCAGCCAACACGGCCGACTACAGCAAGGAGCTCGGCCTTATTGCCGCCCAGCCTTTCATCGAGACTGTGAGCGAGGGAAGGAAACCGGCTGATGGCGGCTAAGGCGGTCATTCGATTTGCGGCGATCCTGGAGCGGTTCACGGTTTCACCGAAACGTAAACCCGCTCCGTCTGCTTTCCTTTACGCAATTCCGGACGGAAAACCGCTACGCACTTTTGCTGGAATTGCTCTGGCGGCGGCGATGACAATCGCCGCCGTGCCTGCCTCGGCGCAGACCAACGGTACCAATCCCGACGGCACGAAAATCGACTGTCGCAACGGGGCCAACGCGGCCGGCGCCGATTGCGCCAAGGATGGCAATGGCGCCAAGAACAATGCCGGCGGCGCGGGTCCTGGTCAGCCGGTCTTTCTTCCCGCCCTGATCGTCGATCTGTTTCCCAACCCGGCGCCTGCGCTGGCGCCTGGGCCGGCACCACGGCCGGAACCGGCGATGCCGCCTGCCAACAACCAGGCCGGTCCGCCGCCGAGCGGCCCGATCGTGTCGCCGACCGACCTCATCGCCGTTCAGCCGCCGCGCGCCGTGGCCGGCGAATTCGTGCCCGACGAAGTGTTGGTGACGGTCGATGGCGATGGCGCCGCAGTGCAGCAGATTGCCGCCTCCTTCGGGCTTGAAGTGCGTTCGCAGCGCCAGTCGCGCCTGCTCGGCACCACTCTGGTGCGCTTCGGCATTCCCGACGGCCGCCCCGTCGGCGTGGTGCTGGCACAGCTTGCCGCCGACGGCCGCACGCAGCGGCGCGAACCCAACCACATCTACTCGCTGCAGCAGGCGGCCGGCATCGTCAACTATGCCTTCGACCGCATCGCGCTCGATTCCAAGCAGGCCAGCGGCGAGAACGTCCGTGTCGCGGTCATCGATACCGGCATCGACGAGACCAATCCGGCGCTGGCCGGTGTCATCGCCGCGCAATTCGATGCCATGCCCGATGTGCCGATCGCAAAGCGCGACCATGGCACCTCGGTCGACGGGCTGATCGCCGGTGTCGGCGCGCTGGAGGGCATGGCCCCGGGCGCCCGCATCTATCATGCCCGCGCCTTCGAGGGTGGCAAATCGACCATGGACGTCATCCTGGCCGCCCTGGACTGGGCTGCCGAGCAGAATGTCAGCATCATCAACATGAGCTTCGTCGGCCCGCAGAACGACCTGCTCGGCACCGCCTGCGGCAATGCGCGGGCGCTCGGCATGGTTCTGGTCGCAGCCGCCGGTAATAATGGACCGAAAGCGCCCTATGGCTATCCGGCGGCCTTCGACGGCGTCATCGCGGTGACCGCCACCGACGCCAGGGACGCGCTGATGCCGCAGGCCAATCGCGGCGCCTACGTTTTCATTTCGGCCCCCGGCGTCGAGATGGTGGCGCCGAGCGGCGCCGGTTCCGATGTCGTCACCGGCACCTCTTTCGCGGCGGCAATCGTGAGCGGCGCCATCGCCAACCTCATCCATGCCGCGCCCGACCGCTCGGCCGACGACATCGAGAAGGCGCTGGCTGCAACGGCGAAAGATCTCGGCCCCAAGGGGCGCGACAACGACTTCGGCTACGGGCTGCTGGACATCAAGGCAGCTGAGGCGGTTAAGGAATGAACGTTACACCTAAAACCGTCTAGACTGGCGCCCCGGCGACCGATCCCCTGACCACCAGGTCGACCGGCCAGACCTCGCCACGCGCGCCTTCTTCCAGCCCCGAGATCCGCGCCGCCAGCCGCTCTGCGACGCGCGCGCCGGCGAGACGGATGGAGGAGCGCGTCGTCGATAGCGGAACGGAAAAATTTTCGGGCCTCAGCCAGGGAAAGACGTCGTCATGAGCGATGAGCGACAAGTCGCCAGGGATGGTCAGGCCGAGGTCGCGCACCGCACGCACGACGCCCAGCGCCATGATCAGGCTGGAGCAGGCGATCGCGGTGGGCGCGCCATCCTGTTCGAGCAGGCGCCTGGTGGCGCGGTAGCCATTCTCCTCGGTCATGACGACGGAACAGACATGGCGGTCGCCCAGGGTCAGCCCGCTCGCGGCGAGCGCGCGGCGCACGCCGCGCTCGCGGTGGATGGCGAAGGTCTCGCGGTCGTCGCCATTGATCAGCGCCAGCCGCCGGTGACCGAGCTGGATAAGCAGGCGCGCCGCCTCGTGGAAGGCGCCCTCATTGTCGATGTCGAGATAGGGATAGTCGAAGCCGGAGCCTTCGCTGCGGCCATGGACGATGAACGGAATGCCGAGCGTGTTGACCAGCGCCACGCGCCGGTCGGCCGGCCATGGCGAGGAAATGTAGACGGCGTCGACCTGCCGGTTGGCGACGATGCGCCGGTAGGTCGTCTCCTGGTCGTCGGCATCGGCCGGCGACAATACGAGGTCGAGTTCGTGCGCGCGGGCATAATCGCCGAGGCCCGAGAGAAATTCGACGAAATGCGGATCGATGTCGACGGCCGCACCTGTCGGCAGGACGTAGCCGATCATGCCCGACTTGCCTGTCGCCAGCCGACGCGCGCTCGGGTTCGGGCGATAGCCATGCCGCTTGGCCGCGTCCATGACGCGCCTGCGCGTCTCCTCGTTGACCTCTGGATAGCCGTTCAGCGCACGGCTTACCGTGGTCTGCGAGAGCGCCAGCATATGCGCGAGCTGCTTGAGGTTCACAAGAGGCCTCCTTGCCTCAAAGCGCTTTTAATTGAATCGACCCAAGCGCCGCAAGGGCGCAGCCGTGAGATGGTGACCATAAGCGTGCGAGGAGTGAATTTGAAACAAAAAGTTGCTGCTGCAGTGCCAAAAACTGTGCTGCGACGCACTATTCGACCTCTAAGCGCTCGAAATTAAATCGATTAGCCTGCTGACCCTCTTGACTTCCGGTCGATTCAATGGCGAGATCGAAATAGCCAAAGCGCTTTGGAAGACTTTTCGAAAGGTTGCGGTTCCCTTGCGACTGAGTCACAGTCCTGCGGCGTCGGCGGGCGGAATGGAGGTTCCGTCCGGTGTATGTGACCCACTGGGAGGGAATACCGATGAAGAAAATGCTTTTGCTGGGTGTAGCGTTTGCCACGCTCGCCCTGAACGCGCCCGCGCAGGCCGAACTGAAGTTCAAGCCAGGCGAGGATCCGCGTTTTCACTGGGCGAATTACGAAGACCTCAAGAAAGTCGATCTCAAGGGTGAGACCCTGTCGATCTTCGGACCATGGCGTGGCGAGGACGAGACGCTTGTCCGTTCGGTACTCGATTATTTCTCCGAGGCCACCGGCGCGGAGGTCAAATATTCATCGTCCGAGAACTATGAG
The DNA here is from genome assembly GCF_006442395.1 of Mesorhizobium sp. B2-3-5. NCBI lineage: Bacteria > Pseudomonadati > Pseudomonadota > Alphaproteobacteria > Hyphomicrobiales > Phyllobacteriaceae > Mesorhizobium > Mesorhizobium sp. B2-3-5. The sequence goes on along the minus strand of NZ_VFVX01000013.1, from coordinate 92,357 downwards.
CAGCAGATCGTCATCGACACCCAGGCCGGCAGCCCGCCCAACATCGCCGTCCTGCCGCAGCCGGGCCTCATCCAGGACCTCGCTTCCAAGGGCGTGCTCACCCCGCTGGGCGACGACGTGGCCGCCTGGATCAAGGAGAATTACGCCGCGGGTGACTCCTGGGCCAAGCTCGGCACCTACACAGGCAAGGACGGCAAGTCCGGCTTCTACGCCTTTCCCTTCAAGATCGACGTGAAGGGGCTGGTCTGGTACTCGCCCGACAATTTCCAGGAAGCCGGCTACAAGGTGCCTAAGACGCAGGAGGAACTCGCCGACCTCGAAAAGAAGATCATCGCCGATGGCGGCAAGCCCTGGTGCATCGGGCTTGGCTCCGGCGGCGCCACCGGCTGGCCGGCGACCGACTGGGTCGAGGACCTCATGCTGCGCACGCAGCCGCCGGAAGTCTACGACAAATGGGTGAAGAACGAGATCCCGTTCAACGATCCGGCTGTGGTCAGCGCCATCGACATTTTCGGCAAGATCGCCACCGACGACAAGATGGTGGATGGGGGCGCCAAGGCGGTGGCCGCGACCGACTTCCGCGACAGCCCGAAGGGCCTCTTTACCGTGCCGCCGAAGTGCTACATGCACCATCAGGCGTCGTTCATCCCCTCCTTCTTCCCCGAGGGCGTGAAGCTCGGCCAGGACGCGGACTTCTTCTACTATCCGCCTTTCGCCTCAAAGCCGGAACTGGGCACGCCGCTGGAAGTGGCCGGAACGCTGGTGATGATCACCAAGGATTCCAAGGCATCGCGCGAATTCATCAAGTTCCTGCAGATGCCGCTCGCGCATGAATTGTGGATGGCGCAGAAGAGCTTCGTCACCCCCTTCAAGGCGGCCAACAAGGACGCCTATGGCAGCGAGGCGCTTAAGAAGCAGGGCGAGATCCTGATCGGAGCGACGACGGTGCGGTTCGACGGCTCCGACCTCATGCCCGGCAAGATCGGCGCGGGCTCCTTCTGGACCGGCATGATCGACCTGGTCGGGGGCAAGTCCGCGCAGGACGTCGCCACCGATGTCCAGAAGAGCTGGGACGCAATCAAGTAGGCCGCTGCGGCGCGACCTGAATCTTCCATATCGTCCTGCTGGATCCGGGCTACGGCCCGGGTTCGACCGGCGCCGCACACCGGATGCCTTAGCGTTTCGATTGTTCCGAACAACTGAAAGTCGGTGCATCCGGTCGCCAGCACTGCCTGGCCGATCATGCGCAGGGAGAGGGACCCATGGCGACTCAGATCTTCTCGGCCATATTTGTCATCATCATCGGCGTCGGCGGCTGTGTCGCCTATTTCTGGGGCGCCAACAAACTGCTCGACCTGATCTTCCCCTCGCGCGGGGTCTCCGGCACGGCTGCCGTCAACAATCTGCGCCGGCAGGGGTTGGTGCGGCCCTGGCTGTTCGTCGGCCCGGCTCTGATCATCCTGACCATCTACCTGATCTATCCGGTGATCGCGACGCTGTGGCTCTCCGTCTTCGACCGTGGCGGCACCAGTTTCGTAGGGCTCGCCAACTATGAATGGGCGTTGCGCGATCAGGATCTGCGAAACTCGATCCTGAACAACATCCTGTGGCTGGCGGTGGTGCCGGCGGCCTGCACCTTCCTTGGCCTGATCATCGCCGTGCTCACCGACAAGATCTGGTGGGGCACGATTGCCAAGAGCCTGATCTTCCTGCCGCTGGCCATCTCCTTCGTCGGCGCCAGCGTGATCTGGAAGTTCATCTACGAATATCGTGGTGAAGGCCAGATCCAGATCGGCCTGCTTAACGCCGTCATCCAGCATTTCGGCGGCCAGCCACAGGTGTGGATATCGCTGCCCTTCTGGAACAATTTCTTCCTGATGATCATCCTGATCTGGATCCAGACCGGCTTCGCCATGGTTATCCTGTCCTCGGCGCTGCGCGGCATTCCGGAAGAAACGCTGGAGGCCGCGGTCATCGACGGCGCCAACCCGTTCCAGATATTCTGGAAGATCATGGTGCCGCAGATCTGGGGCACCATCGCGGTGGTGTGGACCACAATCACCATCCTGGTGCTGAAAGTGTTCGACATCGTGCTGACCATGACCAACGGCCAATGGAACAGCCAGGTGCTGGCCAATCTGATGTTCGACTGGATGTTCCGCGGCGGCGGCGATTTCGGCCGCGGTGCCACGATCGCCATCATCATCATGATCGCGGTCATTCCGATCATGATCTGGAACATCCGTCAGGCCAACAAAGAGACGGGGGGGCACTGAGATGGCCGTCACCACCGGAAAGTCCTTTGTCGGCCGTTTCGGCGTCCACATCGCGGTGCTGGTCTTCGTCGTGATCTGGACCATCCCCACGCTCGGCATCCTCGTCTCGTCGCTGCGCGACAAGGATCAGATCGTCGCCTCGGGCTGGTGGAATTCCTTTGCCAGTTCCAGCCAGACCGAGGCCGGACGATTGCCGGCCGCCTCGACGCAGACCCAGAAGGACGGCAAATACGTCATCGAAGGCAACATCTTCGGCGATGGCGCCAAGCGCGCGATCAGCGCCTTCGGTGTCAAGGCCGCCGCGCCGACACAGTATCCGGCCGGCACGCCAGCGGACCTCGGTGACGGCGTGACCCTGCAGGTCAACGCCGACGGCAGTTTCGTGCTTGCCTCGCCCAAGGCGTTCGAAGGCGATCGCGGCCAGCGCGTCTATTTCGCCTCCTCGGCGCCACCGAAATTCACCACCGACAACTATCAGACCGTGCTGTTCTCGGAAGGCATCGGCCGCTCCTTCATGAACTCGCTGACGGTCACCATCCCGGCGACGGTTATCCCGATCCTGATCGCGGCCTTCGCGGCCTATGCGCTGGCGTGGATGCGCTTTCCCGGCCGCGCGCTTTTGATCGCGGTCATCATTGGCCTGCTAGTAGTCCCCCTGCAGATGTCGCTCATTCCACTGCTCAGGCTCTACAACGGCGTCGGCACTTTCTTCGGCGTACCGTCTAAGACCTATCTCGGCATCTGGCTGGCGCATACCGGCTTCGGCCTGCCCTTCGCCATCTACCTGTTGCGCAGCTACATTGCCGGCCTGCCGCGTGAGATCATGGAATCGGCGCGCATCGACGGCGCGAGCGACTTCGAGATCTTCGTCAAGATCGTGCTGCCGCTGTCTTTCCCGGTGCTTGCCTCGTTCGCCATCTTCCAATTCCTGTGGGTATGGAACGATCTCTTGGTGGCGATGGTTTTCCTCGGTACGGCGCCCGACCAGATCGTGCTGACGGCCAAGCTCAATGCGCTGCTCGGCTCACGCGGCGGCAATTGGGAGATCCTGACGACATCGGCCTTCATTACCATCATCGTGCCGCTGATCGTCTTCTTCTCCTTGCAGCGCTATTTCGTCCGCGGGCTGCTGGCCGGCTCGGTGAAAGGAGGTTGAGACAATGCAATCGGCTTTGAAGGCGACTTCGAGACCAGATCCCGCCATCGACCGTGACTGGTGGCGTGGCGCGGTCATCTACCAGATCTATCCGCGCTCCTACCAGGACTCCGACGGCGACGGCATCGGCGACCTGAAAGGCATAGTGCGGCGCCTTCCCTACATCGCCGCGCTTGGCGCGGACGCCATATGGATTTCGCCCTTCTTCAAATCGCCGATGAAGGATTTCGGCTACGACGTGTCGGACTATTGCGACGTCGACCCGATGTTCGGCACGCTTGCCGATTTCGATGCGCTGGTTGCGGAAGCGCACCGGCTGGGCCTCAAGGTGATGATCGACGAGGTGCTGTCGCACACCGCCGACATCCACCCGTGGTTCAAGGAGAGCCGGTCGAGCCGCACCAATCCCAAGGCGGACTGGTATGTCTGGGCGGACGCCAGACCCGACGGCACGCCACCCAACAACTGGCTGTCGATCTTCGGCGGATCGGCCTGGCAGTGGGACACCAGCCGCCAGCAATACTACCTGCACAACTTCCTCGCCGAGCAGCCGGATCTCAACTTCCACAACCATGAGGTCCAGGACGCGCTGCTCGACGTCACCCGCTTCTGGCTGGAGCGCGGCGTCGACGGCTTCCGCCTCGACACCATCAATTTCTATTTCCACAGCCAGGGGCTGGAGAACAATCCGCCGCTGCCGCCCGAGGAGCGTAACGACCAGACCGCGCCGGCGGTCAATCCCTACAATTACCAGGACCATATCTACGACAAGAGCCGCCCGGAAAACCTCGGTTTCCTCGAGCGCTTCCGCGCCTTGCTCGACGAATATCCGGCAACCGCCGCTGTCGGCGAAGTCGGCGATTCGCAGCGCGGGCTGGAAGTGGTCGCGGCCTACACCGCTGGCGGCAAGCGCGTGCACATGTGCTATTCCTTCGACTTCCTGGCGCCTGAAAAGATCAGCGCCGCCAAGGTCCGCTCGGTATTGGAAGCCTTCGGCAAGGTCGCCAGCGACGGCTGGTCGTGCTGGGCGTTTTCCAACCATGACGTGATGCGCCCGGCCTCGCGCTGGGCCGCCAATGAGGCTGACCCGATCGCCTATCTCAAGGTCATTTCGGCATTGCTGATGTCGCTGCGCGGCTCGGTCTGCATCTACCAGGGCGAAGAGCTGGGGCTCGGCGAGGCCGATCTGCGCTTCGAGGATCTGCAGGATCCCTATGGCATCCGCTTCTGGCCGGAATTCAAGGGCCGTGACGGCTGCCGCACGCCCATGGTGTGGGACGGCAGCGCCAAGAACGGCGGATTCTCCCAGGCAAAGCCCTGGCTGCCGGTGCCGGCCAAGCATCTGTCGCAGGCGGTCAACGTGCAGCAGGGCGACGACACGTCACTGCTCGAGCACTACCGGCGCTTTCTCGCCTTCCGTCGCGCCCATCCGGCGCTGGCCAAGGGCGATATCAATTTCATCGAAAGCCAGGGCGACACCGTCGCCTTCAAGCGCCGGGCGGGCTATGAGCAGATCGTCTGTGTCTTCAATCTGAGCGCCAAGCCGGCCGAGGTTGACCTTGGCGGCGGATCGCTGCAACCTTTGCCGGGACACGGATTTTCCGGGAAGGCGGACGCAGGCACCATCCGCCTCGGCGGCTACGGCGCCTGGTTCGGGCGCACAGACTGAATTTCAAATCACTGGGAGAAAATCATGGCCGATGTCACGCTGAGACAGGTGAAGAAGTCCTACGGCAATCTCAACATTCTCCACGGCATCGACCTCGACATCAAATCGGGCGAGTTCATCGTCTTCGTCGGCCCGTCGGGCTGCGGCAAGTCGACCTTGCTGCGTTCCATCGCCGGGCTGGAGGAGATCACCTCGGGTGAGCTCAAGATCGACGGCGAGGTGGTCAACGACGTGCCGCCGTCGAAGCGGGGCATCGCCATGGTGTTCCAGTCCTACGCGCTCTATCCGCACATGACCGTCTACGACAACATGGCGTTCTCGATGAAGATCGGCAAGGAAAGCAAGGCCGAGATCGACAAGCGCGTGCGCCAGGCTGCGGAAATCCTGCAGCTGACCAAATATCTCGACCGTCTGCCCAAGGCGATGTCGGGCGGTCAGCGTCAGCGCGTCGCCATCGGCCGCGCCATCGTGCGCAATCCGAAAGTGTTCCTGTTCGACGAGCCGCTGTCGAACCTTGACGCGGCGCTGCGTGTCGCCACGCGTATCGAGATCGCCAAGCTCAAGGAATCGATGCCCAAGACGACCATGATCTACGTCACCCACGACCAGGTCGAGGCGATGACGCTGGCCGACCGTATCGTGGTGCTGAAGGAGGGCCATATCGAGCAGGTCGGAACACCGATGGAACTCTACAAGAGGCCCGGCAATCTGTTCGTCGCCCAGTTCATCGGCTCGCCGGCCATGAACATCCTGCCGGCGACCGTCGACAGGACCGGCAGCCCAACCGTCGTTAGCCATGTCGGCGGCCGCAAGGCGACAGTGCCGATCGCAACGCCGGCATCTGCGAAGGGAGCGGCGGTAAGCTTCGGCGTACGGCCGGAAGATCTCGCGATCGCCGGCGGCACGGACTATCTGTTCGAGGGGACGGTCGATTATGTCGAACAGCTCGGCGAGGTCCAGCTGGTCTATGTCGACATCGGCAGGGCCGACCTGCCGCTGGTGACCAAGCTGCCTGGCAATGTCGAGGTCAAGCGCGGCTCGACGCTGCGGCTGACCGCCGATGCCGGCGACCTTCATATCTTCGACGCGGACGGCCGCTCCTTCGCGCTTCACGAGATAGAGGCAAAGGCGGCCTGAAACAGGTTCTGGTGATGAAAAAGAGCCGCGGGCATCGGCCTGCGGCTCTTTTTGTATTCCACATCAGCTATTAACGGCCGAAGAGGTTCCGGTCGCTGCCCTGTGGGGCGGACTTCTGGACGTCACCCGACGAATTGAGCAGTTTGTAGACAGGCGACTCTTCGTTGCGGATCGAGCCGGTATGCGAAGCGTCTATGTTGGCGGTCGTCGCCTGCTTGTTGATGTCGGTGCCGCCAACATTGTCGTTGGCCGCATAGGCGCTGCCGGCGGCAATCAGAAGTGCGGCGGCGGTAGAACAATCTTTTTCATTTCGGGTACTCCGGTATATTCCAACTCAGGCGGCGGGCTTGCCGCCGCCTGATGTCGGAAAGTTAGTTGTTGCCGAACAGGTTGCGGTCAGCACCGTGCGTGGGCGTCTGAGCCGCCGGTTCGGACTTCTTGATCGAAGCGGTATATGAGGTGTCGGTGGACGTGGCGGCCGGCTGGCTGGCGCCATTCGAGCCATAATTGTCACTGCCGGCGAAAGCGCTGCCGGAAATGGCCAGAATGGCGACGGCAGCAAGAGCGATCTTCTTCATTTCAAGTCTCCTGAATTCTTCGAGTGTCGCCAGGACGGCGAGTCAAAACCCGCCGCCTGCTGGAGATCGACTGTTAGTTGTTACCGAACAGGTTGCGGTCAGAACCGTGGATGGGCGTCTGGGCAGCCGGTTCCGACTTCTTGACCGAAGCGGTGTAGGAGCTGTCGACAGCGGTGGCCGCGGGGGCCTTCGAACCATAGTTGTCGCTACCAGCGAAGGCGCTGCCGGAAATGGCCAGAAAGGCGGCGGCAGTGAGGACAATCTTTTTCATTTTTTGGTACTCCAGTATTTTTCCGTCCGTCTAGCGGCGTGTCTTGGGATTAAAATCGCGTCGTTCGGACGACCCCGATGTGGGAGAGCCAGCTAGCCGTTTCCAATCACGAAGATGTTCAACGTGGACCATGAATCCACCACTTGAAATTGTACCAAGATCCCCCACATAAGATTTTTTTCCATGCAATATCAAAGTGTTAATTAAAATCGGCGCCGCCATCACCGACTGTATCGGAGGCTCAGCGTTCACACCGTCCTGCACGCACCGTCAACAGAAACGAACCGTTCGGTTCGATTTTAGAATCTGCTAATAGTCACTTTTCGAAACCGTAACCCTTTTTTGCTCCCAATCGGGGCCGACTCCCGGCGCCCGGCGCGCCGTCACCGCCATGATTCTCGCTGCCGCTGTTCGCGACCAGCTCGTTGCGCATGCGTGTCGCGCCACATGGATGCGATGTCGCTTTCATGCCGATGTCGCAAGCGCTGTCGTGGTTAGATCATGTCATCTCAGGTGCCGCTTCGTGACGACGGGGCGGAGAATTGGGAAGCCGGTCAAAGTCCGGCGCTGCCCCCGCAACGGTGGTGGAGTTCAAGTCGCAACGGGAGACCACTGGGCGAAAGCCTGGGAAGGTGTCGCGACAGTCCGCAAGGACACTCCAGAGCCCGGAAACCAGCCCGAGATATTTGAACTCGACTGATCGCGGCGGGCGGTCAAGGGGCGGATAGTGCATGTCCGGCGCTTTTACCGGCCTGCGTCCCATCCTTCCTCTCTTCCCCTCCGGTTCAGTCCTTGAATGCGAGGACAGGACATGGATGTGCGCATCGATATGCTGAGGCTCTTGAACAGCCGCAGAGAGGGCTTTTCGCTGGAACAGCCCTTCTACACCGACCCGGACTACTTCAAGCTCGACATGGAGCTGATCTGGTATCGCGACTGGCTGTTCATCGGCCATGATTGCGAATTGCCGAAGCCGGGAAGCTTCATCACCGTGCAGATCGGCGACTATCCGGTCGTGCTGGTGCGCGACCAGCAGGGCAAGATCAATGCCTTCCACAACTCCTGCCGCCATCGCGGCAGCCGCGTCTGCAACACCGACAAGGGCTTGGCCGCCAAACTGGTCTGCCCCTATCACCAGTGGACCTACGAGCTCGACGGCCGCCTGCTGTTCGCCCGCCAGATGGCCGACGGCTTCGACAAAAGCCAGTTCGGCCTGAAGCCGGTCGCCTGCGAGAGCGTGGCCGGCTACATCTTCATCTGCCTGGCCAAGGAGCCCGCCGACTTCGCACCGATGCGGGCGATGATCGAACCCTATCTCAAGCCGCACCGGCTGAGCGAAGCAAGGATCGCCTTCGAGAGCACCATCATCGAGAAGGGCAACTGGAAGCTGGTCTGGGAAAACAACCGCGAGTGCTACCATTGCGCCGGCAACCATCCGGAGCTTTGCAAGACCTTCCCGGAGGCGCCGACCGTGACCGGTGTACAGGGCGCCGACAGCGATCCGGAAATGCTGGCGCACTGGGCGAAATGCGAGGCGGCGGGCCTGGCGAGCAAGTTCCGTATCGACCCGGCCGGGCAATATCGCGCCACGCGCGCGCCGCTGCTGCGCGATGCGGTCAGCTACACGATGAACGGCAAGCGGGCGGTGAAGAAGAACCTCTCCGACAGCGTCTCGGCCGACCGCATCGGCACCCTGATGCACTATCACTATCCGACGACCTGGAACCATATCCTGATCGACCATGCCGTCACCTTCCGCGTGCTGCCGATCAGTGCCACGGAAACCGCGGTGACGACGAAATGGCTGGTGCATAAGGATGCGGTCGAGGGCGTCGATTACGATCTCGCCGAACTCATCCATGTGTGGACCGAGACCAACGATCAGGATCGCCGTATCGTCGAGGAAAACGCCTTCGGCATTCTGTCGCCGGCCTACGAACCAGGCCCGTATTCGGAGCTGCATGAGGGCGGCGTGATCCAGTTCGTCGACTGGTATGCGCGCTTCATTGGTCCGCGCCTCGCCGAGGATGGTCGACCAGCGCTCCGCAGTGTCGCCTGAGAGGCCAAGGGATGAACGCGATGACTGATCTTGGCCTTTACCGCCATCTCGACCAGATGGCGCCATGGAACGACAGGCTCCAGGTGCTGGAAGTGACCGGCGTCAGCGACGAGTCTCCTGACGTCAAGACCTTCACCTTCCGCTCCGACAACCAGACCTGGTTCCGCTACAAGCCGGGCCAGTTCGTGACGCTGGAACTGCCGACAGCCGACGGGCCGCTGATGCGCACCTATACATTGTCATCGTCGCCATCGAGGCCGTTCTCGATCGCCGTGACGGTGAAGGCGCAAGCCGGCAGCATCGGTACGCGCTGGATGTTCGACAATCTGAGGCCCGGATCGCACGTCAAGGCCTATGGGCCGGCCGGCGATTTCTCGCTGCACAGCCATCCGGCGGCAAAATATCTGTTCATCTCGGCCGGCTCGGGCGTGACGCCGATGATGTCGATGCTGCGCTGGCTGAACGACTGCGCGCCATGGACCGATGTCGGCTTCGTCAACTGCGCGCGGCGCCCCGAAGAGATCATCTTCCGCAAGGAACTCGAACTGCTCGGCGGCCATATGCCCGGCCTGTCGCTCGGCTTCATGATCGAGGAGCGCTCAAGCCGTGAGGGCTGGTACGGCCATATGGGCCGTATCGATGCCATAAGGCTGCCGCTGCTGGCGCCCGATTTCCGCGAACGCGAGATATTCTGCTGCGGTCCCGACCCTTTCATGCGGGCCGTGCGCGGCATGCTGGAAGGCGCCGGCTTCGACATGACGAAATACCACCAGGAGAGCTTCGCCGCGCCGGTGGTGGAGGAAATCCCGGCGCCGTTCGCGTCGCCCGCACAGGACGGCGCCCCTGTTCCCGTCGAAGCCGCGACAGCGATCCGCTTCGCGCTTTCGGACGTCGATGCCGAATGTGTCGCCGGCCAGACCGTGCTGCAGACGGCGCGCGCCTGGGGCGTGCGGATACCCGCGGCCTGCGAATTCGGCCTGTGTGGAACCTGCAAGGTCAAGAAAGTCTACGGCGATGTGGAGATGAGCCACAATGGCGGCATCCTCGATCATGAGATCGATGACGGCTTCATCCTGGCCTGTTGCTCCAAGCCGCTGTCGGCGTTGGAAATCGAGGCGTAATCGGTTCAAGGCCTCAACCGATCCGGGAAATCTTGCCGGCGTGATCGATGCGCTCGGCATGCCGGTGCGCCTGCTGCGGCAGGAGAATGCCGGGCCTGGCAGCGCCACGACCCGCGGCATGGCGGCGCTGACGACGCCATTCGCCGCGACGCTCGATGCCGACGATCTGTGGCTGCCGAGCAAGATCGAAAGACAGCTCGCGTATCTCGAGAGCTCTCCCGCGACATCGGGTGTCTTCTGCCATTTGCGGAACTTCCGCAACGACCTGCCCGACGCGCCCGAAGCAGCCGCCGTGCCTGGCTGGTCGCGCTCGACCATGCTGATCCGACGCGAGGTCGCCGAGACCGTCGGGCCGGTCATCGACCCGCCTGGCGGCCGTGGCGAAATGATCGACTGGATCGCCCGGGCACGCGAGGCCGGCTTCGCCCTCGATATGATGGACGAGGTGCTGGCGCTGCGCCGCATCAGACCGGGCAGCCTGTCCTATGGGCGCGACGCGGCCCGCGACCGCGGCTATCTGGAAGTGGCGCGGCTCGCCATGCTGCGGCGGGCCCTCAACAAGGCCGGTCCGGGCTGATGGCGAATATCCGCGGTATCGACCGACGCTTCCCTGATTATGGCTGGTCGTGGCCGACCGGCGGGCTCGACCAATTGCTCAAGGCAGCGCTGCTTCCGGACGAGGATGCCGCTGCTGCTTGCGCCGCGCGCTGGCTGGACGAGAACGATATCGATCTCGTCTCCTTCCGCGAGCACCGGCTGCTGGCCGCGATCTCCGACAGGTTCGGCAGGAAGCTGGCCGGCCACGCCGCCTATCCGCGGCTCGTAGGGCTGCAAAAGATGCTGTGGACCAAATCCCGCATGGCCATGCGGGAAGCCGAGCCGGCGCTGAAGGCGATGGTGGATGCCGGATGCCGGGTGATGCTGATCAAGGGCGCCAGCCGGACCGCCTTGAACGCCTCGGCGCAACGCGGCCGTGTGGCGCACGACATCGACATACTGGTGCGGCCCCACGACATGCAAACGGCCTTCGACGTGCTGCGCGACGGCGACTGGCAGATCGCTACCGGTGTCAGCCCGCAATATCTGAGGACGAGGCTGGCGTCGCTGCGCTCCATGAACTTCTTCAGGGGCAATCTGGGCGACATCGACCTGCACCAGCTTGGCTATGATGGTTCGCAGCAAAGCCAAGAAGACGACCTGGCCATATGGCAACGGGCTGTCGCGGCCGCGTTCAGCGACATCGGCGTGCTGGTGCCCTCGGCTGCCGACCGCATCGCGCTTGCCATCGCGCATGGCGGGCTCGACGCCCATACGCACAGCGACTGGCTGGTCGACTGCGTGGTGGCCATTCGCGGCGGCGATGTCGCCTGGGACGTGCTCCTCGATATCGTCGCCAGGCGTGGGCTTACCGTTGCCGCGGCGGTGGCGCTCTCCTACCTCGCGCTTGAAACCGGCGTCGCAGTGCCGGACAGCGTGCTGGCGCGCGTGCTGCAGATGGCCGACCGCACCGGTCTTTCGCGCTGGTCGGCGATGCTGCAGGCCAAGCCGCGGACCGATTTCGGTCGGCTGGTCTGGTTGTCGCGTGGCCTCGCCAAGCAATTGCGGCTGCGGCGCAAGAGCGTCCGGCTGCGGCAGGAGCCGCCAGCCAAGGCCTGGCGCGGCAGGGCAGCCCGCGCTGAGCCGGCCGAAAAGGCGGCGCTGCCGGTGTTCTCGGAATTCATACCTTGTCCGCGCACGACGGGGAACATGATGCTGGCCATCACGGTCAGGATCAGCGTGCCACCGGTCCGGCGCCGCATCGAGATGGAGATCAATGCCGATGACCACCATGTCGCCCGCCTGCGCGCCATGGCCATCAGCCGGTCCGGTCGGGAACGGGTGCTGCATTTTCGCGGCAAGGTGACGCTTGACGGCAAGAGGGATGCCTTGACGCTGGAGGCGCGTCCCTCCCGGCAGTTCCGGCAATGGGGTGATGAGGCGACAGTCGCGGCCTATGGCGCACTGCCTTTCCAGCTGATCTCGGCGACATTTTCGCCCCTGTCTTGAGCCGCGTTTGGCATCGGGGATGGGCCGGAGGCTGATACGGGCCGTTCATTCCGGCTTCCGGAAACCCTAATCCTCCTCTTTTTCTTCCTGGCTGGCGGGCAGGCTGTGCTCAGCCGACCGGTTAGAACGCCTTTAACCGCTGATCTGCTAGAGACCAACTGTTCTGATGATGAAGGCTGTTGGCATGGACTCGCCGCTTGTTGCTCCCGTCAAGCCGGCAGACTTGAAGCCTCGCCGGGCCGTGTTTCGTCTCGGCGCGCCGGTTGCCGCGACGCTGTTGGTCGTTGCCTATACGATCGCCGTGTCACTCGTCGTCGTGCCGAGCAATGTCGACGTATCGTGGCTGCTGACGGTTGGCGAGCGCGTCCTGGGCGACGAGCGGCTTTATGCCGATATCGCCGAGGGCAACCCACCTTTTTCAACCTGGCTCTATCTGCCTTTCCTCGTCATGGAACGGCTGACAGGGCTTGCAGCGGAGATTTGGGTGAGCGTGGGCCTAGCCGCGTTCGCGGTAACTTCTGTCTACTATTCCGCGCGCGTTCTAGTGCGGGGGGACGAAAAACCGCTGAAACAATGCGTCTGGATCATTCCAGCGGCGGTGTTTGTCGTGCTGTTCCTGTTCCCGCCGGATTTCGGCCAACGCGAGCAGATTGCCGTCATTGCCTTGCTGCCCTGGCTGGCATTGCTTTCGGCGCGCGACCGCGCGGCGGATTTTCGTGCAGGCAGCGTCGCCGAGCGGTTCGGAGCCGGTGTCGGCGCCGGTATCTTCGTCATGATCAAACCACCCTACAGTGTGCTCTCGCTGGCTGTGCCGGCCATGGTCATTGCGCTGCAGCGACGCTCACTCCACCCGCTTTTGACGACGGAAAATATGGTCGGCGGCACTTTGACCGTCGTCTACCTGGTTGTGCTCGCCGTTTTCATGCAGCCCTTCTTTACCGAAGTGCTGCCCTTGCTGCGCCAGGTCTATCTGCCGTTGCGCATCCCGGTGTTCGGCATGCTGATGCTGTGGCCTGTCACGATGTTCGCGGGCATGGCGGCGGCAACGCTGGTCATGGTCTATCCCGGTCGTCTCCATCGCGATGCGAAAATACTGCTTCTGGCGGGAGCGGCCTACGTCCCCGCCTTCGTCATCATGGGCAAAGGGTGGACCTATCAGGCGCTGCCGTTCCTGACATTCGGCGTCCTGGCACTGATGCTTCAGTCTATCCGGTTGAAACCGCTGCAAAGCCTGCCTGCACTAGCCAAGACTGGCGCCTTGCTTGGCTTGTTTTCGATCGTCAAGTTGATCGTGGTGCAACAAAGTCTGGCGTTTGCCCAGCCACGCAGTGATCTTGACGCAGCGGCGGTCGCCGTCAGCCGCGTCACTGATCATCCAACTTTCATGTCAATCGGTTCGCAGCTGCAGGCTGGCAACCCGCTCGCCCGGATGGTCGGCGCCCGTGTCGTGGCACGCAATCCTTCCGCCTGGATGGTCAATGATGCCGGGATTCTTATCCAGTTGGCGCAGGATCCTGCCCAGCGGCTGGATCTGGAGACCCTGCGTCAGGAATATATTCTGGCGATTGCCCGCGAACTTGCTGCCAAGCGACCGGACATCGTGGTAGACGACGGAACGGCAGAGCCGCGTGCGCCAACGCCCTTGAGGGACAATGTCACGATCGCCAAGGCGCTGGAGGGTTACCGCGCGCTGCTTCAGAACGGATCGGTGACCGTGCTCATCCGCGCCGACATCAAAGCGCGCCAATAGACACAATCAAGCTTCCGGCGACGGCATGTCGGTAGCCGCAACCGGGGCTCTGTGCTCGCGGGCAACGATGTTGGCAAGCATCCATGCCGACAGTGACAACGGCACCATCACGCCGATGCCAAGCCCGGCATTGTTTATCAGATGGGCGATGCCCGGATAGAGCCAGATCAACGCCAGAAAAATCCTGGGCATGGTGTTGCGCGTCGCGAATATATAGGCGACGGCAACGGCCAGACCGATCGTGTCGTAGCTGTAGCCGTAAGGCGTCGCCAGCGTCGCCAGCACGGCGGTGAGCACGACCCGTTCGCGATGCTCGACCTGCCGCCACGGCAACCAAGCCCAGATGGCTGCTGCGATCGCCGCAAGCGTGGCAATGGCCTGCAGAGCATAAGCCGCGGCCAGTCCCAAACCAGATGCACGAGCCAGGAAGAACATGGTTGCCGCATTGGACTGATAGGGCTGCGGATAAGGCGCTTCCAGTATCGCCGTCATCAAGGGGCGGGTTTCGGTCCAGAACAGTCGCCAGACATCGAATCCGAGCGAGGCTCCGGTGAACAGGAACAGCGCCGCCGATGACAGTACGGCAGCACCGATGGCGCGCCAACTGCCGCTGGCAAACAGACAGAACGGGACCAGAACGCCAAGATGAGGCTTGACCGTCAGCAACCCGAACAGCAGCCCGGCCAGGATCGGCCGCTTCGGCGCCGCCGCCAATCCGCCAACGAGCAAGGCCGTCGTCAAGGCGCCGTTTTGGCCGAAGGCCGCATTGATCAGCACGGCCGGACAGACAAGGATGGCCACTTCGACAAGCGTGCCCAGTTTCAGTGGCCGTACGGCCAGCCAGAGGCAAAAGAGGGTGCCGAACGTCCAGACGAAGTAGGCTGAAAAGATCGGCAACAGAGCAAGCGGCGCGCCGAAAATCAGGATGCTGGGCGGATAGCTCCACTCCTGATTGGGAAGGTCTGGCGAAAACAACTGCCGCAGACTTGCGCGATAGCTGTCCATGTCGAACAGGAACGCGACATGCCCATCAAGCGCCATACGTCCACCCGCCCACAGGTTTGTAAAGTCCCAATAGGGCATCCCGTGGCTGACCACGGACAGGCCACGCTCGTCTGACGTCCACAATCCCACATGATAGCGCAGCCCGATCAGTATCCCGGCGCACAACACAAGTGCCGCGAAACGGGCATCGGACCGGTTGGGGGCAGTCTGATTGACCGGTGCCATTGCGATCATATTCCGTGCATCCACGACCTTGGCTGCCTTAATAATGCCCGGGGGTTAAGATCGGCTTATGTAAGGGCGGCGCCCCCTTCCGGCTTCGTCACCCGGCGCAGCGTCAGATTGATCCTGCCGCCGTTTTTGAGCAGAGCCGAGGTTGAAGGATAGATGCGGTCGACGCCGTGGAAGGCGAGGCGGCCCTCGCCGCCAAGCACGACGACGTCGCCGCTCTTCAGCCTGAACGATTTGGTGGCGCCGTCGCGCGTCGTCTGGCCGACCCTGAACAGGCAGTCGTCACCCAGCGAGACGGAGATGACGGGGGCGGAGAAATCGGCCTCGTCGCGATCCTGGTGCAAGCCCATCTTGGCTTCGGCCGTGTAGAAATTGATGAGGCAGGCCTCCGGCGGATGCGGATAGCCCGACACCTGCCGCCAGAGATCGAGCAGGCCTTCGGGGATCGGCGGCCATGGCTCTCCGGTCAGCGGATGCGTCGGCTGGTAGCGGTAGCCGCGTTCCTTGTCGGTGACCCAGCCGAGCGGGCCGCAATTGGTCATGCGCACGCTCATCTCCTTGCCGGTGCGCGGCATGGCCGGCACGAACAGCGGCGCCTGCTGGACGATGCGTCTGACATTCTCGACCAGCGCCTCCTGGGCGGTGCGCGGCAGATAGGCCGGCATGTGGCGGACGCCCTTGGGCAGAACGAGCATGGGTTGCCTCGCATGGCGGTGGTGGATCGCCGCAACATGCCATTATCAAACGCGAACGGCGACCCGAAAGCGTCACGTGACGGGCTGCGGGTATTTCGGCACCAATGCGAATGCAGGCGCGGGGATAGACACTTGCAGCGGATAAGTGGAAGAGGCATCGGCACGGCAAACCAACAGCCAGGCGCCTTCGATTTCACCGCTTCGAAACGACGCGACCTTGGTGTGGTGCTTAATCGTTCTCCACCCGGCCGCGCAGCTTCTTGATCGTGCCGCGTCCGGCCTTGCTCTTCAGCCGCCGCTCGACCGCGCCTTTCGACGGCCGCGTCTTCTTGCGTGGCGGCGGCGGCGGTTCCGCCGCCTTGGCGACCAGCGCCGTGAGCCTTGCCCTTGCATCCGCCCGGTTCTGCTCCTGGGTTCGGAAGCGCCCGGCCTCAATGACGATGACGCCGTCCTTGGTGGCGCGCTGGCCGGCAAGCTTGATCGTGCGCGCGCGCACGCGTTCCGACAGGCCGGCGGCGTTGGCCGCGTCGAAGCGCAGCTGTACCGCCGTCGCCACCTTGTTGACGTTCTGGCCGCCGGGGCCGGACGAGCGGATGAAATCCTCGTGCAGGTCGCCCGGATGGATCACCGCTTCGCCTGATATGATGATGTTGTCGTCGGTCGGCATGCCGCAGTCATGGCGCGGCGGACCGAAAAAGAAAAGGCCCGATCGAAACCGGGCCTTCAATGGTGCCGAGCGCCAATGATGCTCAGCGATTCGGGCGGTTACTCCGCCGCTTCCTGCATGCGGGGCGCTGCCCCCATGATGGTTGCATCGACATGCGGTTCGAATTTCTCGAAATTGACGGCGAACATGCCGACCAGCCTTGCCGCCTGCCGGTCATAGGCAGCCTTGTCCGCCCAGGTCGCCCGGGGGTCCAGAATCATCGGATCGAGGATGGCGCTGTCGACGCCGGGCACCGCCACCGGCACCTCGAAGCCGAAATTGGCGTCGGTGCGGAACACGCCTGTCTTCAGCGAGCCGTCGAGTGCCCCGGCAAGCAGGGCGCGCGTCGCCTTGATTGGCATGCGCTTGCCGGTGCCATAGGCGCCGCCGGTCCAGCCGGTGTTGACCAGCCAGCAATCGGCGCCATGGCGGGCGATCAGCTCGCGCAGCAGATTGCCGTATTCCGACGGATGGCGCGGCATGAACGGTGCGCCGAAACAGGTCGAGAACGTCGCCTCGGGTTCGGTTACGCCCTTTTCGGTGCCTGCGACCTTGGCCGTATAGCCGGAGAGGAAATGGTACATCGCCTGCGCCGGGGTCAGGCGCGCGATCGGTGGCATGACGCCGAAAGCGTCAGCGGTCAGCATGATGATGTTCCTGGGATGACTGGCGCGCCCGGTCTTCGAGGCGTTGGGGATGAAGTCGAGCGGGTAGGCGCAACGGGTGTTTTCGGTGAGCCGGCCGTCGTTGAAGTCCGGCACGGCATCGGCGTCGAGCACGACATTTTCCAGCACCGTGCCAAAGCGCTGCGTGGTGGCGAAGATCTCCGGCTCGGCTTCCGCCGACAGCTTGATCGTCTTGGCGTAGCAGCCGCCTTCGAAGTTGAAGATGCCGTGCGGACCCCAGCCATGCTCGTCGTCGCCGATCAGCGTGCGCGACGGATCGGCCGACAGCGTCGTCTTTCCGGTGCCCGACAGGCCAAAGAAGATCGCGGCGTCGCCGGCCGGGCCCTCATTGGCCGAGCAGTGCATCGGCATCACGCCCTTTTCCGGCAACAGGTAGTTGAGCATGGTGAACACCGACTTCTTCATCTCGCCGGCATAGGACGTGCCGCCGATCAGCACGATCTTGCGGGTGAGATCGACCGCGATCACAGTTTCGGTGCGGCTGCCATGGCGAGCAGGGTCGGCGCGGAAGGACGGCAGGTCGATGATCGTCATCTCGGCTACGAACTGCTCGAGTTCGGCGTTGTCCGGGCGTATGAGCAGATTGCGGATGAACAGCGAGTGCCAGGCGAATTCGGTGATCACGCGGGTGGGCAGCTTCAGCTCCGTATCGGCGCCGCCGACCAGGTCCTGCACGTAGAGGTCCTTGTCCGCGGCATGGGCGCGGAAATCGGCGAGCAGCGTCTCGAACTGAGACGGCGAAAGCGCCTTGTTGTTGTCCCACCAGACATGCGGTTCGGTGGCGTCGTCACGGACGACGAACTTGTCCTTGGGCGAGCGGCCGGTGTGCTGTCCGGTTTCGGCGACCAGCGCGCCATGGGCGGTCAGCCGGGCCTCGTTGCGCCTGATCGATTCCTCATAAAGAGCGGCCGCGCCGAAATTGTAGCGCACCACGCCGGAGGTTTTGAGACCGATACGATCGATCGCACAGGCAGGATTGCGTTTGCCGACTTCCGACATTGGTGACCCTTCTCCGATTTGCCGCGTCTTTAAGCTGGCGCATTCCAGCATGCCCGCTGTCCGGGCAAAGATGGCAAAACCAGAAAAGCCAAATGATATCAAATCATTAATCGATTTAAAAAATTTGAAAGTTGTTTAAATCGTTTATATGTGCAAAAAGTTTCGTGGTTGCCCAAGGATTGGCCGTGTTCGTTCGTCCAATCCATGTCGAGGTAGGATTGTGGCCACCGGCACGCCGCCCGTGACAGCGGACTAGGCCTATGCCACATTTTGTACCTAATTTGTCCTGCAAAAGCCCCTTCTCTGCGAAAGAAGGGACAGCTCATGAGGGAGCCGCTTGAAATGGCAACAATCGCGCTTGTCGATGACGACCGCAACATTCTGACGTCGGTGTCGATCGCCCTCGAATCCGAGGGGTATCGCGTCGAGACCTACACGGATGGTGCGTCCGCGCTGGAAGGCCTGGCGGCTCGGCCGCCGAATCTTGCCATCCTCGACATCAAGATGCCGCGCATGGACGGCATGGAGCTTCTGCGCCGGATGCGCCAGAAATCCGACCTGCCGGTGATCTTCCTGACCTCCAAGGACGACGAGATCGATGAGTTGTTCGGCCTCAAGATGGGCGCCGACGACTTCATCCGCAAACCGTTCTCGCAGCGCCTGCTGGTCGAGCGGGTGCGCGCCGTGCTGCGCCGCGCCAGTGCCCGCGAGGCTGCGGCCAAGGCGCCCAGCCAGCAAGCTCGCTCGCTCGAGCGCGGCCAACTCGTCATGGACCAGGAGCGCCACACCTGCACCTGGAAGGGCGAGCCGGTGACGCTCACCGTCACCGAATTCCTGATCCTGCATTCGCTGGCGCAGCGTCCCGGTGTGGTAAAAAGCCGTGATGCGCTGATGGATTCGGCCTATGATGAGCAGGTCTATGTCGACGACCGCACCATCGACAGCCACATCAAGCGGCTGCGCAAGAAGTTCAAGGCCGTCGACGACGACTTCGAAATGATCGAGACCCTTTATGGAGTCGGATACCGGTTCCGCGAGGCATGAATAGGCAGTAGTGAGTAGGCAGTAGGGAATAGTCGGTAGTCAGTTTTGAATGGTGCTAGCGGCCACTCATCCATAGCCGGTCAGCCAGCCATTTTTCTATTCCCTACTGCCTACTGCCTACTCACTAATTAAGCAGGGAACTGCTATTCGATGGCAGTTGAAGCACAACGAAGCAGACCGGCGGGCGCCATCAGGCGGCCGTCGCGTATCATGCCGTCCTTCGTTTCGAGGATCACGGTGCCGATGCGCCGCTTCCTCGGCCATCACATCTTTTCCAGCCTGACGCGGCGCATCCTCTTCCTCAACCTCGCCGGACTGGCTGTTCTCGTCACCGGCATCCTTTACCTCAACACCTTCCGCGACGGGCTGATCGACGCCCGTGTCGAAAGCCTGATGACGCAGGGCGAGATCATCGCCGGCGCGATCGCGGCGTCGGCGACCGTCGAGACGGATTCGATCAGCATCGATCCGGAAAAACTGCTTGAGCTGCAGGCGGGCGAAAGCCTGGGGCCGGGCTCCGACCAGCTCGACAATCTGGACTTTCCGATCAATCCGGAACGCGTCGCCCCGGTGCTGCGCCGGTTGATCTCGCCGACCCGCACACGCGCCCGCATCTATGACCGTGATGCCAACCTGCTGCTGGATTCGCGCCACCTCTATTCGCGCGGCCAGATCCTGCGCTACGACCTGCCGCCGGTCGACCAGGAAGAGCCCGACCTTGTCGAGCGAATCCAGAAGTTCATCTTCGACTTCTTCCGCAACACTGACCTGCCGGTCTATCACGAGCAGCCGGGCGGTAACGGCGCGGCCTTCCCGGAACTGATCAAGGCTCTGACCGGCAGCCCGTCGACCATCGTGCGCGTCAGCGAGCAGGGCGAGCAGATCGTCTCGGTGGCCGTTCCGATCCAGCGCTTCCGCGCCGTCCTCGGCGTACTGATGCTGTCGACCGAAGGTGGCGACATCGACAAGATCGTTGCTGCCGAACGCAAGGCCATCCTGCGCGTCTTCGGCATCGCGGCGCTGGTCACCGCCATCCTGTCGATGCTTCTTGCCTCGACCATCGCCAACCCGCTGCGGCGGCTGTCGGCGGCGGCGGTGCGCGTGCGGCGCGGCGTCAAGAGCCGCGAGGAAATCCCGGACTTTTCCGACCGGCAGGACGAGATCGGCAATCTGTCGATCGCCGTGCGCGACATGACCAACGCGCTCTATGCCCGCATCGAGGCGATCGAGAGCTTCGCCGCCGATGTATCGCATGAGTTGAAGAACCCCCTCACCTCGCTGCGCAGCGCGGTGGAAACCCTGCCTCTGGCCAAGAACGACAATTCGCGCAGCCGGCTGATGGAGATCATCCAGCACGACGTCAAACGGCTGGACCGCCTCATCACCGACATCTCCGACGCCTCCCGTCTCGACGCCGAGCTTGCGCGCGAAGACGCGGGCACAGTGGACCTGAAGAAATTCATCACCGATCTGGTCGCGGTGTCGCGGGAGGCCACCCGCAACAAGAAGGCTGTCGAGATCGAGTTCAGGGTCGCCAAGTTGCCGCAAGGCGTCAAAGGCTATTTCGTCGTTGGCCACGATCTGCGCATCGGCCAGGTCATCACCAACCTGATCGAGAATGCGCGCTCCTTCGTTCCCGAGGACCATGGCCATATCATCCTGTCGCTGGCGCGCGCCGGCAAGTTCAATATCCTGACCGTCGACGACAACGGGCCCGGCATTCGCGCCGACAATATCGACCGCATCTTCGAGCGCTTTTACACCGACCGGCCGGCCGGCGAGGCGTTCGGCCAGAATTCAGGCCTTGGTCTGTCCATCTCCAGGCAGATCGTCGAGGCCCATGGCGGCACGCTGACCGCCGAGAACATCCCCGGCACCAAGCCCGGCGAGATCAAGGGCGCGCGCTTCGTCGTGACGCTGCCAGCCGAAGCGTGACGCCCGATCAAAGATTCAATTCGTGAAACCTGAAAACATCCACGCAACGGCGGTCCTGATCGGCGAGCGTGGCGTGCTCATCAGCGGCGCCTCCGGTTCGGGCAAGACGACGGTGGCGCTGGCGCTCATCGACCATTGCCGGCAGCGCGGAATGTTTTCGCGGCTGGTCAGCGACGATCAGCTTTTCGTCGCGGCGCATGCGGGGCGGCTGGTGTGCCGCGCGCCCGCGACCATAGCAGGCCTGGCCGAGGTGCCGCGGCTGGGTCCGCGGCCTCTGACGTTCGAACCGGCCTGCGTCGTCGACCTGCACCTGCGCCTGCTGCCGGCTGATGAAATCGCGCGTTTCCAGGTGGACGCCAGCACCGACATCGCCGGCTGCGCGGTGCCGCGGATCGATGTCGCCGAGCGCAATGTCGCAGCGGCCCTGCCTGCCGTGATGGCGCGGTTGTCGATCTCGCCTTTTTTATGATCCGTCCGGGTTTTTTTGCTGCAATGCGTCAAAATGGCATGGGCCGTCGCAATTTGGGGCTTGTCAACGGGCCGCGCGTCGACAAGATAGCGCTCCCGCCGCCCGGAATGGCTGGCGAGCATAAAATGCGCCTGTGAAGCGGCGATGACGGGAGCCACCAAAGAATGATCGGACTCGTGCTTGTAACGCACGGTCAACTGGCCACCGAGTTCCGACATGCCGTCGAACATGTCGTCGGGCCACAAGACAATTTCGAAACCGTGGCGATCGGTGCCGACGACGATATGGAACAGCGCCGGCGCGACATCGTCGACGCCGTGGCCCGGGTCGATAGCGGCGCCGGCGTCATCGTGCTGACCGACATGTTCGGCGGCACGCCATCGAACCTCGCGATCTCGGTGATGGAGTCCGGCCGCACCGAGGTGATCGCCGGCATGAACCTGCCGATGCTGATCAAGCTGTCCTCGATCCGCAAGGGCGACAACATGGCCGCCGCGCTCGACGAGGCGCAGGCCGCCGGCCGCAAATACATCAACGTCGCCAGCCAACTCCTGAGCAGCAAATGAGCATGGTTTCATCGGAAAAGGACCAGATCGTCCGCGAGTTTCCGATCGTCAACCAGCGCGGCCTGCACGCACGTGCCTCTGCGAAATTCGTCCAGCTCGCCAGCGGCTTCAACGCATCCGTCCATGTCGAGAAAGACGGCGTCAAGGTCGGCGGCACCTCGATCATGGGTCTGATGATGCTGGCCGCAAGCCCTGGATTGTCGATCCGCGTCACCGCCAGTGGGCCGGAGGCGCTCGAGGTCATGGACGCATTGGAACAACTCGTTGCCTCCCGCTTCGGCGAGGAATGCTGATCCCGTGCACCGCCAGTGCATGTCCGAGAGACATGCAGGGATAAAGATTTCTTTATATCCCATTGTCGTCTGGATGCCGATCTGCTAGTCAGGCCGGCAATTCGCGCCCTTCGATGCGCCTGCCAGCGCGGGCGCATCCGCAACCAATTCGCAAGCATAACAATTCGCATCGGAGTACTGCCATGACGGGTAGCAAGGATTATGTGGTCGCCGACATCTCGCTTGCCGGCTGGGGCCGCAAGGAACTCGATATCGCCGAAACCGAAATGCCGGGCCTGATGTCCTGCCGCGAGGAATTCGGCGCCAAGCAGCCGCTCAAGGGTGCGCGCATCACCGGCTCCCTGCACATGACCATCCAGACCGCGGTTCTGATCGAAACGCTGAAGGCGCTCGGCGCCGATATCCGCTGGGCTTCCTGCAACATCTTCTCGACCCAGGATCACGCCGCGGCAGCTATCGCCGAGGCCGGCATTCCGGTCTTCGCCGTCAAGGGCGAGAGCCTCGAACAGTACTGGGACTACACCGACCGGATCTTCCAGTGGGCCGATGGCGGCCTCTCCAACATGATCCTCGATGATGGCGGCGACGCCACCATGTACATCCTGATCGGCGCCCGCGCCGAAGCCGGGGAGGACGTGCTGTCCAATCCGCAGAGCGAGGAAGAGGAATATTTCTACGCCCAGGTCAAGAAGCGCCTGAAGGCCTCGCCCGGCTTCTTCACCAAGCAGAGGGAAGCGATCCGTGGCGTCACCGAAGAGACGACGACCGGCGTCAACCGGCTGTATCAGCTGCAGAAGAAGGGCCTGCTGCCCTTCCCGGCCATCAACGTCAACGACTCGGTCACCAAGTCGAAGTTCGACAACAAATATGGCTGCAAGGAATCGCTGGTCGACGGCATCCGTCGCGGCACCGACACGATGATGGCCGGCAAGGTCGCGGTCGTCTGCGGCTATGGCGACGTCGGCAAGGGTTCGTCGGCCTCGCTCAAGGGTGCCGGCGCCCGCGTCAAGGTCACCGAGGTCGACCCGATCTGTGCCCTCCAGGCGGCGATGGACGGCTTTGAAGTCGTCACGCTGGAGGACGCGGCTCCGACCGCCGACATTGTCATCACCACCACCGGCAACAAGGATGTCGTCACCCTCGACCATATGCGGTCGATGAAGGACATGGTGATCGTCGGCAACATCGGTCACTTCGACAACGAGATCCAGGTGGCGTCGCTGCGCAATTTGAAATGGACCAACGTCAAGCCGCAGGTCGACATGATCACCTTCCCGGACGGCAAGCGGATGATCCTCTTGTCGGAAGGCCGCCTGCTCAATCTCGGCAACGCGACCGGCCATCCGAGCTTCGTCATGTCGGCTTCCTTCACCAACCAGGTGCTGGCCCAGATCGAGCTGTTCACCAAGGGCGAGCAGTACCAGAACCAGGTCTATGTCCTGCCCAAGCATCTCGACGAAAAGGTCGCCCGCCTGCATCTCGACAAGCTCGGCGCCCGCCTGACCGAACTGTCGGGTGAGCAGGCCGCCTATATCGGCGTCACGCCGCAGGGTCCGTTCAAGCCGGAACACTACCGCTATTAACCAAAGCTAGATATCCTACCAGATATTGAGGCCGGGCGATTGACTTTTCGCCCGGCTTTATTTTTGCGCGCGACCAGCCTTCACGGCGATTCGGCGAGGGTTTATTGTCAGGTGATTCGCGACGCTTCCGGCCCGAGAGGGGATCGGAGAGGCGCGTTTCAGGGCGGTCTTGCATTCAGGCGGCGGAGAGGACCAAGACATGCCGGGGCAATACCCGCACGGAGCGGGACGGGCCGTTTCCGGCGGCCATGACGATTCGGGGACCACGGGCTCCCCAACACGGCGCGGGCGTCTTTCATGGCGTGGCCGCGCTGGATTGTTGCTTGCCGGCTCCACGCTTGCCAGTCCCTTGCTTGGCGCGGTGGCACGTGCCCAGGGCGCTGGCGTACCGGCAGCCGGTCTATCAATCAGCACGATCGAGGTGATGCAGCTTGCCGTGTTCGTCGGCGTGACGGGCGCGGCCTTTCTATCGGCCATCGTTCTCATCCGCGAACGGGCCCGCACCTCGGCGGAAAATGTCGAACTGAGAAGCCGCATCGCCGACGTCAACGCGGCGCTGCGCCGTTCGGAAGCGTTGCTCAATCTGCGCGACCAGCGTGTGGTCGTCTGGGCCTCGGAAAACAAGAAGCCCGAACTCATCGGCACCTTGCCGGTCGAAAGCGGCGCGCCTGAGGAGCGGGCGGCTTTCCTGGCCTTCGGCCGCTGGCTGATGCCGCGCTCGGCGGCGGCGCTCGAGCATGCCGTCGCGGGCTTGCGCGAAAAGGCGAGGCCCTTCGACCTCATCATCGAGTCCCAAGCCGGCGCGCCGCTCGAAGTGCATGGCCGCAAGAGCGCGGCGCACATACTGGTGCGGTTTGTCTCGCTTTCCGAGACACAGCGAAGCCAGGCCCGTCTGAAGATCGACAACCAGCGGCTGGCCGCCGATCATGACACGCTGATCGGTCTGCTCGAGGCGCTGAAGATGCCGGCATGGCTGCGCGACGAGCACGGGCGGCTGAAATGGGTCAACCGGGCCTATTCCGACGCCGTCGAAGCCGAGAGCGCGGAAGCCGCCGTCCGTGATGCCAAGGAGTTCCTCGGCGGCCAGGCACGTGAGACAATCGCCGCGCAGCACAAATCGCACCCGGTTTTCGAGCAGTCGCTTTCGACGGTGATCGAGGGCGACCGCCGCGTGTTCGCGGTGACCGACTTCGCCGGCGCCGACGGCTCGGCCGGCCTTGCCTGCGACACCAGCGCCATCGAGACCATTCGTGGCGAATATGAGCGCACGGTGCGCAGCCACGCCGACACGCTCGACCAGCTCAACACCGCGGTCGCCATCTTCGACACCGACGAGAAGCTGCGCTTCTTCAATCAGGCGTTCCAGAAACTGTGGGGGCTCGACAGCGGCTTCCTGCATAGCGCGCCCGACAATGCCTTGCTGCTCGACCGGCTGCGCAGCGAGGGCAAGATCGCCGAACAGCCCGAATGGCGCCGCTGGAAGGAAGGCCTGCTCGGCGCCTACCGCGCGGTGGAATCGCAGGAGCACTGGTGGCATCTGCCCGACGGCAAGACCATCCGAGTCGTCGCCAATCCGCAGCCCAAGGGCGGCGTCACCTGGGTGTTCGAGAACCTGACCGAGAAGATGGACCTGGAGAGCCGCTACCGCACCGCTGTGCGGGTCCAGGGCGAAACGCTGGACAACCTCGCCGAGGGCGTTGCCGTGTTCGGCCCGGATGGCAGGCTGCGGCTATCGAACCCGGCCTTCGCCGCGCTGTGGGGACTTGGGGCGGACGCCGCCAAGCCCAATGTGCACGTCTCGACCATACGCGACCTTTGCGACCGGCAGACGGCGGACAGCCCCTGGCCCGGTTTCGTCGCCGCCATCACCGGCTTCGACGACGAGCGCCGCGACCGCCATGGCCAGACCGAGCTCAACAACGGCACCGTGCTGCGTTACGCCGTGATCCCCTTGCCCAATGGCCAGGTGATGATGACCTTCGTCGACGTCACCGACAGCGTTCATGTCGAACGCGCGCTGAAGGACAAGAACGAGGCCCTGGAAAAATCGGACCAGCTCAAGAACGACTTCGTCCAGCACGTGTCCTACGAATTGCGCTCGCCGCTGACCAACATCATCGGCTTCACCGAACTTCTGTCCTTGCCGACGACCGGCCCGCTCAACCAGAAGCAGCGCGAATATGTCGAGCATGTCGGCTCGTCCTCCTCGGTGCTGCTGACCATCGTCAACGACATACTGGATCTCGCGACCGTCGATGCCGGCATCATGCAGCTCGACATCTCCGAGGTTCATGTCGACCGCACCATCGCGGCTGCCGCCGAACTGGTCGCCGACCGGCTGCAGGAGCATTCGATCCGTCTCGAGGTCAATGCCGCCGCGGCGCCGAAGACGTTCCACGGCGACGAAACCCGCATCCGGCAGATCCTCTATAATTTGCTCAGCAACGCCGCCAATTACGCCCCGGAGGCCAGCACCATCCGGCTCGCCTGCCGTCAGCTCGCGGACGGGGTGGAATTCTCGGTTCATGACGATGGCCCCGGCATGCCGCCGGATGTGCTCGATTCGGTGTTTCGCCGCTTCGAACCGCGCGCCAATGGCGGCCGCCGGCGTGGCGCGGGCCTCGGCCTGTCGATCGTCAAGAGCTTCGTCGAATTGCACGGCGGCGGCGTCCGCATCGAAACCGGCAAGGACAAGGGCACGACCGTCATCTGCACCTTCCCCGACATGCCGGGCATTCGCGCCGCGGCCGAGTAGCGCGTTCGATGACGGAACCGGTGCTCGAGCGTCTGCTCGCCGACGAGATACAGACGGCGCGGCTGGGCGAGGATCTGGCGCTGGCACTGCGCGTGGGCGACGTGCTGGCGCTCAAGGGCGATCTCGGCGCCGGCAAGTCAACGCTGGCGCGGGCGCTGATCCGGACGTTGGCGGACGATGCCGGCCTCGACGTGCCGAGCCCGACCTTTACGCTGGTGCAGAGCTACGACACGCGCATTCCGGTCCATCATTTCGACCTCTACCGCCTGTCGTCGGCGCGCGAGCTCGACGAACTCGGTTTCGAGGAAGCCCTGACGCAAGGTGCCGCCCTTCTCGAATGGCCGGAACGGGCCGAAGGCGAACTGCCGAAAACGACCGTCCTGATCGAACTCGTCCAGCATGGCGAAGGCCGCCTGGCGCGTCTGTCGGGGCAAGGGGCGGCTTTCGACCGCGCGGCGCGATCGCTGGCCATGCGCGGTTTCCTGGAAAGCGCCGGCTGGGGCGAAGCCCACCGCCGCCATTTCATCGGCGATGCCTCGGCCCGCTCCTATGAGATCGTGACACTTGCCGGTCGGGAACAGGTGCTGATGAATTCGCCACGGCTGGTGCTCGGCCCGCCGGTGCGTGACGGCAAACCCTATGCGGTGATTGCCCACACCGCCCAGTCGGTCTCCGCTTTCGTCGCCATCGACCGCGCCTTGAAAGCCGGCGGTGTCAGTGTCCCCGAAATCCTTGCCGAGGACCTGGACCAGGGCTTCCTCCTGCTCGAACATCTCGGTAGGCAAGGTTTTCTCGGCAAGGAGGGCGAGCCTGTTGCCGCGCGCTACGCAACGGCGGCCGAACTGCTGGCCATGATGCATGGCAAGAGCTGGCCGCGGCGTCTTGAAGCGGCACCGAACCGCTTCCACGACGTGCCGCCGTTCGACCGTGACGCCATGATGATCGAAGCCGACCTGCTGGTCGACTGGTATGTGCCGGCGATATCGGGCGGCCCGGCCAGCGACGACCTGCGGACGGGTTACACCAGGGAATGGAACGCGCTTTTCGACCGGTTGCAGGGCAGCGAATACACGCTGATGCTGCGCGACTTCCATTCGCCCAACATCATCTGGCGCGGCCACCGCTCCGGCCATGACCGGCTGGGCATCGTCGATTTCCAGGACGCGTTGATCGGACCTTCGGCCTATGACGTCGCCTCGCTCGCCATGGACGCCCGCGTCACCATTTCGCCGGAGATCGAGAAGCAGACGCTCGACGCCTATGTGGCAGCGCGCCACGCAGAGGGTGCCTTCGACGAAGAGAGTTTCCTGGAGGCCTATGCAATCATGGCCGCGCAGCGCAATTCCAAGATCCTCGGCATTTTCGTGCGCCTCGAAAAGCGGGACGGCAAACCCTATTATCTCAGGCACCTGCCGCGCATCCGCGACTATCTGCGCAGGGCGATGTCCCATCCCGCGCTCGCCAGCCTGCGGGATTTCTACGACACGCATGGGCTGCTTGAGGAACGAACGCTGTGACAGCAAGACCGGACACCGCCATCGTACTTGCCGCCGGGCTCGGCAAGCGCATGCGGCCGATCACCGACACGATCCCCAAGCCGCTGGTCACGATCGCCGGCAAGACGCTGCTTGACTGGGGCCTCGACAGCCTGGCCGCCGCCGGCGTCGTCAAGGCCGTGGTCAACGTCCATTATTTTCCCGAACAGATCGTCGCCCATGTCGCCGCGCGCCGCGCGCCGCGGATCATCATTTCCGACGAGAGCGAACGGCTGCTCGATTCCGCCGGCGGCATCGTCAAGGCGCTGCCAGAGTTGGGTGGAGAACCCTTCTACCTCCTCAACGCCGACACATTCTGGATCGACCACGGCCCGCTCAATCTCGGCCGCCTCGCCCTTGCATGGGACGCGGCGAAAATGGATATTCTGCTGATGCTGGCGGACCTCCATCAGGCGACAGGACATTGTGGCGGCACCGATTTCCTGGTGGCGCCGGACGGTGCGTTGCGGCGTTCAAAAGGCGATCCGGCAGGCCTGATCTATGCCGGCGCCGCGATCATTCATCCGCGCCTGTTCAAGGACGCGCCGACCGAACCGCATTCGCTCAACGCCTATTTCGACAAGGCCATTGCCGCCGACCGCCTGTTCGGCATGCCGATGCACGGCCATTGGATCACTGTCGGCACACCCGATGCCATCCCGCTTGCCGAAGCAGCGGTCGCCGACGCGCTAACCGAGCCGCAATGAGCGGCCCAAGCCGCGTTTTCTCGATCCCCCCTGGAGCGCCGTTTCTGCCGACGCTGGCCGAGGCGCTGCTTGCCGGCCGGCTGGTTCCGGGGTTCCGTTTCGATGGCGATCCGCTCGCCTTGGCCGATGTCACCATCTATGTGCCGACGCGCCGCGCCGCGCGGGCTCTACGTGGGGTCTTCGTCGACAGCTTGAAAGCACGCGGCGGTGGCGGTTCGGCGATCCTGCCGGTCATTCGTCCGCTCGGCGAGTTCGACGAGGACGAGGCCGCGTTCGACGCCGAGCCGTCGGCGGCAATCGATCTTGCGCCACCGATCGCCGCGACCGAGCGCCTGTTGCTGCTGACGCCGCTGGTGCGGGCATGGAAACGCAGGCTGCCCGCTCACGTCGCCGCCCTCTTCGCCGAGGAAATTGTCATCCCGGCCTCGACCGCCGATGCGATCTGGCTGGCGCGCGATCTCGCTGCATTGATGGACGAGATCGAGACGGAAGGCACCGACTGGAGCAAGCTCGCCGACCTGGTGACCGGCAACCTTGCCGGATGGTGGCAGGTGACGCTCGAATTTCTCGGCATCGTCACCGATGCCTGGCCGAGGTTTCTTAGAGAGAGCGACCGCTCCAATCCGGCCGCGCACCGCAGCGCGCTGATCCGCACCGAGGCGGCGCGGCTGCGGCGCAATCCGCCGGCCGGGCCGGTCATCGCCGCTGGGTCCACCGGCTCGATACCTGCCACGGCCGAATTGCTTGCCGCGATTGCTGGCTTGCCGGGCGGCGCCATCGTGCTGCCCGGGCTCGACCGGACGCTGGACGAAGCGTCCTTCCAGGCGCTTGTCGCCCCTGGCGCGCGCCCGGCCGTGCTTGGCCATCCGCAATATGGCCTGGCCAGGCTGATCGGCAAGATCGGCGTGCTGCGCTCGGATGTCGAGGAGATCGGCACGGCCGAGCCGCAGCTTGCGCTTCGCGCCGCCCTCGTCGGCGAGGCACTGCGGCCGGCCGAGACCACCGAATTGTGGGCCGAGACCCGCAACGGGTTTTCGGCAGCCGATATTGCCGGCGCCTTTGCCGACGTGACGCTGCTCGAAGCGGCCAGCGAACGCGACGAAGCTATCGCCATCGCCGTCGCGCTCAAGCAGGCGGTCGAGGTACCGGGCCAAAGGGCGGCTCTCGTCACCGGCGACCGTGCGCTGGCGCGGCGCGTCTCGGTCGAGCTCAAACGCTTCGGCGTCGTCGCCGACGATTCCGGCGGCACCCCGCTTGCCAACACGCCCGCGGCCAGCCTGCTCCGGCTGATGCTCGAGGCAGTGTTCCGGCCTGGCGACCCGGTCGGCCTGCTGTCGCTGCTCAAGCACCCGCTGCTCGGCCTCGGGCTCGAACGCGCCAATGTGCGGCATGCGGCGGAACTGGTCGAACTGGTGGCACTGCGCGGCGGCACCGGCCGCCCCGACATTGCCTCGCTGCCGGAGCTGTTCGAGGCCCGCCTCACGGGACTCGGCGATGATAGCCGCCCGCCCTTCTGGTTTGCCCGTCTCACCGTCCGCTCCATCGAGAATGCGCGAACCCTCCTCGCGCGGCTGGCAGAAGCGCTGGCACCGCTTTCGGTGTTTCGTGGTCAGCCGGATGCCGATCTTGCCGCGCTGGTCCGGGCGAGCGTCGAGACTCTGGAAAATCTCGGCCGCACCGCCGATGGCGGCCTTGGTGACCTCTACGCCGGCGATGCCGGCGACAAGCTCGCTGAACTGCTGCGCGGGCTTGTGTCGGCGTCGGCATCGCTGGCCTTTGCCGCCAGCGAATGGCCCGATGTCATGGACGCGCTGATCGCGCCCGAGACGGTCAAGCCGGCGCAGGGTACCGACAGGAACATCGCCATCTGGGGCGCGCTGGAGGCGCGGCTGCAGGATATCGACACGATCGTCATCGGCGGCCTCAACGAAGGCGTTTGGCCCCGCAAACCCGAGAGCGACCGCTTCATGTCGCGGCTGATGAAAACCGGCATCGATCTCGAACCGCCGGAACGGCGCATCGGCCTCGCCGCGCATGATTTCCAGATGGCCATGGGCGCTAAGAAAGTGGTGCTGGCACGCTCGGCCCGCGCCGGCGACGCGCCCGCCGTGCCATCGCGCTGGCTGCAGCGGCTGCTGACCTTCATCGGCAACGAGCACGCAGCAGCACTGCGCCGGCGTGGCGACGAATTGCTCGCCTGGGCGCGCGCGCTCGATACCGGCCCGAAGCTGGATTTCGCGCCGCGACCACAGCCGAAGCCGCCACTGCCGGTGCGCCCAACCCATTTCTCGGTCACCGAGATCGAAACCCTGCGCCGCGATCCTTACGCCGTCTATGCAAGGCGGATCCTCGGCCTGATGCCGCTCGATCCGCTCATCCGCGATCCCGGTGCGGCCGAGCGCGGCACACTGTTCCACGCCATCCTGCATCTGTTCTCGTCGCGCGTGGCCGATCCGCGCGCGTCCGACGCGCTCGCCAGCCTCATTGCCGCCGGCCGCGCGTGCTTTGCCGAGGCAGCGCTTCCAGCCGATGTCGAGGCGGTGTGGTGGCCGCGCTTCGAGAAGCTCGCCGCCAACATCATCGAGTGGGAGCGCACCCGGGCCGATGCGGTAATCCGGCGTCATGCCGAGGAGCGAGCCGGCAAGACCGTCGTCGGCCAGTCCGGCGTGACGCTGTCCGGCTACGCCGATCGTGTCGATCTGCTGGCCGGCGGCATGGCCGACATACTGGATTACAAGACCGGCTCCTCGCCATCCAAGGCGCAGGCGCACACGCTGCTGGCCCCACAACTGGCGCTGGAAGGCGCACTGCTGCGGCGCGGCGCCTTCAGGGATTTGGGCGCGCGTGAGCCTTCTCAGCTGGCCTTCGTGCGGCTGAAGCCGAATGGCGAGGTGTTCGAGGAGTCCATCCTCGAGCACAACCGCCAGCCGCGGACCGCGACCGATCTTGCCGAAGAGGCCTGGGCGCGGCTGGAGAAGTTGCTGATCCATTATGCCAAGCCGGAGACCGGCTATCTGTCGCGCGCGCTGCCGTTTCGCGAAGGCGAGACGGATGGCGACTACGACCATCTCGCCCGCGTGCTCGAATGGTCGGCCGGCGGCGATGCCGGTGACGAGGGAGGGGAGGCATGAAGAAGGCCTATCCCGTCCCGAGCGACACCGCTTCAAGCCAATCCCGCGCCGCCGATCCCGGTAATTCCGCCTGGGTGTCGGCCAATGCCGGCTCGGGCAAGACCCATGTTCTGGCCCAGCGCGTCATACGGCTGCTGCTCAACGGCACCGACCCGTCGAGGATCCTGTGCCTGACCTATACGCGCGCAGCCGCCGCCAACATGTCGAACCGGGTCTTTTCCACGCTGTCCGACTGGACGGCGCTCGGCGACGCCGAACTGGCGGTGAAGATCGAGGCGCTGGAGGGGCGCCGGCCCCACCGCGACACCATGCGCCGCGCGCGGCGCCTGTTCGCCGAAGCGCTGGAGACGCCCGGCGGACTGAAGATCCAGACCATCCACGCCTTCTGCGAATCCGTGCTCCACCAGTTTCCACTGGAAGCCAACATCCCGGCCCATTTCGAAATGCTCGACAGCCAGATGGAGGCATCGCTCTTCGCCACCGCGCGCCGCGAGATGATTTCGGCCGCCGGCGACAGGGACCTGGCCGACGCCTTCGCCACCGTGCTGGAACGTGGCGGTGAAGCCGGCCTAGATGCCCTGCTCGGCGAGATCGTGCGCAAGCGGGACGGGCTGCGGCCTTTCCTCGATGCGGTCGGGCTTGACGGCTTCCAGCCCCTGTTCGATGAATTCCGTTTCCGCCCCGGCCAGACCGCCGAGGGCATAGCGGCCTCGGTGTGGCCGCTACCGGGCTTCCTGCCCGACTATTTTGCCGGCTTTGTCCAGGCCGCCGAATCCACTGACGCCAGATCGGTGCTGAACAACATCCTGCCCTATGCACGACAGGCCTTCGCGGAGGGTGATCCCGTTCGCCGTCTTCAACTGCTTGCCAGAGCGTTCCTCAAGACGGATGGCGATCCCTACGATCCGGCAAAGGCCTTCAAGAAAGCGCTGACCGACCGGTTGCCGGACCTGGCCGAGCGCTATCGCTCGGCATCGGGCGCCGTTATCGAAACCGTCGACCGGCTGGCGCTGTTCCGGATGCTGGAAGGCACGCGCGCGGCACTCACCATTGCCGACTGGCTGATCGCCCGCTACGAAGTGCTGAAGCGTGGGCGCGGCTTTCTCGACTTCAACGACCTGATCACCCGGACGGTCAACCTGTTGGCACGGCCCGATGCAGGCCCCTGGGTGCAGTATAAGCTCGATCAGGGCATCGACCACATCCTGCTCGACGAGGCGCAGGACACCAGTCCGGATCAGTGGGAGGTGGTGAAGCGGCTGGCCGAGGAATTCTTTGCCGGCTTCGGGGCGCGCGACAGGATCCATCGCACGGTGTTTGCCGTCGGCGACGAGAAACAGTCGATCTATTCCTTCCAGGGTGCGGCGCCCGACTCCTTCGCCGACAGCCGGTTGTTGTTCGCCAGCCGGGTGCGCGATGCGGAGGCGTCGTTCGCCGACCTCAAGCTGACCTGGTCGTTCCGCTCGACCGACGACGTGCTGACCGCTGTCGACCGCGTCTTTGCCGATCCTGTCGTTCGGCGCGGCATCAGCCACGATCCCGATCCGCTGAGCCACAAGGCCATCCGCACCGATGCGCCGGGCTATGTCGAGGTGTGGCCGTCGATTGGCGCCGATATCGTCGATGAGCCCGACGACTGGACGCAGGCCATCGACCATGCCCATGCGCCGGCGGTACGCGTTGCCGAGAATGTCGCGGCCACCATCGCCGGCTGGATCGGCAGCGGCGAGATCATCGAAGGCCGCGGCAAGCGGCTGCGGCCCGGCGACGTGCTGGTGCTGGTGCGCAAGCGCGACAGTTTCGTCCACGCACTGACGCGGGCGCTCAAACGCCGCGACATTCCGGTTGCTGGCGCCGACCGGCTGAGCCTGCCCGGACATATCGCGGTCAAGGACCTGATCGCGCTCGGCCATCTCCTGATCCAGCCGCAGGACGATTTGTCGCTGGCCGCAATCCTGCGCAGTCCGATCTTCGACCTGCCGGAGGAGGCGCTTTTCACGCTCGCCGCGCAGAGGCCGCCCGGCCTGTCGCTGGCGGCGTCGCTGCGCCAGCAAGCCGAACAAAGCGAGCCCTTGGCAGCGGTCGTCGCCCAACTCGATGGCTGGGCCAGCGAAGCCGCCTTCAAGCCGGTGTTCGAGTTCTATGCCGGCCTGCTGGCACGCGATGGCGTGCGCCGGAAGATGATCGCCCGGCTCGGGCCGGGAGCCGGCGATATTCTCGATGAATTCCTGAGTTTCTGCCTTGCCGAGGAGCGGACCGGCCTGCCTGGGCTGGAAGCCTTCCTGTCGACGCTGGAAAATGCCGGGCCCGAGATCAAGCGTGAGATGGACCAGACCCGCGACGAGGTCCGCGTCATGACCGTGCACGCCGCCAAGGGTCTGGAAGCACCCGTCGTGTTCCTGGTCGATGGCGGCTCCGCCCCGTTCAGCGATCAGCATTTGCCACGCCTGATGCCTTTCGACGGCTCTGGCATGCACTGGAACGGCAAGGGCTATCTCTGGCGTTCGGCCAGCGATGTCGCCAACGGCTTTTCGAAAACGGCGGCGGCGCGAGCAAGGGAACTCGCCGACGACGAGTATCGCCGGTTGCTCTATGTCGGCATGACCCGCGCCGAGGACCGGCTGATCGTCTGTGGCTATCACGGCAAGCGGGCACCGAATGCCGGCACCTGGCATTCGATCGTCAGCCGCGCGCTGATCGGCGCGCCCGAGAGCGAACAGCGTGCGCATCCCGCCACCGGCGAGCCGGTGCATCGTTTTCATGTCACCAATCTGCCACCGGTCGCGCCGAGCTCCGGTGAGCAGTCGCGGCAGGCCGATGCTTTCGGCCCGCTGCCGGCGACCTTGTTCCGGCCCTTGCCGCCCTTCGAGGACCTTCCGCGCCCGCTGTCGCCATCCGGCGCGTCGGCGCTGATCGATGAAGGCAAGGAGGCGGTGGTCGACAAGGCTTCGCCGGTGCTGGACGCCGATGCGGAGCCCGGCTTTGCCGTGCTGCGCGGGCTTGCGCTGCACAAGCTGCTCCAGATGTTGCCCGGCATGGCCGAGGACGAACGGGAGCGAGCGGCGGACCGCTATCTGGTGCGCGTCGGTACTGACTGGCCTGCGTCAGAGCGGAAGAAGGCGCTGACGTCGGTCATCGCCATACTTTCCGATCCTCGCCTCGGCCAGTTGTTCGCGCCATCCTCTCGAGCCGAGGTCGCAATCATGGGCAGCCTGGAGGTAAGGGGAAAAAAGCGCTCCATTTCGGGCAAGATCGACCGTTTGGCGGTCACCGCGGACACGGTCTCGATCGTCGACTACAAGACCAACCGGCCCGCACCCGCCTCTCTCGCCGAAGTCCCGCCGGCCTATCTGCTGCAGCTCGCGCTCTATCGCGCCCTGCTGCAGCCGCTTTATCCCGGGCGGGAGGTCAAGGCGGCCCTGCTGTTTACCGAGGCGCCAAGGCTGATCGAACTGCCGGCCCGAGCCATGGATGACGCCCTTGCCCGACTCACGGGAGCGTGACACAAGACCTGCTTGAAGAAGGGCGCGACAACCACCACATTTGGGTGCGACAAAGAACTCTCGAAAGGATTTTTCCGCATGGGTGCCACCGTCAAGGTCGACAAGAACAATTTCCAGGCCGATGTGCTCAACGCCAAGGAGCCCGTCGTGGTCGATTTCTGGGCGGAATGGTGCGGCCCGTGCAAGATGATCGCGCCGGCGCTCGAAGACATCGCCACTGAACTCGGGGCGAAAGTGAAGGTCGCCAAGCTGAACATTGACGAGAATCCCGAGCTTGCCGCGCAGTTCGGCGTGCGCTCGATCCCGACACTGATGATCTTCAAGGGCGGCGAAGTGGCTGACATGAAGGTCGGTGCCGCGCCCAAGACCGCGCTGTCGCACTGGATCAACGGCAATCTCGCCTGAGTTTCCTAAAAATCGGATTGATAAGCCCGGCCTCGCGCCGGGCTTTTTGTTGGCGTCATCGGTGAACTGCTCTGGCCCTCACACAAGGGCTTTCCAATGCCTTCTGTTGTAAGCAGAAGCAGGGAGAGAAAAATGACCGGATCCGCCAAGGCCACCGTATTCATCGATAATGAGCGCGTCATCGTCACCGAATACCGCTTCCAGCCCGGTGACAACACCGGTTGGCACCGCCATGGCCACGACTATGTCGTCGTGCCGCTGATGGACGGCAAGGTGAAACTATTGACCAAGGACGGCGAATCCTTCGCCGAGATGAAGAAGGGCGCGCCCTATTTCCGCAAGGAGGGTGTCGAGCACGACGTCATCAACGCCAATGAGGGCGAATACGCTTTTATCGAGATCGAGCTGAAGTAACCGGCGTCTCGACGAATTGGTGTATATATCTTTCAAACGGGAGTTTGAAATGGCTGAACCACAACTGTCAGTGCGCAGTGCAAAAGCACGCGATCTGGCTCATCGCCTTGCTCGCCGGGAGAACCGCTCGATAGCCGATGTGGTCGAACGCGCGCTTGAATCCTACGAGATACGGGAAGCGGGCCGAGAACCCGCGTCCGCCTTCTATGCTCGTCTGACTGCAAGCAGCGGTGCCGACATTGATCTGGAGGAAGTCATCCGCGAAGGCCGCCAGGTTCATACAGGGCCCGAGCTTTGATTTTCCTCGATACCGACGTGATTTCGGAGACTCTCAAGAAGGCACCAGACGAAGCCGTACTGGCTTGGCTTGTCCGCCATGATGCGGAACTGGCCCTTCCCACGGTGACGATTGCCGAAATCGCGTTCGGCATCCAAAAAATACGACCTGATGAGCGTGCCGATCGGTTGGAGCATGGCCTTTCTCAATGGCGCCATCGATTTGCGGATCGCATTTTTGGACTGACCGAGGAGGCTGCCTTGGCTTATGGCGAGATCATGGAAACGGCCAGGAGGAAAGGCCGCGGCATGTCGGCTCCCGACGGAATGATTGCAGCAATCGCCCGCGTAAACGGTGGTCGGCTGGCAACGCGCAATCTCAACGACTTCGGGGCCACGAGCCTTGAACTGATCTCACCGTGGGATTTCTGAGCGGCCTCCTGGACAGGTCGGCTTAACGTCGAAGGAGGACAGACTTCCGCCA
This sequence comes from Mesorhizobium sp. B2-3-5, assembly GCF_006442395.1. NCBI lineage: Bacteria > Pseudomonadati > Pseudomonadota > Alphaproteobacteria > Hyphomicrobiales > Phyllobacteriaceae > Mesorhizobium > Mesorhizobium sp. B2-3-5. The sequence goes on along the minus strand of NZ_VFVX01000013.1, from coordinate 54,872 downwards.
CGCGCGCCGAACCGTGAGAGGCAGCACCTCAGGTCGGGGGCGTGCCGTTTTCGGCCAGCACCGCACCGGCGAGGTAAAGCGAGCCGCCGATCAGGATGCGCGGCGGCGGACCGTCCCAGGTGTCGCGCAGCAGCATCAGCGCGCTGGCGACGGAACTGACCGGCTCTGCCGACAACCCGGCTTCCGTGGCGCGGATCGCCAGTTCGTCGTTCGGCACGCCGGCGTCGCTCATGCTCACCGGCACGGTGTAGACATGCCGGACCAGGCCTTTGAAGGCGCGGAAATAGCCGCTCTGGTCCTTGGTGTTGATCATGCCCGAGATGAGGAAGAGCGGGCGCGGGTTCTTTTCTTCCTGCTCGGCCAAGGCTTCGGCAACGACCACGCCGGCGCCCGGATTGTGGCCGCCATCGAGCCAGATGTCGGCGCCCTTGGGCGCCAGCTCCGCCAGCCGGCCCTGCACAAGTTTCTGCATGCGGCCGGGCCAGGCTACACTGGTCATCGCCTTCTCGGCGGCGCGGTGGCCGATCTCGAAGCCGGCGGCCTTGACCGCGGCGATCGCCGCGGCCGCATTGGCGAATTGGTGACGACCTGGCAGCCGCGGCGGCGGCAGGTCCATCAGTCCGTCCTCGTCCTGGTAGACCATGCGGCCGTTTTCCTCGAAGGCCAGGAAATCCTGGCCGTAGACGAAGGTTGGGCATTCCAGCCGCTCGGCGGTTTCGATCAACACCTGCAGCGCCGTTTCGCTTTCCTGCGCACCGATCACCACGGGGCAGCCGCGTTTCATGATGCCGGCCTTTTCAGCCGCGATCAGTTCGACACGGTCGCCGAGATAGGCCTCGTGGTCCATAGACACCGGCATGATCACCGACACGGCCGGCTTGGCGATGACATTGGTGGCATCGAAGCGGCCGCCGAGACCGACCTCGATGATGGCGGCTTCGGCGGGATGCTCCGAAAACAGGATGAAGGTGACGGCGGTGAGTATCTCGAAGACGGTGATTTTCTGGCCTTCATTGGCCTTGGCGACGCGGGCAATGGCCTCGGCGAAAACATCATCGTCGACCAGCCTGCCACCGCCTTCGGCGGCAAGCCGATAGCGCTCGTGCCAACTGACCAGATGCGGCGACGTGTGCACGTGCACAAGGCGTCCGGACGCTTCCAGAAGCGCCCGCGAGAAGGCCGCGCACGAACCCTTGCCGTTGGTGCCGGCGATATGAATGACCGGCGGCAGCAAGTCCTGCGGATTGCCCAGCCGCTCCAAAAGCCGCGTGATGCGGTCGAGCGAAAGGTCGAAGCCTTTCGGGTGAAGCGCCATCAGGGCTTCGATTTCGCGGTCGGCGGCGAGCGTCGTCATGTCAGAATCCTTGCGCACGGCCCGAGAGCCAGAATCGCTCCCGCAATGACCACGGCAATCAAAAGGCTACAGCGCGCCATGGACACGGCGCAATCGTTGTTCGCGGCGGCTGGTGTCGCGTCAGGCCTGCGGCCTGGATTCGCCGGCAACCACAGCTGGCGGCAAGATTTCCGGTTCCAGCGGCTTTTCCGCCTCCGGCATCTTGAGCAGCATCTTGAGCAGGCGGGCGATCGTCTCGCGCAGCTCAAGCCGCGACACCACCATGTCGACCATGCCGTGCTCCATCAGATATTCGGAGCGCTGGAAGCCGTCCGGCAGTTTTTCACGGATGGTCTGTTCGATGACGCGCGGCCCGGCAAAGCCGATCAGCGCGCCGGGCTCGGCGATGTGCACATCGCCCAGCATGGCGTAGGAGGCGGTGACGCCGCCGGTGGTCGGGTTGGTCAGCACGACGATATAGGGCAGGCCGGCTTCCTTCAGCCGGTCGACGCCGACCGTTGTGCGCGGCAATTGCATCAGCGACAGGATGCCTTCCTGCATACGGGCGCCGCCCGAAGCAGCGAACAGGATCAGCGGCCGCCTGCGCTGCAGGGCGACCTCGAAAGCGTGCACGATGGCATCGCCCGCCGCCATGCCGAGCGAGCCGCCCATGAAGGCGAAATCCTGCACCGTCACCACCACCGGCAGGCCGTCGATGGTGCCGAGCGCGTTGACGATCGCATCTTCCAGGCCGGTCTTGGCCTTGGCGTCCTTCAGCCGGTCGGTGTAGCGCTTCTCGTCGCGGAACTTCAGCGGATCCTGCACGACCTTCGGGTTCTCGAGCTGCTCGTACTTGCCGTCGTCGAGGAAGTATTTCAGCCGCTCCTTGGCCGAGATCTTCATATGATGGCCGGAGGACGGGATGACGAACTGGTTGGATTCCAGATCCTTGTGGAACACCATCTCGCCGGTCTCGGGATCCTTGATCCAGAGATTCTCGGGCATGTCGGTGCGCCGGCCGAGCATCGAATTGATCTTCGGGCGAACGTAATTGGTGATCCAGTTCATCGCTTCGGCTCCTGTCCTGACGAAGAGTTGTTAATGCATGCCGCCCAAAAGTGGGAACCGGTTTTGGGATATCGGCATGCACAAAACCAGAGGTAGGAGAACTATTCGGCGGCAGCAAGGCGGGCCGAACGCACGCCTTGTGCAAGGCCGCTGACCAGCGTGGCGACGGCCTCGGCCGGATCGGCGGTCTTTTCACCCTTCGGCCCCAGCATATTGGCCACCGCATTGACGATCGCGGTGCCGACGACGACGCCATCGGCATTGGCGCCGATCACGCGCGCCTGCTCGGCGGTCTTGACGCCGAAGCCGACGCAGACCGGCAGCACGGTATGGGTCTTGATGCGCTTGACGGCGGCGGCCACCTTACCGGTATCGGCCAGCGCCGAGCCGGTGATACCGGTCATAGAGACGTAGTAGACGAAGCCGGATGTGTTCTGCAGCACCTTGGGCAGCCGCTTGTCGTCGGTGGTCGGCGTCGCCAGGCGGATGAAGTTGATGCCCGCCTTCAGCGCCGGAATGCAAAGCTCCTCGTCCATCTCGGGAGGCAGGTCGACGACGATCAGTCCGTCGATGCCGCTGGCCAGCGCGTCTTTCAGGAAACGGTCGACGCCGTAAATGTAGATCGGGTTGTAGTAACCCATCAGCACGATCGGCGTTTCATTGTCGCCTGCGCGGAACTCCGCCGCCATCTTCAGCGTCTTGACCAGCGTCTGGCCGCCTTTCAGCGCGCGCAGGCCCGCCGCCTGGATCGCCGGGCCGTCGGCCATCGGATCGGAAAACGGCATGCCGAGCTCGATAATGTCGGAGCCGGCCGCAGGCAGCGCCTTCATGATCGACAGCGAGGTGTCGTAGTCCGGGTCGCCGCCCATGAAATAGGTGACGAGCGCCGGGCGGCCTTCGGTCTTCAGCTTCGCCATGCGGCGGTCGATGCGGGTCGTCATGATCAGATCTCCATGCCCAGCATCGAGGCCACCGTGTGCACGTCCTTGTCGCCACGGCCCGAAAGGTTGACGATGACGATCTGGTCCTTGTCCATGGCGGGAACGATCTTCACCGCATGCGCGATGGCGTGCGCGGATTCCAGCGCCGGAATGATGCCTTCGACGCGCGTGGTCAACTTGAAGGCTTCCAGCGCCTCGTCATCGAGGATCGGCACATATTCGACGCGGCCGGAGTCACGCAGCCAGGAATGCTCAGGGCCGACACCGGGATAATCGAGACCGGCCGAGATCGAATGGCCGTCCATGATCTGGCCGTCGGCATTCTGCAGGAGATAGGTGCGGTTGCCGTGCAGCACGCCGGGCGAGCCGGCATTCATCGAGGCGCAATGCTCGATGCCGTCGAGACCGCGCCCGCCGGCCTCGATGCCGATGATGCGCACATTCTTATCATCAAGAAAGGGGTGGAACAAGCCGATGGCGTTGGAGCCACCGCCGACGGCGGCAATGATTGTGTCCGGCAGCCGGCCTTCCTGTTCGAGGATTTGCGCGCGCGCCTCCGAACCGATCACCGACTGGAAGTCGCGCACCAGCTCCGGATAGGGATGTGGGCCCGCCGCGGTGCCGATCAGGTAATAGGTGTCCTCGACATTGGTCACCCAGTCGCGCAGGGCTTCGTTCATGGCGTCCTTCAGCGTGCCGTGGCCAGCGGTGACCGGCCGCACTTCGGCGCCAAGCAGCTTCATGCGGAAGACATTGGGGCTTTGGCGGGCGACGTCGGTGGCGCCCATATAGACCACGCAGGGAAAGCCGAAGCGGGCCGCGACGGTGGCGGACGCCACGCCATGCTGGCCGGCACCGGTCTCGGCGATGATGCGCTTCTTGCCCATGCGCTTGGCGAGCAGGATCTGGCCGAGGCAGTTGTTGATCTTGTGCGAGCCGGTGTGGTTCAGGTCCTCACGCTTGAAATAGACTTTGGCGCCGCCCCCGAGCCCCTTCGCCGAGGAAACCTCACGAAGATGTTTCGTCAGCCCTTCAGCGAAATAAAGCTTCGACGGCCGCCCGGCATAGTGGGTCGAAAGATCGGTCAGCTCAGCCCTGAAATCCGGATCGTTCTTGACCTCGTTCCAGTTCTTTTCCAGATCGAGGATCAGCGGCATCAGCGTTTCGGCGACGAAACGGCCGCCGAAAATGCCGAACATGCCCTGCTCGTCGGGTCCGGTGCGGAAGGAATTGGGTGTCGCCGGCTTGTTCATCGCCGATCTCCTGCATCTTTGTTTGAGCATGTCCTTGTCGGAAAACCGGCTCCACTTTTCCGGGGCATGCTGCTTATCTGGTCTCTGAGCATGTCCTTGTCGGAAAACCGGTTCCACTTTTCCGGGACATGCTCTGGTTTGAGCCGGTCAGGCGGCGCGGTCGTCGCGTGCTGCCCGGACGGCCCGGAAAAACTGTTCGATCAGCCCCGGATCCTTGACACCCGGCGCGCTTTCCACGCCCGAGGAAATGTCTATTCCGGGCGGGTTTGCAAGCCGAAGGGCATCGCCGATATTGGCGGCGTTGAGCCCACCGGAAAGCATGTAATCGACGCCTGCGTCAAGGCCGGCGAGAATGCGCCAGTCGAAGGCCACACCATTGCCGCCCGGCAGCTCGGAGCCCCTAGGCGGCTTGGCGTCGAACAGGAAGCGGTCGGCAACGCCGATGAGCGGCTTGATCCGGTCGAGGTCGGCAGCCTCGCTGAGCGGCAGCGCCTTCATCACGGGCAGGCGATGGCGGGCCTTCAGTTCGGCCACCCGTCCGGGTGTTTCCGAGCCGTGCAACTGCAGCATATCGGGCTGCATCGCCTTGACGATCTCGTCCAGGAAGGCGTCGCTGGCATCGACCGTGACGGCGACCGCCAAAGCCTTGCCGCGCGCCGCTTCGCGCAGGCGACCGGCTTCAGCCGGCTCGACATAGCGAGGGCTTTTGGCGAAGAAAATAAAGCCGACATGGCTGGCGCCGCCGGCCAGGGCCGCGGCCATGGCCTGGTCGGTCTTCAAACCGCAGATCTTGATGTCGAGCGCCATGGCGCGGGAATTGGCACGAAAAGCGATAAGAGTCGAGAAAAAGCATGCTGTTTGCCGGCAAGGCCAAAGGCGCTACCTATTGATGGAGGGCACGTTGATGAACAGCATGCCGGGCGGGAGAACGACCATGACCGATACAACCGACCCAACCGTTGCCGAACTAAAGCAGAAGATCGCACAGGCGCGTGACGTCATCGCGCATCTCATGGACAAGGCCGCCTTCAACGGCGCCGAAGCACACCGCGCGCTGGAGTATTTCGGCAGCGACGCCTTCGACCGGAACTTTCTACCCTGGCCGCATCATGGGAATGAGGGGCTGAGACCGGAGGAGCTCAATGCGGCGAATGACGATTGAGGTGCCCAGAATAGAGTAAACACCCGAACAAGGCTGGCGGGACAGCACCCCCTCTGGCCTGCCGGCCATCTCCCCCGCAAAGGGGAGATCAGATGTCGCCTCGGTCTCGCCAATGTTCGACGTCGAAGGAAAGCGCCGTCGACGAAGCTGCCAATCTCCCCCCTTGCGGGGGAGATGTCCGGCAGGACAGAGGGGGGTGGGAAGGATCACCGCAGAACGACTTTATGGCTCTACTGTCGTCGTGCCGCCCTACTCGAACACGATCGCCTGCAGGGCGCCGCCATTGCGCTTCAGCCAGTCCTTGCAGCGGTCTGTTTCGGGGCAGAGCTTTTCGCATAGTTTCCAGAATTTCGGGCCGTGGTTCATCTCCTTGAGATGCGCCACCTCATGCGCGACGAGGTAGTTTATCACCGGTGATGGCGCCATCATGATACGCCAGGAGAAGGACAGATTGCCTTCCGAGGTGCAGGAGCCCCAGCGGCTTGACGTGTCCTTGTAGCGGATCGCCTTGGCGCGCTTGCCAAGCGCCTCGGTGTGCCTGACCACCAGCTTTTCGATCTCCTTCTTGGCTTCGCGCTTCAAGAAATCGGCGACACGGCGCGGCAGGTGCACACGCTCGCCATGCACGATCAGCAGCGGGCCGCGTTCGTCGCGCGACACGGTGACGGTGCCGCGCTTTGACGGTTCATGGACGATGCGGTGTGGCACGCCCCGAACTGGGATCTTGATGCCGGGCCGTACCTGAGGCCGCGTCGGCACCTTGGCCAGCCGCTGCTCCAGCCAGTCCTGATGGCGGTCGAGGAACCGCTCCACCTCGCCACGGCGCAGGCCAGGCGGCACGGTGATGCGCAGGCCCTGGCCACCGGAATCGATGCGCAGCGTCAGACGCCGCGCCCTGGCACTCTCGACGATCTTGAGCGGCAATGTGCGGCCGGCGACGCAATATTCACGCTCGACGACGGGCGTGGGCTTAGGCTTTGTCAGATTGCGAAAGAATCCGAGGGTCATGGCGGGACGATACGCGATTCGGGAAAAACGAATAGAACAAAAAAGAAACGGCGCCGCTTGCGCGACGCCGTCGTCATACCTCAGCCTGTCGCGCGGCTTCAGTCGTCGAGCAGGTTCGAGCCCTTGCCACGCTTGGCGGTCGACGTTCCGGCGCTCGGGTCGGCCTTGGTCGGAGCAGTCGACTTGTTGCGGTTCGCCATGAAGCGATCGAACTCGTCCTGATCCTTGGCACGACGCAATTCGCGGGCATAATCGTCGAACTCGGTCAGCATGTCGTCGAGTTTGCGGCGTTCCTCGGCGAGGCGCTCAAGCTCCTTTTCGCGCCAGTCGTCGAAGGCGACATTGCCGGTGCGGGCGGAGCCATTGCCCCAGCGCGCGGCCTTGTCGGAGCCGCGGCGGCAACCGGCGAAGATGCCGTCGGTCGCGCGGTTGACGTCACGCTTGAAGCCTTCAAGCCGGTCGCCCCAGATGATGTAGGCGAGCATGGCGAAGCCGAGCGGCCAGAACACCATGAAGCCGATCACCATCAACGCGATGGTTGCCGGCGTCCAGGCCGGGCGGATCAATGCAGATGTGTTCATTTTCTCCCATTCCTTCGGTTGGAGACAGCCAGGACCGGCTGCGTGGAATCGAAATGGGAAGGCAAAAACGGCGATTCAAGATAATGTCCGCTAAAACCGGACAAGCTTCTGAAATGATTGCCGCTTTTTGAGTATATCGAGGAAAAGCACGGTCAGCCCCGCGATCAGCCCCCAGAAAGCAGCACCGACGCCAAACAATGTCAGCCCGGAAGCGGTGACGGCAAAGGTGACGGTGGCGGCCATGCGCTCGCCCTCATCCTTGAGCGCGATCGCCAGCGCGTTGGCGAGCGAGGCCATCAGCGCGAGACCCGCCACCAACACGATCAGGCTTTGCGGCAGGACGGCGAAGATCGCCACCAGCGATGCGCCGAAGATCGCGAAGATGAGATAGGCAAGCGCGTAGAACGGGCCGGTCTTCCAGCGCTCGGCGGGGTCGGGATGGACATCCGGCCCGGTGCAGATCGCCGCCGAGATCGCGGCCAGATTGGTGGTCGAACCGCCGAACGGCGCCGACAGAAGCGAAAACAGACCGGTGACGCCGATCAGCGGACCAGGTTCGGGATGGTAGCCGGCTGCGCGCAGCACGGCGAGGCCGGACAGGTTCTGCGAGGCCATGGTGACAAGGTAGAGCGGCAGTGCCAGACCTATCATCGCCTTGACGGTGAAATCAGGTGCGATCAGCGTCAGCGTCGACAATTCGGGGGTGGGCAGGCCGCCGACACGGCCAGTGAGAAAAGCAGCGAGCCCGCCGCCGATCAGCACCGCCAATACCGATAGCGCCGGGTTGAACAGGCGGATGATAAAAAAGGCCGCGATCAACGGCAGGATCAGCCACGGATCGGCAGGAACAGTCTTGACCGCGTTGAGGGCGAAGGTGACGACGATGCCAGCCAGCATTCCGGAAGCGACCGAGGGCGGTATCCTGGAGATCAGCTGCGTCAACGGCCGGAACAGGCCGGTGGCGATCAACAGGATGCCGGTGACGATGAAGGCGGCGACGGCCTCGCCGATCGAAAAGCCGCTCGATGCCGCCAACAGCGCCAGGCCTGGCGTCGACCATGCGGTGATCACAGGCATTTTCGTGCGCCACGACAGCCACAGGCTTTCGATCGCCATGGCGAGGCAAATGGTCGTCACCCAGCTCGCCGTCTGAACCTGCGTCGCGCCGACCGCCTTGGCGGCGGCAATGACGATGGCCAGCGTGCCGCCGAAGCCGACGATTGCCGCGACGAAGGCGGAGACCGGGATGGAAAGGCGCATCGTCATTTGCCTCGTCCGGCTATGTCACCCACCGCCCGGACCAGCATGTCGAGATCCTGCGGCCGCGACAGGCGATGGTCGCCGTCGGGAATGAGCGACAGCGTGACATCGTCGGCCGGCAGCAGCCCGACCAGTCTCAACGCATGGCTCGACGGCACGTCGGGATCGGCAAGGCCCTGCAGGATATGGACCGGGCAATGCGTGTCGATCGGCCCGGTCATCACCCGGTTGTCGCGCCCGTCCTCGATCAGGGCCCTGGTGTAGATGTAGGCCTCCGTGGAATAGTCCGACGGCTCGGCGAAGAAACCTTTTTCGGCGAGGTCGCGTTTCTGCGCCTTGGTCAGCACCGGCTCGACCAGCTCACTGGTAAAATCCGGCGCCGGCGCCAAGAGCACCAGGCCGACGACATTTGTGTCGCCGGCCTTGCGCAGTTCCTGCACCATGCGCAGCGCGATCCAGGCGCCCATCGACGAGCCGACCAGAATCTGGGTGCCCTTGGTGAAATGCCGGAACACGGCAAGGCTTTGCGACAGCCATTTCGAAATCGTGCCGTCGGCAAAAGCGCCGCCGGATTCGCCATGGCCCGAATAGTCATGGCGCAAGAACGCGCGGCCTTCCCTCGCCGTCCAGTCGGCCAGCATCTCAGCCTTCGTGCCCAGCATGTCGGACTTGTAGCCGCCGAGCCAGACGATGCCCGGTGTGGCGCCGGATGTATGGCGGACCGCGATGCGCGATCCATCGACGTCCAGAAAAGTGGGGGCGGTGGCGGTCATGGGCTATCGATCGGTCCTGGTTGACTGGCCCGGTGTCTGGGCTCCGGTCTTTTGGCACAGCCAGAGGCGAGGCGGAAAGTGCTCGCGATGCTTCTTTGCTTGGTACAGGCTCTTGATCAGGTGATTTCCTGAGAACGCTGTGCTATTGACTCCGCCCGCGCGCTTCCCACATTGGCGCGTCCACATACAGTTTTGTACGAACCCTGAACGAAACGGCCAAGGAGACCACGACCATTCGCAGACCTTTCAAAGCAGCGGCGCCCACCAAGGATGGCCCGCGCTCCAACCGTGACATCCGGGTTCCCCGGGTCCAGCTTATCGACGCCGAAGGCCAGAACCGTGGCGACGTTTCCATCAACGACGCATTGCTGCTCGCCGAAGAGGCAGGGCTCGATCTCGTCGAAATATCGCCCAACGCACAGCCGCCCGTCGTAAAGATTCTCGATCTCGGCAAGTTGAAATACGCCAACCAGAAGAAGGCGGCCGAGGCGCGCAAGAATCAGAAGGTCATCGAGATCAAGGAGATCAAGATGCGCCCGAACATCGACAGCCATGATTACGAGACCAAGATGAAGGCGGTTCGCCGCTTCTTCGAGGAAGGCGACAAGGTCAAGCTGACGCTGCGCTTCCGCGGCCGCGAGATGGCGCATATGGAACTCGGCATGCAGCTCCTGAACAAGGTGCGCGAGGAAGTCGCGACCATCGCCAAGGTCGAGGCGGAACCAAAGCTCGAAGGCCGCCAGATGATGATGGTGCTGGCGCCGCGCTAAGCAGACACCGCTCGCTTCGCCGGCGTCGTCTGCTCAGGTTTCTTTGGTCGTCGCAGGTCCTCACCGCACCATGCGACACTTTGCGGAACCCGGCTCAGAGCACGTTAAGGTTAGGCGTGGCCGTCGCGCTCCAAATTCGCCTGAATTGTGCTACAGGCGTCCTGACGATCGGCGGGACGCCTGTTTCTTGGCCACAGCCGCGATCGCCGGCTTTGTTTTTATGCCTGTCGTTCTCCCAAAACCGAGTTCATTTTTTGGGCGGCAGGCGATAGGCTCCTCGACGATCGGATACCTCCCTTGGCCAATGAACCGAAATACGGGCTGGGCAACTACCAGCAGATGCGCAGGCTGGTGCTTGCCGTGCTGGTGGTGGTGCTGTTTCTGGCGCTGCTGTTTGGTCAGTCGACCTTCCCGCCCGACACGCCGGTGCATGAATCGATCGAAATGTTCGGCGTGCTCCTGATTTTCCTCGGCATCGTCGGTCGCCTCTGGGCGACGCTGTATATAGGCGGACGCAAATCTTCCGAGGTGGTCACGGGCGGGCCCTATTCGATCACCCGCAATCCGCTCTATGTGTTCTCGACCGTGGCTGCGGCCGGCGTCGGTGCGCAGATCGGCTCGTTCTCCGGCGTCATCCTGTTCGCGGTTCTGTGCGCGGGTGCCTTCCATATCGTCATCCTGCGCGAGGAGAGGTTTCTGAAGGAGGCGCTCGGCGCACCGTACCAGGCCTATCTGGAGAGGGTGCCGCGCTTCTTCCCTAAGCTTTCGCTCTACCAGGAAGGCGAAACAGGCAGCTTCAAGCCGCGTCTGCTGCTCACCACGCTGCTGGATGGGCTGGTGTTCCTGGTCGCACTGCCGGCCTTCGAACTGATCGACGGTGCCCAGCAGTCGGGCATGCTGCCGGTGTGGTTCACGCTTCCCTGATCTGTAGGGCAGTTCGGTCTCTATCGCGGTCAGCGAGCAGAATTGTCACGACCCGGGACTACTGTCACCGATGTCGGCGCTGCCCCTCACCTGCCTGCCGGCATTCTCTCCCCGTATAGTGAACGGGGAGAGGGGGCTCTCATCGATGGTTTCGCCAATCGCCGGCGTTGTCAGGAATAGCGCCAAGGGGTGCGGCCAGCTCTTTCTCCCCGTCACTATACGGGAAGAAATGCCCGGCAGGGCAATGAGGGCAGCGCCAACACTCGGAAGAGAAACTGAAGCGATAGCGATGGCGAGTGAATGTGTCGGGTGTTGCGCACGGGCCTTCTTTGACGTATAGGACCGCCGTTCAAGAAAACCGCCCGGCAGGGCATGCCGTGGCGGTTTCATTTGCTTTTCGGGCTTTGGTCGGCCCGAAGCGAACAAAACAAGAGGCGTGGAGTGCCGGAGGCACGACAGGGACCTCATAGAAACGGAGTAGCAAAATGCCCAAGATGAAGACCAAATCGGCCGCCAAGAAGCGGTTCAAGATCACAGGTACGGGTAAAGTCCTGTCGGCTGCGGCCGGCAAGCGTCACGGCATGATCAAGCGTTCCAACAAGTTCATTCGAAATGCCCGCGGCACGATGGTTCTGGCTGAACCGGATGGCAAGAAGGTCATCAAGAATTTTCTGCCGAACGGCCTCTAAGGCATTCGGTCTGGACAGCGTTTAAGGAGATCATGACATGGCACGCGTAAAGAGAGGCGTCACCTCGCACGCCAAGCACAAGAAGGTCCTGAAAGCCGCCAAGGGCTTCTACGGCCGCCGCAAGAACACCATCCGCATCGCCAAGCAGGCGGTGGAAAAGTCGCTGCAGTACGCCTACCGCGATCGCAAGAACCGCAAGCGCTCGTTCCGCGCGCTGTGGATCCAGCGCATCAACGCGGCGACGCATGAGCACGGCCTGACCTATGGCCGCTTCATCGACGGCCTCAACAAGGCCGGCATCGAGATCGATCGCAAGATCCTGTCGGACATGGCCATCCATGAGCCGCAGGCTTTCGCAGCCCTGGTCGCCAAGGCCAAGGTGGCGCTCGAATATCTGAAGAACACAACGCCGAACGCTTTTGAAAGCGCTGTCGCTTAAGACCAGCGCTTCCCAAGCATTCGAAATTCTGATTTGGGGAACCCGCGCTGGCACGGCTGGCGCGGGTTCTTTTATGCCTGAACTTTCAATTTGAACGTGACTTTCACGTTTGGAGCGGTTTCCAACACAGCGAGCTTGATCGTGAACGACGCAACCATTGGCCTTGACGCACTTGAAAATTCCTTGATGGCCGACATCGCCTCGGCCGCCGACGAAGCGGCAATCGAAGTGGTGCGTGTCGCGGCCCTCGGCAAGAAGGGCTCGATCTCGGAAATGCTGAAGACGCTCGGCGCGATGAGCGCCGAGGAACGGCAGGTGAAGGGTCCAGCAATCAATGGCCTGAAGAACCGCATCACGGAGGCGCTCACGGCTCGCAAGGCCGAGCTCAGGGATGTGGCGATCGCCGCCCGCCTCGCCGCCGAAAAGGTCGACGTGACGCTGCCGGTGCGGCAGTCGCCGGCCGAGCGCGGCCGCATCCATCCGATCAGCCAGGTCATCGACGAGATCGCGGCGATCTTCGGCGATCTCGGCTTCGCCATCGCCGAAGGTCCCGATATCGAGACCGACTACTACAATTTCACCGCGCTGAATTTCCCCGAAGGCCATCCGGCGCGCGAGATGCACGACACCTTCTTCTTCCAGCCGGACGAGAAGGGCGAGCGCAAGCTTTTGCGCACGCACACCTCGCCCGTGCAGATCCGCACCATGGAGCGGCAGAAGCCACCGATCCGCATCGTCATTCCGGGCAAGACTTATCGCCAGGATTCCGACGCCACCCACTCGCCGATGTTCCACCAGGTCGAGGGGCTGGTGATCGACAGATCAGCCAACGTCGCCAACATGAAGTGGGTGCTGGAAGAGTTCTGCAAGGCCTTCTTCGAGGTGCCCTCGGTCAAGATGCGCTTCCGCCCGTCCTTCTTTCCGTTCACCGAACCGAGCCTCGAGGTCGACATCCAGTGCGACCGCTCGCGGCCCGGCGAAGTGCGCTTCGGCGAAGGCTCCGACTGGATGGAGATCCTGGGCTGCGGCATGGTGCATTCCAACGTGCTGAAGGCCGGCGGGCTCGACCCGGACGAATACCAGGGCTTTGCCTGGGGCATGGGCATCGACCGCATCGCCATGCTGAAATACGGCATGCCGGACCTGCGCGCCTTCTTCGACGCCGACGTGCGCTGGCTGTCGCATTACGGCTTCCGGCCGCTCGACATGCCGACGCTGTTCGGGGGCCTGAGCCCGTGACGAGCCAAGAAATCCCTGCTGTCAAAGCTTACGGAACAGTACAATGAAATTCACTCTCTCCTGGCTCAAGGATCACCTCGAGACCGACGCCTCGCTCAATGAGATCGTCGAGCGGCTGACGTCGATCGGCCTCGAAGTCGAGCATGTCGACGACAAGTCCAGCCTGAAGCCCTTCGTCATCGCCAAGGTGCTGACGGCGGTGCAGCATCCCGACGCCGACCGGCTGCGGGTGCTGACCGTCGATACGGGCGACCGCAAGGCCCCTGTGCAAGTGGTCTGTGGCGCACCCAATGCCCGTGCGGGCCTGATCGGCGCCTTTGCCGCGCCCGGCACCTATGTGCCCGGCATCGACGTGACGCTGACCGTCGGCAAGATCAGGGGCGTCGAAAGCCACGGCATGATGTGTTCCGAACGCGAGCTGGAACTATCCGACGAGCACAACGGCATCATCGACCTCCCCGGGGATGCGCCGGTCGGCACCAGCTTCGCCGCCTATGCGCATCTCGACGATCCGGTCATCGAGATCAATCTGACGCCGAACCGGCCGGACGCCACCAGCGTCTACGGCATCGCGCGCGATCTCGCCGCGAGCGGGCTCGGACGGCTCGTGGGTGGCGCGATCATGCCGCATGTCGGCGAGGGCCTGTGCCCGGTGAAGGTGACGATCGAGGCGCCGGAACTCTGCCCCGGCTTCGCGCTGACGATGGTAAGGGGCGTCAAGAACGGCCCGTCGCCGAAATGGCTGCAGCAGCGCCTGATCGCCATTGGCCTCAGGCCCATCAGCGCGCTGGTCGATATCACCAATTATGTCACTTTCGACCGCGGCCGGCCGCTGCATGTGTTCGACGCGGCGAAGGTTGCTGGCAATCTCGTCGTGCGCCGGGCGAAGGACGGCGAAAAGCTGCTGGCGCTGGACGGCCGCGAATACACGCTCACGCCGGAGATGTGCGTGATCGCTGACGACAATGGCGTCGAATCGATCGCCGGCATCATGGGCGGCGAGCATTCCGGCTGCGACGAGAACACCACCGACGTGCTGATCGAGTCCGCGCTCTGGGACCCGATCGCCACCGCCCGCACCGGCCGCACGCTCGGCATCATCTCCGACGCCCGCTACCGGTTCGAGCGCGGCGTCGATCCCGAATTCATGGTGCCCGGCATCGAGCTGGCGACCAGGCTGGTGCTCGATTTCTGTGGCGGCACGCCTACCGAAATGGAAGTGGCCGGCTATGCCGGGCACAAGCCGAAGATCGTGTCGTTCCCGCTGTCGGAAGTGAAGCGGCTGACGGGCATCGAGGTGCCGAAGGCGGAAAGCCTCGACATCCTGACCCGCCTTGGTTTCCAGCCGCAGGGCTCGGGCGACGTCATCAAGGTCAAAGTGCCGTCCTGGCGGCCGGATGTCGACGGCAAGGCCGACCTTGTCGAGGAAGTGATGCGCATCCACGGCGTCGACAACATCGCGCCGCAGCCGCTCGGCGCGCATGACGCGGTCAACGCAAAGATCCTGACCACGCTGCAGATCCGCACCCGCACGGCCAAGCGGGCGCTTGCCGTGCGCGGCATGATGGAAGCCGTCACCTGGTCGTTCATTCCGGCCAAGCATGCCGAGCTGTTCGGCGGCGGCCAGGCGGCGCTGAAGCTCGCGAATCCGATCGCCGCCGATATGTCGGACATGCGGCCATCGCTGCTGCCGGGGCTGATCACGGCCGCGCAGCGCAATGCCGACAGGGGCATCGGCGACGTGGCGTTGTTCGAAGTGTCGGGCACCTATGAGGGCGACGGCGCCGACCAGCAGCGGCGCGTGGCCGCCGGCGTGCGGCGCGGCACCGCCAAGCTCGACGGCTCGGGCCGCAACTGGGCCGGCAATTCCGGCCCGGTCGGCGTGTTCGACGCCAAGGCCGATGCGATCGCGGCATTGGAGGCCTGCGGCGCGCCGGTCGAGCGGCTGCAGATCGAGCCCGGCGGTCCGGCCTGGTATCATCCCGGCCGTTCCGGCACGATCAAGCTCGGCCCGAAGACCGTACTCGGCACATTCGGCGAGTTCCATCCCAAGACAATGGAAGGGCTCGATGTCTCCGGGCCGCTCTGCGGCTTCGAAGTGTTCGTCGACGCCGTGCCCGAGCCGAAGGCCAAGCCGACGAAAACCAAGCCGAAGCTCGAGCTTTCCGCCTTCCAAACGGTGAAGCGCGACTTCGCCTTCGTCGTCGACAGAGGAGTCGAGGCCGGCACGCTGGTGCGCGCGGCCCTTGCCGCCGACAAGAAGCTGATCACGGCCGTTTCGGTTTTCGATATCTTCGAGGGCGCGTCGCTCGGCGAGGGCAAGAAGTCGATCGCCATCGAAGTGTCGATCCAGCCGGTCGAAAAGACGCTGACCGACGAGGATTTCGAGGCCCTGGCCAAGCGTATCGTCGAGAATGTCGGCAAGCAGACGGGCGGCGTGCTGCGAGGCTGAGCTATATTCACGTGACCCCACTCGAAATATTTTTTGTTCAGGAGTTTTGCCGTTCCGCGCGCATTTCTCCTGACTTGGTGAGCGTGTTGAAAGTTAAGGAGCGCAGCCGCAATCCTGTGGGATTCATGACCGCGATCATTCCTTCGTCGGTTGCCGAGGAATTGCGTTTTGATGGTCGAGTGTTCAGTTCAGCCAGAGTAGCGCATGTCGGACCCGACCGACTTCCTTGCGGCATGGTTCTGTTCTTCGATGAGGTTACAGGAATGCTCGATGCGATCGAAGGCTTCGCTTATGGCGAAGAGTGGCCTTCGGTCGAAGAACCTATCTTCTGGTCAGAGCCCAACGAACAAATGAGTTGACGGGTTGCAGTTGCACGTCGAATCGCCCTCCAAAGAGCGATGGACTATCTCCGCTATTCCGGGCTCTCGTTCGAGAAACAACGCGCGGCTTTTTTCGCCATCGTAGCGGCTGATCCGCTGCTGGCCGAAACGCTGGAGCGGGTGCGCGCGCTTGCGCTGCCGGACTGGCTGGTGGTCTCCGGCGCGCTCTACAACAGCGTCTGGAACCATCTGACCGGCATGCCGTCCGGCTACGGCATCAGGGATGTCGACCTGTTCTATTTCGAGGACAGCGACCTATCCTACGAGGCCGAGGACGCGGTCATTCGCGGGGCAGCCAAGCATTTCGAAGGGCTGGCGCTGCCGGTGGAGGTGCGCAATCAGGCGCGGGTGCATCTGTGGTATCCACAAAAATTCGGACGGCCTTGCCCGCGCTACCTGAGCTCCAGTGAATCGGTCAGTTATTTCGCCTCAAAGACGCATGCAGTGGGCGTGCGCTTTGACGCCGATGGGCAGCTCGATCTTGTGGCGCCATTCGGTCTCGACGACATCTTCTCGTTCCGCATCACACCGAACAAGGTGATGGACAACCAGCGAACGCATGAGGCTAAGGGCAAACGGGCGCGGGAGATGTGGCCGGAGATTGAGGTGGTGCCGTGGTGACCACCCTTCCCCCCCTTGTGGGGAGGGTGAAGGGCGCGCTGGAAGAAACCCACCCTGCTATTCGTTCCTGTCCCATGCAGTTTTCAATCACCAACAGCGCGACCCGGTATGGCTGGGCCATGATCATCCTCCACTGGCTGATCGGGATCATGTTTATCGGCCAGTTCGTGCTCGGCTTCATGATGGTGAGGATCCAGAGCCAGCGAACGGCCTTCGAACTCATTCAGTTGCACAAATCCCTGGGCTTCCTGCTGCTGGGCCTCGTCATCCTGCGTATCGGCTGGCGGCTCGGCAATGCGGCACCGCACTTGCCGCCTTCGGTCGGCGCCCTGGAGCGGCGCACGGCGCCGCTCGCGCATCTGGCGCTCTATGCCTTCCAGGTCGCGTTGCCCCTGTCGGGTTGGGCGCTGGTTTCGGTCTCGACGCTGGAAATCCCGACCATGCCGTTCAACCTGTTCGTGATGCCCGACCTGCCTTTGGCGGAGTCCGACGCCGCGGAGAGCTTCTGGGCGGCAACGCACTGGTATCTCGCCTATGCCGGCATCGCGCTGGTGGCGCTGCATGCCGCCGCTGCCCTGCGCCACCACTTCCTGCTGCGCGACAGCGTGCTCGCTCGCATGATCACACCTTCGTCAGCCGGGGAATAGTGCGGGCGGTTCTCGCGTTTGTGGGGTGAGGACGCGAAACGCGTTACCTCCAGGAAAGGAACAATCCATGCATGCGCGCATCCTTGGATTCGCGGCTTTTGCCGCATGCCTAGCCGTGCCCGCCACTGCCGCGGTGGCGCTGAGCGACGCCGCGGGCAGCTACACGATCAGTCCGGCAGGCTCCAGCATCCGCTTCACCATAGGCAAGGCCGGTGGCGGCGGCTTCGATGGCGCCTTCGCCCGCTTCAAAGGCATGATCCGCATCGACAATGGTGACGTCGGGCGCTCGAAGGTCGACCTCACCATCTATCCGGAAAGCGTCGGCACCGGCCAGGGCCGCATCGATGCCTTCCTGCGCTCCAACGCGGTGTTCGATGCGGCCAACAGCCCGGAGATCCAGTTCCACTCGACCAGCGTGACCCGCACCGGCGACACATCAGCCCTTGTCACCGGCAGGCTGACGGCGCGCGGCAAGACGTTTCCGGAAAAGTTCACCGCCGAACTCGATGGGTTGAAGGCCGGCACGATAAAATTCCATGTCACCGGCAAGGTGCTGAGGTCGCGCTATGGCATGGATGTCGGCACGCCGCTCTACTCCAACGTCGTCGATTTCAACATGACGCTGACGGGCAAGAGGGGCTAGTTCTAAGCCCCGCCTGCTCGGGTTCGTCATCAACTCTGAGGAATGATGGCGTCTCTAAGCCTGGCGTTTAGGGTGACGATGATCTTTCGCATGACGGCAGCGATGGCCACCATTGGCTTTTTGCCGTTGGCAACAAGGCGTTTGTAGAAAGCCGCGAATTCGCCCTTTCCGGCTGCGGCGCGCAAGGCTGGCATGAAGAGGGTGGTTCTGACGTCAGGGCGACCGCCGCGGATTTTGCGGTAGCCGTGTTTTTGGCCGCTGTCATTTGGGTGCGGCGCGAGGCCAGCAAGGGCTGCAGCCTTGCGGCGTGTCATGGAGCCGAGTTCCGGCAGGATGGCCAGAAGCTTGGCCGCCACGATCGGGCCGAGACTGTCCATGGCCGTGCAGACGGCGGCCCGGAACTTGAGGGTGCGGCTGTTGGCGATCAGCTCGCGTATCGCAGCATCGATGACTTTGATCTGCCGCTCGACGACTTTGATCACGGCCTCGAAGGAGCTCGCAAGCTTGCGGCCCCCAGGTGCCTTGGCGCGGTTCTTCTCTGCGACCTTCATGCTGATGAGTTCCTGGGGGCGGCGGACCAAGGCGCGCAAGTCGGTCTCATCGGCATCCGGAGCCTGCCAGAGGCCCAGCTTTGCCCAGCGTTCGCGACCGTAGGCTCTCAACATCCCGGCATCGATGGCGTCGCTCTTGCCGTGCGTGCCGTAGGAGCGGATGAAGCTCTTGACCTTGAGCGTGTCGGCGCGATGGCAGGCGATGCCGGCGCGCAGGCATTCTTCGAGCAGCAAGCCTTCATGTCCCCCTGTCGGCTCGCACACGACGAGGTCTATGTGTTTGTAGCCCTTCAGCAAGGCGCGGATCGCTCTGCGCTGATTGGCGATGGTGCGGGTGATGGCGCCGTCGGAGACGGTGATGGTGTCCTTGGCGATGTCGAAGCCGAGACACAATTGCGGTTGTTGGTGCAAGAAGGCCATGCTGATGGTATCCTTGTCGGGCTTCGGATTGTATGCGGGCGTGGCGCGAGCCAGCGGCCAATCAACTCTCCAAGCGATGGCGGACAAAGACGGCAGGGACCATGATGACGTCGGGTGTTACCCGATCCCAGGGACGGTCGCCTGCCGCCGGGACTGCTGGCTGTGATGGGCCGCAGTCCCGGCCGCCAGATTACCTGATCCTTCTCAAACAATCCTAGGGCGAAGCAAGGAGCGAAGCGGCGCGGCGCAGACCCCAGGATCCATTCCGTGACGCTAAGGCATTGCAACGGTTACGGAATTCTGCACCGTCGCACTTTACGTCATAGGTCACGGAATGGATCCCGGGTCAAGCTCGAGGATGACGAAGGCGCTTTGTGACCCGCGTCTGCGATTGGCTTTTCTTCGGAATTAGGGCACATCTCCTGATATAACCGACATGGAGAAGCGCGATGTTCCGATGGGGTGTGTTGTCGACGGCCAAGATCGGCCGCGAGCAGTTGTTGCCGGCAATCGTCGAGGCGGAGAATGGCGTGCTGTCGGCGATTGCCAGTCGCGACCTGTCGAAGGCCAAGGCATTGGGCGAGCGTTTCGGCGCGCGGCATGCGTTTGGCTCTTACGAGGAACTGCTCGCCTCCAATGAGGTCGACGGCGTCTACATCCCGCTGCCGACATCGCAGCATGTCGAATGGACGGCCAAGGCCATCGAAGCCGGCAAGCATGTGCTGGTCGAAAAGCCGCTGGCACTCGACGCCAAGGACATCCTGCCGCTGATCAAGCTGCGCGACCAGAAGAAGGTGCTGGTCTGCGAGGCCTTCATGGTCATCTATCATCCGCAATGGATCAAGGTGCGCGATCTCATCGCCGGCGGCGCCATCGGCCGGCTTCGCCACGTGCAGGGCGCGTTTTCCTATTACAATATCGACCCCAACAACATGCGCAACCAGCTCGACCTCGGCGGCGGCGCGCTGCCCGATATCGGCGTCTATCCGACCGTATCGACGCGCTTTTCGACCGGCAAGGAGCCGCTGCGCGTGCAGGCGACGATCGAGCGCGACAAAAAATTCGGCACCGATATCTATTCCTCGATCCGTGCCGATTTCGGTGACTTCGAACTGTCCTTCTACCTGTCGACGCAGATGGCGGCACGCCAGGTGATGGTATTTCACGGCGAAAAGGGTTTCATCGAGGTGTTCTCGCCCTTCAATGCCGGCCTCTACGACCATCACCGCGTCGAGCTGCACAACCAGAACCACACCGAGGCACAGGTGTTCCGCTTCCCCGGCACGCAGCAGTACAGGCTGGAGGTCGAGACCTTCGCGCGCGCAGCACTTGGCGGCGAGGAACGCGTCTTCACGCTGGAAGAATCCGTGCTCAACCAGAAAGTCATCGACGCCATCTTCCGCGCCGGCGGCAAGGACGGCTGGGAGGCCGTCTGACTCTTTGTTTGACGCAATTCCGGACGGAAAACCGCTTACACTTTTCCTGGAATTGCGTTAGCCGGCTAATTCTGGGAGGAAAAATGGCTGTCGACGCGGACGTGATCATTGTCGGCGCCGGCCTTGCCGGGCTGGTTGCCGCCGCCGAGCTTGCCGAGGCCGGCAAGAAAGTCATCATCGTCGACCAGGAGCCGGAGCAGTCGCTTGGCGGCCAGGCATTCTGGTCTTTCGGCGGGCTTTTCCTCGTCGATTCGCCCGAACAGCGGCGCATGCGCATCCGTGATTCCTTTGACCTGGTGCTCGAGGACTGGATGGGCACCGCCGCTTTCGACCGGCCTGAAGATTTCTGGCCGCGCAAATGGGCGGAGGCCTATGTCGGCTTCGCCGCCGGCGAAAAGCGCTCCTGGCTGATTGAGCGCGGCCTGAAGTTTTTTCCCGTGGTTGGCTGGGCTGAGCGCGGCGGCGGCAACGCCATCGGCCACGGCAATTCGGTGCCGCGCTTTCACATCACCTGGGGCACCGGCCCCGGCGTGCTCGAACCCTTCGTGCAGCGCGTGGGCGAGGCCCAGAAAAGCGGGCTGGTCAGCTTCAAGTTCCGTCACCGGGTCAACGAACTGACACGCACGGGTGCTGCCGTCACCGGTGTGCGCGGCGAGATCCTCGAGCCGAGCACTGTCGAGCGCGGTCACAAGAGCTCGCGCGAAATATCAGGCGATTTCGAGCTTCACGCGCAAGCGGTCATCGTCGCTTCGGGCGGCATCGGTGGCAACCATCAGCTGGTGCGGGAAAACTGGCCCAAGCGCCTCGGCTCGGCGCCGAAGCGCATGATCACCGGCGTGCCAGACCATGTCGATGGCCGCATGCTGGCGATCACGGAACAGGCCGGCGGCTCGATCATCAACCGCGACCGCATGTGGCACTATGTCGAAGGTATAAAAAACTGGGCGCCGATCTGGACCGATCATGCGATCCGCATCCTGCCCGGCCCGTCCTCGCTCTGGCTTGATGCGCGCGGCAAGCGCCTGCCCGTGCCGCTCTATCCTGGCTTCGACACGCTGGGCGCGCTCAGCCATATCATGGGCACCGGCTTCGACTACTCCTGGTTCATCCTGACCAGGAAGATCATCCAGAAGGAATTCGCGCTGTCGGGTTCCGAACAGAACCCGGACCTGACCGGAAAAAGTTGGCGTCAGGTGCTTGGCCGCGCCACATCGGGCATTCCCGGTCCGGTGAAAGCCTTCATGGAGAAGGGCGAGGATTTCATCGTCGAGGCCGAATTGCCCAAGCTGGTGGCGCGTATGAACGCGCTGGCCGGTGGCGAGCCGCTGCTTGACGTCGCGCAGGTCGAACGCGAAATCCGTGCCCGCGACCGGCAGCTCGACAACCCGTTCTCCAAGGACATGCAGGTCATTGCGCTGCGCGGTGCGCGCGCCTATCTCGGCGACCGGCTGATCCGCACCGCCAAGCCGCACAAGATGCTCGACCCCGCGAATGGCCCATTCATCGCGGTGCGTCTCAACATCCTGACCCGCAAGACGCTGGGCGGCCTGCAGACCGATCTCGACAGCCGGGTGCTTGGCGCCGATGGCCAGCCAGTTGAGGGACTTTATGCCGTGGGCGAGGCCGCCGGCTTCGGCGGCGGCGGCATGCATGGCTATGCGGCGCTCGAAGGCACGTTCCTCGGCGGCTGCATCTTTTCCGGCCGCAGCGCCGGCCGGGCGGCGGGGCGTTCGGTGGCGTAGGCCGGGCCAGTGCAGCCTGGCGCATATGCCCTGCCGGCACCCGATCAGGGATTCCGGCGCGGTCGGCGCGGCTCGATACAATCGGATGACGGCGCCGTCGCCGGGCCGCCACGGCAATCCGGCTCGCCGGGCTGGATGTCAGGCCGCGGCGCACAATCGATTGCCGGCCCGCCGACGCAATCGGGCCGATCCGGGCGATCCGGCCTGTCGGGCCCATCCGGTCTGTCCGGACGCTCGGGCCTATTTGGCCAGTCTGGCCTGTCGGGTCGGTCCGGGCGATCGGGCCTGTCGGGGCGCCATGGTCTATACGGTCTCCAAGGCCTGTCGGGTCTGTGGTCGCGATCGCGCCAATGGTGGTCGCGCCAGGGGCGGTCGTGATAATCGTCCGTGTCGACACATGCGCTGAGCGTCGCGGCGCAAAGAAGGAGCGCCAAGGCGCTTCCGAACCTGGTCATGATAGCTGCTGTTTCCTTGCCATTGGCCACCCATGGGGATGGATCTGCCCGTCCGGCATTGCGCCTGCATTACGCGGCGTGCGAATGGGTCGCGAAATTTCCCGGACAATGCCGCGGCTGAAGAAAATCGCTTACCAGGGCCAAGCGCCCCTCCCAAGCGCAGCTGCCGCGTCGACAATGCGGGTGAAGCTGGCGCGGGCGCGCCCCACCGTGTGCCGAGCCCTGAGATAGCCGTGCACCAGACCCTTTTCCTCGATCCAGACGGCCCGTCCGCCCGCCGCGACGACCCGGTCGCGATAGGCCTCGCCGTCCGACGACAGCGGATCGCACTCGGCGGTAATCAGCACTGACGGCGGCAGGTTGGCGAAATCGGCGTCGGCGAGCGGCG
Organism: Mesorhizobium sp. B2-3-5; assembly: GCF_006442395.1. Lineage (NCBI taxonomy): Bacteria > Pseudomonadati > Pseudomonadota > Alphaproteobacteria > Hyphomicrobiales > Phyllobacteriaceae > Mesorhizobium > Mesorhizobium sp. B2-3-5. Next base: position 31,697 of record NZ_VFVX01000013.1, on the reverse strand, counting down.
ATAGCGTTATGTCGCCGGTCTGGTCCGCGCCGCCGGTACGGATATGCTTGTAGAATTCGAGATCGCGCATGGTCAGCATCGGCGCCTCGGCGTGCGTGACGTAGGAACCCTTCGAGCGGTCGCCGCCGAGCCCGGGATAGATCAGTACCTGGCCGATCGGCCTTTTCGCGTGGCCGCGCGTGGCATGGCTGACCGCGGCGCAGAGATTGCCGCCGGCGCTGTCGCCGCAAAGCAGGATAGGGCTGTCGTAGGTGGCGGCAGCCCATTCGAAGGCACTCATGGCGTCGTCGAAGGCAGCCGGATGCAGGTGCTCCGGCGCCAGCCGGTAATCGACGGAGACAACCTCGTAGCCGGTGCGGGCGCAAAGCTCGGCGCAGACATCGTCATGGCTGTCCAGGCCGCCGAGGATGAAGCCGCCGCCATGGATGTAGAGCACCGTCGCTGCCTTGTCAGGCACTCCATTGCGATAGATACGGATCGGGATCTTGTGCTCGGGCGTCGCAATGGCCGATGTTTCGGCCGTGACGCCCTCTGGATAGCCGGCAAAGAATTCCCGGCACATGCGATCATAGATCTCGCGCTGCTGCGCGATCGTGTAGTCGATCGTATCGGGCGGATAGTAGGAATTGGTCCGCTCGATGAAGGCCCAGGTCTCGGCGTCGATGAGGGCTTTGTAATCGGTCATGGGGCGGATTGCCAAAGCTGAGCCCAGGCACCCCCCTCTGTCCTGCCGGACATCTCCCCCGCAAGGGGGGAGATTGCCAGTTCCGCTGGCGGCGCATTCTTTTGAACGTCGAAGATTGGCGAAAGCTGAGATGGCATCCGATCTCCCCCTTTGCGGGGGAGATGCCCGGCAGGCCAGAGGGGGGTGGGACGGAATGCCATCATCTCCGAGTCACTTTCCCTTCCACACCGGCTCCCGCTTCTCGGCAAAAGCGCGGAAACCTTCCATATTGTCTTCGGAACCATAAAGCGCATCGACCGTCGCCAATTGCCGGCGCGTCACCCGGTTCATGGCGTCCTGGAAGGTAAGCGCTTCGGCCACCCGCGCGGTCTCCTTGATCGCGGCGAAGACCAGCGGCGGGCCGCTGGCCAGCAGCCGGGCGATTTCCCAGACGCGATCCTCGAGCTTCTCCTTGGGGAGGACCTCGTTGACCAGGCCCCAGCGATGCGCCTCGGCGACGTCCATCCAGCGACCGGTGAGCAGCAGGTCCATGGCGACATGATAGGGGATGCGCTTCGGCAGCTTGATCGTCGCCGCGTCGGCCAGCGTGCCGGCGCGGATTTCTGGCAGCGCGAAGGAGGAGTGGTCGGAGGCATAGATGAGGTCGCAGGACAGCGCCAGTTCGAAGCCGCCGCCGACCGCCATGCCGTTGACGCAGGCGATGACCGGCTTGTTGAGGCCGCGCAATTCCTGCAGCCCGGCAAAGCCGCCGACGCCATAGTCGCCGTCGACCGCATCGCCGCCGGCAGCCGCCTTCAGGTCCCAGCCGGCGCTGAAGAACTTGTCGCCGGCGGTCTTGACGATGGCGACGCGCAAGCTGGGATCGTCGCGGAACGCCTTGAAGGTCTCGCCCATCAGCCGCGAGGTCTTCAGGTCGATGGCGTTGGCCTTGGGCCGGTCGAGCGTGACCTCGAGGATCGAGCCTTCGCGGCGAGTTGAAATGACGTCAGACATTCCTGTTCTCTCCCAGTACCAGCAGCGCGTCGGCGATCCAGGCGCCCTTGCCTTCGACGCAGACGATCAGCGGGTTGATATCGAGTTCCTCGATCTCGCCAGCATTCTTCTGCACGAAGGCGGCGATGCCCGCGATGGCATCGATGGCAGCCGCGACGTCGGCTTTCGGCCGGCCGCGATAGCCTTCGAGCAGCGGATAGAGCTTCAGGCCGCGCAATGCCGCCTCGATGTCGTCGCGGGTCGCGGGCAGCATCAGCGTGACGCTGTCGCGCAGCAATTCGACCAGCACGCCACCGGTGCCCAGCGTCATCACCGCGCCGAACATCGGATCGCGGGTGAAGCCGACGATCAGTTCGGCGACACCGTCGCGCACCATGCGCTCGACATAAAGCCCGGTGCCGAGCGGCAGCAGGTCATGCGCCGCGGTGCTGACGGATTCGGCATCCTTAAGGTTGAGCCTGACGGCGCCGACCTCGGATTTGTGGGTGACGCCCAGCGCCTTCAGCGCCACGGGGAAACCAAGCGCCATCGACGAGATCACCGCCTCGACCGCATTACCGGCGCGCTCGCCCTTGGGTACAGGAAGCCCGGCCTTGATCAGCCGCGCCTTCGCCACAGCCTCGTCCGGCGTAACATGCTCGCCCTCCGAAGCGCCTGCGGCCGATGTATCGACCGGCTGCGCCTGCGGCTCGCGCCAGGCCCAGCCAATGAAGGCCGCCGCCTGGGCGGCATCCATGGCTTCGGAAATGCCGAACAGCGGCACCATGCCGCGCGCCATCAGCTCGGCGGTGTATTCCTCGGGCAGGTTCTCCGGCAGCGATGAAACGATCGCACCATGTGCCTTGTTGGTCTTCAGCGCCGATTCGAAGGCACGCAGCGTCGCCCACCAGTCCGTGACCGAGCAGCGGTCGGGGCGCGGAAAGTCGAGCACCAGCATGTTCAAGTCGAAACCGCCCGACACCATGGCGGTGAAGGTGGCGGTCATCGCCGGCTCGTTGTTCCAGATGAAGGTGTGATAGTCCAACGGATTGGCGACCGCGACCAACGGCCCGAGCGTCGATTTGACATGGGCCCGGTGCTGCTCCGTCAGAACCGGAAAGTTGACCCAGCGCCCTTCGGCGCTGTCGGCCATGACCGATGCCTCGCCGCCCGAACAGCTCATCGACGACAGACGATAGCCGGGCAGCGGACCGGTGATGTGCAGCAGCTTCAGCGCCTCGATGAAGGCGGGGATCGAATCGACGCGGGCGATGCCCAGTCGCCTCAGGAAGGCGCCGGATGCCGCATCCGAGCCGGCAAGCGAAGCCGTGTGCGACACCGTCGCCTGCCGCGCCTGCTCGGAGCGGCCGACCTTCATGGCGATGATCGGTTTTTTCAATTCCCGCGCCCGGGCGGCCAGCTTCTCGAAGCCGGCCACCGAATCGAAAGCCTCGATATGCAGGCCGAGCGAGGTGACGCGCTCGTCCTCGATCAGGCCGAGCGCCATTTCCGACAGGCCTGTCTGCGCCTGGTTGCCGGCTGTCATCAGGAAGGCGATGGGCAGGCCTCGCTTCTGCATCGTCATGTTGATGGCGATGTTGGACGATTGTGTGATGATGGCGACGCCTTTGCCGCCCTCGGCCAGCCTGATGCCGCCATGCTGGTCGGGCCACAGCAGTGCGCCGTCGGCATAATTGATCAGGCCGTAGCAATTCGGGCCGATGATCGGCATATGGCCTGCTGCCGCGACCAGTTCGGCCTGCAGCCGCTCGCCGTCCTCGTCATAGGCCTCGGTTTCGAGGAAGCCGGCGGCAAAGCAGACGGCGCCGCCAGCGCCACGCTCGGCCAGTGCCTTGACCACCTCGATGGTCAGGTGCCGGTTGACGCCGACAAAGGCGGCATCCGGCGCGCCGGGCAGGTCCGCCACCGAACGATATGCCTTGCGACCGGCGACCTCATCCTTGGTCGGGTGCACCGGCCAGATTTCGCCGGCAAAACCCATCTTGATCGATTGCGCCACGACGGCGGCGGCCTGCACGCCGCCGAACACGGCGATCGATTTCGGGCGCAGGAGACGTTCGAGTTTATGCATGGTCATCTTTTCATTTGAGCGCGATGTCAGGACAAACGATCACGTTTGTCCTGCAAAACCGAATCCCGGCTTTGGGCGATCATGCTCTAAGCCCCGAACGGACGCAGCAGCGCCCGCGAAATAATATGTCGCTGAATCTCCGACGTGCCTTCCCAGATGCGCTCGACGCGGGCATCGCGCCAGATGCGCTCCAGCGGCAAATCGTCCATCAGCCCCATGCCACCATGGATCTGGATCGCCTCGTCGGCAACATAGGCCAGCATTTCAGTGGCTTTCAGTTTGGCCATGGCCATGTCCTGATCGGTGACAGTGCCCTGATCGTACTTCCAGCCGGCCTCGAACACCATAAGGTCGGCGGCCTTCAGTTCAGTCGCCATGTCGGCGAGCTTGAACGACACGCCCTGGAACTTGCCGATCTGCTGGCCGAACTGCTGGCGCTGCGCGGCGTACTCGACCGCATGGCCAAGCGCCCGCTCGGCGCGGCCAAGACAGGTGGCACCGACCTGCAAACGCGTGGCGCCAAGCCAGGAGTTGGCGACGTCGAAGCCTTTATGCACCTCTCCCAGCACCTGGCTCGCCGGCAGCCGGCAATCGTCGAATTCAAGGATGGCGTTGGTGTAGCCGCGATGCGAGACGTTGCGGTAGCCGTCGCGCACCGTGAATCCCTTGGTGCCCTTGTCGACGAAGAAGGCGGTGATCTTCTTGCGCTTGCCGCGCGGTGAGTCCTCTTCGCCCGAGGCCATGAAGACGATCGCGAAATCGGCAAGATCGGCGTGGGAGATAAAATGCTTGGTGCCGTTCAGCACCCAGTCGTCGCCATCCTGCACCGCGGTCGCCTTCATGCCGCGCAAATCCGAGCCGGCGCCCGGCTCGGTCATCGCCAGACAGTCCCATTTCTCACCACGGATGCAAGGGAAGAGATATTTTTCGCGCTGTTCGGGCGTGCCGGCGAGCAAGATGTTGGAGGGGCGCGCCACGCAGGTCCAGTGCAGCGCGTAGTTGGCACGGCCGAGCTCTTTCTCGTAGAGCAGCCAGGTCACCGTATCCAAGCCCGCGCCGCCGACATCGGCCGGCATGTTGGCGGCATAGAGCCCGGCCTCGATCGCCTTGGCCTTCAGTTCCTCGATCAGCTCGCGGCGCAGCACGCCGGTGCGCTCGACCTCGCGCTCATGCGGGTAGAGCTCGTTCTCGACAAAGGCGCGCGTCGTCTCGACGATGAGCTTCTGCTCTTCCGAAAGACCGAAATCCATGGCCTCAGCCCTTCTTCTTGTTCTTCGGCTTATCCGCCTTCTTCACCGGCTTGGAGGCCTTGGCCTTCTCGGCCGCCTTTGAAGCGGTCGGCTTCTTCGCCGCCAGCTTGGCCAGCTGCGTCGTATAGTCCTTGTGCAAGGCGCCGGCGCCCCAGCCCTTGCTTTTGTTCTGCTTCGACAGCGCATCCATGATGGCGACCAGATTGTCGTCGCGGATCTTTTCCAGCTCGCGGATCGAGAGGCCATGCGCCTGGTCGTCCGACTGGGTGGCGATCAGATCGACCAGCTCGTCGTTGAACTCCGGCACATCCATCAGCTTGGTCCATGGCCATTTCAGGCAGGGCCCGAACTGCGCCATGAAGTGGCGCATGCCGGCTTCGCCGCCGGCGACACGGTAGACCTGGAACATGCCCATCTGCGCCCAGCGCAGGCCGAAGCCGTAGCGCATGATATCATCGAGTTCCTCGACCGTGCAGATGCCGTCCTTGATCAGCCACAGCGCCTCGCGCCAGGCGGCTTCAAGCAGGCGGTCGCCGACAAATGCTTCGATCTCCTTGCGGATGACGACAGGCTTCATGCCGATCGAGGCATAGATCTCCTTGGCGACCTCGATCGCCTCGGGAAAAGTCTGGTCGCCGCCGACGATCTCGACCAGCGGCAGGAGGTAGACCGGGTTGAACGGGTGGCCGACGACCAGCCGTTCCGGATGCTTCTTCATCGCCACCTGCATGTCCGTCGGCTTGATGCCGGAGGTGGAGGAGCCGACAATGGCGTTGGCCGGCGCATGGGTGTCGATCTCGGCCAGCACCTTGTGCTTGAGGTCGAGCCGTTCCGGGACGCTTTCCTGGATGAAATCGGCGTCTGCCACTGCCTCGGCGATGGTCTTGGCGAAGGTCAGCTTGCCTTCTTTCGGCAGGCCACCGGGCACCATCTGCTTGTAGGCGCGGCGCGCGCCCTTCATCACTTCGCTGACCTTGCGCGACGCCTCGGGATCGGGATCGAAGATTGCCACGTCGATGCCGTTGAGCAGCAGGCGCGCGACCCAGCCGGCGCCGATGACACCGCCACCGATGGCGGCTGCCTTGTTGATGATGCTCATGTGGTGGCTCCGGTTCTTGTCCTGGCTGTTTCGGGATCGATGAGCGGCACGCGCTCGCCGGCGCGTATCACCGATGGGTCGTAGACCCTTCGGGCGAAGACTTCGAGCACGAAGGGCCGGAAGAAGTCGATCGGCAGCGTCTCGTAGTCGGGATCGAAGCTCGACTGGTCCCAGCGCTCGCAGAACTGGTCGCAATCGTCGAAATAGGCATGGCCGGCGAAGCGGTCGCGGGCATGGCGATTGCCGCCAAGGTGATGGGCGTAATAGAGGCGCTGGAAATCGCCGTGCTTTTCCACCACCCAGGTGCATTGCTCGCGCACGAAAGGTTTCAGGATCGACGCGGCATATTCGTCATGGTTGTAGGGCGCGTAGATGTCGCCGATGTCGTGCAGCAATGCACAGGCGATCCAGTCGGTATCGGCGCCGTCGCGCCAGGCGCGTGTCGCCGCCTGCAGCGAATGGCCGAGCCTGGTGATCTTGTAGCCCGAAAGGCCCTTGTCGAGTTGCACCAGCGCGTCGAGCAATCGCTCGCCGGTCTTGGCCGCATAGTCGATTTCATGCGCGGTCAGGAACTCGTAGTCGTCCCTGTCGCCATCCTTCATCGCGGTGAATTTAACGGTCGTCATCTGCGTCTCCCCGGTTGGCTTGCTGAGCGCATGATCTTTCCGAAAGCCGGCTACGGCTTTTCGGGATCAGGCTCTGGCTCACGCTGCGATGGGCGCCCGCTTGGTCAAATTCAACTTCTTGCGCACTTCCTCGGGCCCGAGGATCGTGGCGCCGAGATTGGTGACGATGCTGGCGGCGCGCTCGACCAGCTGCGCGTTCGTCGCCAGCACGCCCTTGTCGAGCCACAGATTATCTTCCAGGCCGACGCGGACGTTGCCGCCGGCCAGCACGGCGGCGGCGGCATAAGCCATCTGGTTGCGGCCGATGGAAAAGGCCGACCAGGTCCAGGTCGACGGCACGTTGTTGACCATGGCCATGAAGGTGTTGAGGTCGTCGGGCGCGCCCCACGGCACGCCCATGCAGAGCTGCACCAGCGCGTCGGGGTTCAGCACCCTTTCCTCCACCAGCTGCTTGGCGAACCAGAGATGGCCGGTGTCGAAGGCCTCGATCTCGGGCTTGACGCCGAGTGCCGTCATCATGCCGCCCATGGCGCGCAGCATGCCGGGCGTGTTGGTCATGACATAGTCGGCCTCGGCGAAATTCATGGTGCCGCAGTCGAGCGTGCAGATTTCGGGCAGGCACTGGCGCACATGTTCCATGCGGTTGGTGGCGCCGCCCATGTCGGTACCCTTTTCGTTGAGCGGCAGCGGCGCTTCCGGGGAGCCGAACACCATGTCGCCGCCCATTCCGGCGGTGAGGTTCAGCACCACGTCGACATTGGCCTCGCGGATGCGCTCGGTGACCTCACGATAGAGATGCACGTCGCGCCTGGGCTTGCCGGTTTCGGGATCGCGGACATGGCAATGGACGATGGCAGCACCCGCCTTGGCCGCGTCGATGGCCGAATCGGCGATCTGCTTGGGCGAACGCGGCACATGCGGGCTGCGATCCTGCGAACCGCCGGACCCGGTCACGGCACAGGTAATGAAGACCTCACGGTTCATCGCGAGCGGCATGGAATTTCTCCTCCCATAGAAACAGACCGCAACAATGACCGACTTGCCGGAAACTGTTTTGCGTTTTACGAAGCTTCCATGATTAAAAGCGAAAAGCCGAGCATCTTTCTTGCAGAGCGCACGCCGCTCAAGGTGACGCTGCTGGTGTTTTCCGGCTCGTCCATCATGTGCGTCGCGTCGGCTGTCGACCCGCTGCGCGCCGCAAACCGCATTTCAGGCGAGACATTGTTCGACTTCAAGCTGGTCTCGGTGACCGGCGAGGCTCCGGTCACCACTTGCGGCCTGCCGGTGGTGGTCAGCGGCCGCTTCGATGCAAACGAACCAACCGACGTTCTTGTCGTCGTGGCTGGTTTCGGCACCCAGAACTACGCGACATCGGCGCTGCTCGCAGGCTTGCGCCGCGCGGCACGGACGGCGCGCGCCTGCGGCGGCGTCGAGGCAGGCACATGGCTGGTGGCGCGTGCCGGCCTGCTGGAAGGGCGAAGCGCCACCACCCATTGGGAGGACATGGAAGATTTTTCATCGGCTTTCCCCGGCGTCGATGTCCGTCCGGACCGCTATGTCATCGACGGACCGGTCTTCACCTCGGGCGGCGCCTCGCCAACCTTCGATCTGATGCTGCATCTCATTCGCACGCGTCTCGGCATGGCCGTGGCGCTCGATGTCGCCAGCGTCTTCATCTACGACCAGGCGCGCGCCGCGACAGATGCGCAACCGCTGGTCTCGCTCGGCCGGCTCGACGGCTACGATCCCCGTCTGGCGCAAGCCATCCGGCTGATGGAAGCGCATGTCGACCAGCCGCTGACCATCGAGGCGGTCGCCAAGCGCGCCGGCGTGACCGCACGGACACTGGAAAGCATCTTTCGCAAGTCGATCGGCGAGACGCCGGGCGCTTATTATCTCAGGCTGCGCCTGGGTGCCGCACGACGGCTGGTGGTCGACACGCGGATCGCGATGGCGGACATTGCCGGACGGACCGGCTTTTCGTCCGCAGCCGCATTTTCCAGGGCGTTTTCCAGGGCTTTCGGTGAAGCGCCGGTCAGGCTGCGGCGCGGCTGAGTATCCAGTCTGTCGCGGCGGCGAGGTCGTCGACCAGCGCCGTGGGCGCCGGGTCGAAGCGCGTTTCGTCGCCAGGGCGGTACTTGCCCGTTCGCACGAGCAGCGCCGCGCCAAACCCCGCGCGCAGGGCGCCGGCGACGTCACTCTCCGCATCGTCGCCAACCATGACCGCATCGGCGGCCGGGCAATTCAAGCCGGCAAGCGCCGAGAGGAAGAAATCGGGTGACGGTTTGCCGAGCACGACGGGACTTCGCCCGCTGGCGAATTCGAGGGCCGCGACGAAGGCCCCGGCGTCGAGGCTGAGCAGGCCGTCGGCATCCTTGAAGGTGCGGTTGGTGGCAAGCGCCAGAAAATCGGCGCCGGCAACGAGTTCGCGAAACACCCGGTTGAGGCTTGCATGGTCGAAGGCATCGCCGGCGTCACCGACGACGACAGCGCGGCCATTGCCGCCGTCCAGGCCTGAAAACTCGGCCTTGAGGTCTGGATGGACGAGCAGATGAGGCTGGCGGCCGTGCCTGCGCAACCATTCGACCGCGGCACGCGCCGGCGTCAGCAGCTCCTCGTCCTTCACGCGGACGCCCAGAGCGGCAAGCTGTGCGAGGATTCTGTCGCGCGGCGAACGTGTCGTGTTGCTGACGAAGCGAAGCGGCAGGCCAGCCTTGCGCAGGTGTTCGACGGCGGCCACGGCGCCCGCTATCTGGGTGTCGCCATCGTAGACGACACCCAGAAGATCCAGGAGCACCGCGCGTATCATCGATGCAGGATGGAGAAAGCGTCTCCATTCGTCAAACCGCGGAAGAATCAGACCACTGAAATCACGGAAGAATCAGGCGGCGTCGCGGCCGTCGCTGACGATGCGCGAGCGCATGCTCTTGGCCAGTGCCGTTTCGAGCCGCGCGGCGACCGCGCGATCCCATTCATTTGTCTTGCGGGCGCTGTCTTTCGAATGCGGCAGCGCCATCAGCCGATCGATGATCGAACCAGCCTCGCCAGGTGAGAGTAGGGCGTCGATTTCACGTTCGTGCTGCATATCGTTTCGCCTCCTTTCCTTCCCGCCACGAGCCACTCTTATACGAGATTCGTGACGACCATTTGAAGGCAGGAGCGGGGCGATTAAGGGGCGGTGCGGGGCAAAAGATTGTCCCTGATTTCGACATGGCGCGCGGAAGGTTCCGCGCGCCAACCTTTCGAGCGGACCGGTTGCCGGCCTGGATTGCTGGCCGGCAAACGTCTCAGACGTAGCGGTTGACGATGTTCTCCAGCAGCTCCTGGCGGCCGGAGCGCGGCTGCGGCTCGATCTTCTTCTTCACCACACGTTCGGCGATCTCTTCCAGCGTACGCTTGCCCGACAGCATCGCCTTTGCCTCGGCGCTGTTCCAGCCGGCGTAGCGTTCGGCCAGCGGTCCCGACAATGCCTTGTCCTCGACCATGCGCGCCGCCGCCTTGAGGCCGCGCGCGCAGGCGTCCATGCCGCCGGTATGAGCGATCAGCAGGTCCTGCGGATCGAGCGACTGGCGACGCAGCTTGGCGTCGAAATTGGTGCCGCCGGTCTTGAAGCCGCCTCCTTGCAGGACCTGGTAGTAGGCAAGCGCCATCTCCGGCACGTTGTTGGGGAACTGGTCGGTGTCCCAGCCCGACTGGTAGTCGTTGCGGTTCATGTCGATCGAACCGAAGATCCCGAGCGCGTTGGCCAGCACCAGTTCGTGCTCGAAGGAATGGCCGGCGAGGATGGCATGGCCCTGCTCGATGTTCACCTTGACCTCCTTCTCCAGGCCGAAGCGCTTGAGGAAGCCATAGACGGTCGCGACGTCGTAATCATACTGGTGTTTTGTCGGCTCCTGCGGCTTCGGCTCGATCAGGATGGTGCCCTTGAAGCCAATTTTGTGCTTGTACTCGACGACGAGATTGAGGAAGCGGCCGGCCTGCTCCTGCTCGCGGGCAAGGTCGGTGTTGAGCAGCGTTTCGTAGCCTTCGCGGCCGCCCCACAGGACATAGTTCTCGCCCTTCAGCCGCTTGGTGACGTCGATGCAGCTTTTCACCGTCGCCGCCGCGTAGGCAAAGACATCCGGATCGGGATTGGTCGCGGCGCCCGACATGAAGCGGCGGTTGGAGAACAGGTTCGCCGTGCCCCAGAGCAGCTTGACGCCGGTCTGCTTCATCTTGATAGCGAAATAGTCAGCGATTTCATCGAGCCGTGCGGCACTCTCGGAAAAATCCTTGCCCTCCGGCCGCACGTCGGCGTCGTGGAAACAGAAATAGGGGGTGCCGAGCAGCGAGAACATCTCGAAGGCGACATCCGCTTTCAGTTTCGCCAGTTCCATCGTGTCGATGCCGCCGGCCTTGGGGAACCAGGGGCGGTCGAAGGTCTGGCCGCCGAACGGATCGCCGCCGGGCCAGGCGAAGGAATGCCAGTAAGCGACGGCGAAGCGCAGATGGTCTTCCAGCCGCTTGCCGGCCACCAATTCGTCCGGGTTGTAGAACCGGTAGGCCAGCGGATTGGTCGAATCCGGTCCTTCATATTTGATCTTCTGGATGTCGCCGAAAAATCCGCTGCTCATGATTCCTGTCCTCTCTCGAATAGTTCGCCCTGATTACCTCAGGCGTAATTGGTTTCGGTCCTGGGGTGGTCGAAAAGGTTCGTGTCAAAACCGTCAAACAAAGGAGACAGACCATGACCGACCTCAACAGAATAGCCGAGGGCTACATCACCGCCTGGAACGAAAGCGACGCCGGCCGCCGCGCCGAATTGCTCAAGGCGACCTTCACCGAGGACGTCAGCTATCGAGATCCGATCATGCAGGGCGACGGCCATGAAGGCGTCGCGGCCCTGATCGACGGGGTGCAGCATCGTTTTGCCGGCTTCCGGTTCTCGCTGAAGGGCACGCCGGACGGCTTTGCCGACAAGATCCGCTTTTCCTGGAACCTTGGACCCGAAGGCACGGATCCCGTCATCGAGGGCACCGATGTCGGCGTCATCGAGAACGGCCGGCTGAAGAGCGTTACCGGCTTCCTCGACAAGGTGCCGGCGCAGTGAGGCTAACTGGGTAAGAGGGGCGCGAGACACCCCCCTCTGGCCTGCCGGCCATCTCCCCCGCAAGGGGGGAGATTGGCTCTCACGCAGACCTCGGCCAATCGCCAGCATTGAAAAGAGGGCGGCAGCGCCGAAGCTGCCAATCTCCCCCCTTGCGGGGGAGATGCCCGGCAGGGCAGAGGGGGGTGTCTCGCGCCAACTCACGCGGTTACGGCCTTGATCGCCGGATAGAGCGCGCGGTAACGATGATAGGCGTCCGCGTAGGCGCCGTCGAGCGCGCCATCCGGCTCGATCGTGGCATCTGTCCTCGGCGCGGAGCATACGGCCAGCGGATCGGCGCCAGTCGCCGCGATCAGGCCAAGCCGAGCCGCACCAAAGGCGGCGCCGAAATCGCCGTCAGCCGGAATATCCACCGGCACCTGCAGCGCGGTGGCGATCGCTTTCAGCCAATAGCGCGAGCGCGAGCCGCCGCCGATCGCCGTCACCCGCGTCAGGGTGGTGCCGGCTTTCTTCAACGCTTCGAGGCTGTCGCGGAAGGCGAAGGCGACCCCTTCGAGCACCGCCTGGGTGAGAACGGCGCGGCTCGATTGATGAGCCAGCCCGGTGAACGAGCCGCGAATGGCGGAATCATTGTGCGGCGTGCGCTCGCCCGAGAGATAGGGCAGGAAGGACACGCCGCTCGGCGCCTTCAGCGTGTCGCCGAGTTCCGATGTCAACTCGCCGGCGCCTCTGCCGGTAATCTCCGACAGCCAGTTGAGCGAATCGGTCGCCGACAGGATCACGCCCATCTGGTGCCAGGTGTTTGGCAGGGCATGGCAGAAGGTATGGACCGCGCTCGCCGGGTTGGGCAGATAAGACGCGTTGGCGGCAAACAGCACGCCCGACGTTCCGAGCGAGACGAAGGCATGGCCGGCCTCGACCGTGCCCATGCCGCAAGCGGAAGCCGCATTGTCGCCGGCGCCGCCTGCAATCGGGATACCCGACTCGATGCCCCATTTCGATGCCAGTTCGCCGCGCAACGCGCCGGCCTTCCCGGTGCCCTCGACCAGAGACGGCATGTGCTTCTCGTCGAGCGATGTGGCCGCGAGCAGATCGGCGGACCAGTGGCGCTTGCCGACATCGAGCCAGGACGTGCCGGCCGAATCCGACATTTCCGAAATATGTTCGCCGGAGAGCCAAAGCCGCAAGAAATCCTTCGGCAGCAGCACCTTCGCCACCTTGGCGAAGACGGCGGGCTCGTTGTTCTTCACCCAGGCGAGTTTCGGCGCGGTGAAGCCAGGGAAAACGATGTTGCCGGTGAGCTTGCGGAAGCGCGGATCGGCGTCGAGCGCGGCCGCCTCGACATGGCTGCGCGTGTCGTTCCACAGGATGCAGGGGCGCAGCACCTTGTCGGCAGAATCGAGCAAGGTCGCGCCATGCATCTGGCCAGACAGGCCTATGCCTTTAACCGCCGCGAGTTGCTTGGGATGGGATGCCCTGAGTTCGGCAATCGCATCTTCGCAGGCGCGTATCCAGTGGGCAGGGTCCTGCTCGGACCAGCCGGGATGCGGCCGCGAGACGTCAAGCGAGCCATGGCCGGAACCGATGACGGTCTGTCCGGCATCGATCAGCAGCGCCTTGACGCCCGACGTGCCCAGGTCGAGGCCGAGATACATGTCTTCCTCCCACCAATATTTTTTTCGGAACTCGAAAAAATCTGGCCGAGCCAGTTTCTAAGGCAAGATCCGCTCCGGGTCAATTCTCTGACAAATCGGCCGCGCGTCGCGAAAACAGCGCCGCCAACGGACTGTCCGGCCGCGCCATCGAACGCTCGGCCGTGAGGGCCCTGGCGAGCGCGCCGTCACCGGCCCTCAGCGCCGCTTCGATCAGCGTCAGGTCGATGACGTCGCGCTGCGCGTGGCTGCCGCCGAAACGTTTGGCGATCGCCCGGATCGGCCGGATCAGGCGTATGGCCTCAGGGTAATTGCCTTCGCCAAACGCCTTGATGGCGAGCGTCAGGGGATGGCCGACATCCCTGGTGAAAACGGCGTTGTCGTCGCCGCCGCGCATGGCCGCACGCTGTGCCTCGAGCAGGGTCCGGGCCGCCGCGTCGAGCCCGGCGCCGACAAAGGCCATCATCGCGTGGGCGTCGTTGAAGGCATAGTTGCCGGCACCGGCCTTGGGAGCCCAATTGGCCGCAAGGGCTACCCAGCGGTCACCGACATCGACGCCGCCGAGGTGAAGCCGCCACAGGATCGCCGAGGCATCGACCATGTTGAGCGCCAGCGTCGATCGCGCGCCGTAGACAGGGCCGTCATAGAGCGCCAGCACCTCGTCGGTATCGCCGAGATCATAGTGGAACAGCGCCAGGTGCCACCAATTGTGCACCTTGAGGAAGCTCTCCCTTGTCCATGCTTCCGGATTGGCGCGCATCCAGGCGATCCCATCCCTTTGCCGGCTTTGCATTTCCATGACATGCGCCACGGCGTGCTGCGCCCAGCCGTCGCGCGGCTCGATCTCGACCGCCGCGCGGCCAAGCTTTTCGGCCGGTGCATACTCTCCCATCTCCTCCAGCCCGAAGGCCTGCATGCCGAGGATGGCGTGGTAGCCAGGCATGTCGGTTTGCCATGAGGGCAAGGCGCGCGCGATGCGATCGCGCAGCATGCGGGCATTGCCGGTGAAGAAGTCGATCTGGTGCCCGACCTGCAGAGCCACGGCGTCGAGCGGGAAGTCGATGGCGATGCCCTCGAGAATGCCGCCGGCCTCGTGCCAGCGCCCGTTGGCGAGGCGACCGAGGGCCGAGACATGCGCCTGCTCGCGTTCTGTCGCGGCAAGCGGCAGCGCCACCTGGTGGCAGGCCCTTGCCACCGCCATCGCCTCCCGCTCGGTGGCAAGGGCAAAGAGATAGCCCTTGAAGACATGCGCCATGACGAAACCGGGATCCTTCGCGATGGCGCGATCGACGGCGGCCACCGGATCGCCGATGAAGCATTGCAATTGGCGTACGGCCTGGCTGTAGGGCGTGAACCCCGCTTCCGTCGCGCCCGAAAATGCCAGGCCGAATGCATCCCTGATCGCCATGCGAACCCCTCGATCGGCTGGATACGGCACGCTCTGTCCAGGCGATCTTAGAGCATGGCACATAGGCGCGCCAACCATGCGCGATGTCGAGGTGCCGGTCTATTGGGCCGGTCCGCTCGTGGCCGAGCACCCGGACGAAAAACCGTGTCTCACTTTTCCTGGAATTGCTCTAATTGCCCGAACGCATCGCGACAGTCGCGATGCCGGCGCCGACGAGCAGCGTGCCGCCGGTGCGGTTGAAAATGCGGATCGCCCTGGGGTTGCGCACAAGGGTGCGCGCCCGCGAAGCGATCAGTGCATAGCCAAACGCATTGGTGAAGGCGAGCGCCAGGAAGGTCGTCTCGAAGATCAGCATCTGCGGCCAGAAATCAGCATGCCGGTCGAGGAACTGCGGCAGGAAGGCGACGAAGAAGGTGATGCTTTTCGGGTTGAGCGCGGTGACCAGCCAGGCATGCGCCAACATCCTCGCGGAAGACACCGTGTCCGTGCGTGGCTCGGCCTTCAGCGAACCGCCGGCGCGGAACAGTTTCACGCCGAGATAGATCAGGTAGCCGGCGCCGATCAGCTTCAGGACGGTGAAGACACCGGCCGAAGCCGCCAGCAGGGCGCCAATGCCCAGCATCGACAAGGTCATGGCCGTGAAGTCACCCAGCGCCACGCCAACGGCCATCGGCAGGGCGGTGCGCCAACCCTGACCCAGCGCATAGGATACGACCAGAAGGATGGTCGGACCCGGAATGATGAGGAGGATGGTCGACGCAGCGGCGAAAGCGGCCCAGTTTTCGAAGGACATGTCTGTCTCCCTTGGGTTAAAGAAAAGGATAAATCCTGAGCCCAGGGAGAATGTAAAGAGGCCTGCTTTTTGTTTTTACGCAAAATACGGGCGCAAAACCGCCATGCGATTTTCCTGGGATTGCCGCGCCATCAATTGCGCCAACGGCAGGTCGGCGTCAGTTCGCGACGCCCAGCGTGCTCACGATATCGGCCAGGCTGACATTGGCACCGAGAACCAACGCCGCCGCGACAATGGCAGCGGCAAAAAGCTTGATGTCGGTTTTTAACGTCTTGCACATGAGGGCCCCTCGCTGATCGCCTGGAAACCTAGGAACGGCCGGCGTCGTGATTATGACCCGGCCCAGGTCTTTTTGTGCAGGACCTCTCGGTTGGTGGCCCGCCGGGGCTGACCATACTCGGCCTACCAGCGCGCAAAAGCAGATGGCGCAAGGCATTCACGCTTTATCAACCATGAATGATGAAAATGCCTGACATCGGCCGGACCGTGCTTCCCGCCGTCAGCGTAGGGTTGGGTATATGCGTGAGTTGCCGCAAGGTCCGACGCCATCACGAAACGGCGAGGCGATCGAAACCGATATTCTTCTCTCCCGCCGCGCCATTTTGTCTGGCGCAGGCGCAATGGCTTTGCTCAGCGTCGCCGGATGCTCGACCTCGGGCGGCGACCTGCCGGCACTTCAGCTCGACGATACGGTCACCGGCTCGGTGCGGCCGATCCGCCCCGCGATCAGTGTCGACAAGAACATCACCAGCCCCGACGTCATGTATGCTGGTTTGACCGATGGCGGCTTCAACGTGCCCGAGGTGCCTTACCCGAAGGTCAAGCCGGAATTCCGCCGCCAGATCGTCGTCGATCCCACCGGCGAGGCACCCGGCACCATCGTCGTGCGCCTGCAGGAGCGTAAGCTCTATCTCGTCCAGACTGGCGGTGACGCCATCCGCTACGGCGTCGGCATCGGCAAGGACGGTTTTCGCTGGTCGGGCCGCGCCAACATCCAGTACGGCCGGGAATGGCCGACCTGGACGCCACCACCCGAAATGATCGTCCGCAAGCCGGAACTGGTGAAGTGGCAGGGCGGCCAGCCCGGCGGCCTCACCAATCCGCTCGGCGCCCGCGCGCTCTACATCTACCAGGACGGCAAGGATACGGGCTACCGTATCCACGGCTCGCCCGAGTGGTGGAGCATCGGCCAGGCGATGTCGTCGGGCTGCGTGCGCCTGATCAACCAGGACATCATCGACCTCTACAGCCGCGTTTCGAAGAAGAACCCGGTCGTCGTCGTCTGATCGTTTCAGGCGGCCGGCGGCCGCCATCTGTTCTGGTTTGAGCATGATCTTTTCCGAAAACCGATCCCCACTTTTCGGGATCATGCTCCGGATTCTCCCGTTGCGCGACGCCGCAAGACAGGCGAAGGTGGCCGGAAAACCATCGCCTGGAGCCGGATGATTTCAGGTCCAATGGACCTGAAATCTGAATCCGTCTCTAAATCCAAGAGATAGAACATGATGTCGTCCGAAAACCGCTTCACACTTTTCGGCATCATGCTCTAGGGAGAGATCAAGCATGGCCGGAACCTTCGTCATCGCGCAGGGCGGCGGCCCGACCGCCGTCATCAACCAGACGGTTGTGGGCGCCACGCTGGAGATCCGCAAAAAACACCCCAGCGCCAAGGTGCTGGGCTCCATCCACGGTGTGCGCGGCATCCGGGACGGCAATTATGTCGACCTCTCCGCCATCCCGGAGGAGCGGCTGCGGCTGATTGCCGGAACGCCAAGCGCGGCGCTGGGCTCGACGCGCGACAAGCCGGATGCCGCCTATTGCGAGGTCATCCTCAAAGGCCTGCAGAAGGCCGGCGCCGACGCCTTCATCTATATCGGCGGCAACGACACGTCGGGCACGCAGCAGATCCTGACCGACGCCGCCGGCGGCAGGATCGCCTTTGTCCATGCGCCCAAGACCATCGACAACGATCTCGAGGAGAACGACCATACGCCGGGCTTCATCTCGGCGGCCGAGTTCGTCGCCGGCGCCTTCCTGTCCGTCGATCTCGATTTTCGCGCCCTGCCCGGCATCTATGTCGGCATCGTCATGGGGCGGCATGCAGGCTTCCTGACCGCGGCGGCCGCCGCCTGGCAGCTCGATCCCGACAGCGGCCCGCACCTTGTCTACGTACCGGAGCGGCCGTTTTCGGCGGCAGGCTTCATCGACGATGTGCGCGCCGCGCTCGACCGCCACAAGCGCTGTATCGTCGCCGTGTCGGAAGGCGTCAGCACCGCCGACGGCAAGGCATTGGTGGAAAGCCTGGTGCCCCCGGAGAAACTGGAACGCGACCAGCATGGCAATGTCAAGCTGTCGGGCAGCGACCTGCCGGCGGCGCTTGAAAGGGCCTTGGCCGAGGGCCTGCCGGGCAAGCGGGCCCGCGTCGATGCCCTTGGCTACATGCCGCGCGGCTATGTCGGCGCCATCAGCGCGGTCGATGCGCAGGAGGCTTTCGATGCCGGCGTCTTCGCCGTCTCTGTCGCCGAACAGGGCGGCGGCTCCGTGGCGCTGCAATATGATGGCACCAAAACGGTGTTGAAGAAGGTGCCGCTGAAGAATGTCGCCGGCAAGACCCGCCACATGCCGGATAATTTCATGAAGGCTGACGTCAACCAGCTGTCCGATGCCGGCATGGCCTACCTCAAGCGGCTGGTGCCGGAAAAATACAAGGTCGGGAAACCGTTCGTCTGATGCCCGGCTCACACTTGATGCCCGGCTCACACCTGATGCCCGGCTCACACCTGATGCCCGGCCCACATCGATGTCCGGCCTACATATGATGCCGGTAATGCCGGACTGGTTCAGCAAGAACATCGTCGACGAGAAGACGACGATGCTGACCGAACCGTTCGTGCATGGCTATGTGCGCGCCAATATCTGGCATCTGCGCGGCCGCGACGCCGACCTTCTGGTCGACACAGGCATGGGCATCCGTCCGCTGGCGCCGGAGATCGAGACGCCAAAGGGCAAGCCGCTTCTGGTGGTCGCGACGCACATCCATCTCGACCATGTCGGCTCGCTGCACGAATTTCCGCTGCGGGTCGGGCCGAGGATGAGTGCGGCGCAGTTCGAAACCATGGATGACGCGGCGACCTACGCCTATATGTTCCACAACCTCGAGGGCGCCGTCTCGAAACTGCCGGCGCCAGGCTGGAGGTCGGCCGATTACAAGATACCGCCGGCGCCATTGACACGGACGCTTGGCGAAGGCGACGTCGTCGATCTCGGCGACCGCCAGTTCCGCGTCCTGCATCTGCCAGGACATTCGCCGGATTCGATCGCGCTGTTCGACGAGGCCGACGGCCTGTTCTTCAGCGGCGATGCCATCTACGACGACACGCTGATCGACGATCTGCCGGATTCCGACCGCGCCGCCTATATCAGCACCATGCGGCGCCTGCTCGACCTGCCGATCCGTATCGGCCATGGCGGCCATGGCCCGAGCTTCGACGGCAAGCGTATGCGCGAGATCGCGTCGGCCTATCTTAATCGCCATGACGGGTCCGTGAGCCCGTTCTGAATTAAATCTTCGTAAGGTCGGCCCAAAACCCTAAATCAGGCCGATCCACGCCCTAGATAACTGGTTGTCGATCCGGCCGGCCGCCATGTACGGCGAGGCAGGCGATCCCGGTGGTCGACACGCCGACAGGCGCGGCTCCCAAGCGCGCCTGCGGTGCCCGATCAACGCTCGCCCGGACAGAACGACCATGTCACCCATGAGCATTCTTCGCAGACATCGCGTCGCGGCCCTGCTGGGCGCTGCGCTGATCATCTCCCCCGTCGTCGTCTCATTCGCCCAAAACACCGGCAATACCGGTTTGAGCACCGTCGCTGCGACGACCCAGACCCCCGTCGTGGGGACCAAGGCCCCGAATGGTTCGCTGGCGCCGGTCGTGGCCACCACCAAGCCGGCCGTCGTGACGGTCACAACGGTCATGAAGGCACAGGCACAAACCATGAGCGAACCCTCTCCCTTCGGCGGCAATTCGCCTTTCGACGACTATTTCCGCCAGTTCTTCGGCGATCAGGGCGCCCCGATGCCGAGAACGCCGCCCCAGCAGGTACCGCGCCAGGAAGCCCTCGGATCCGGCTTCATCGTGGGCGCGGATGGCACCATCGTGACCAACAACCACGTCGTCGACGGCGCCACCTCGATCAAGGTCACGCTTGACGATGGCACCGAGCTTCCGGCCACGCTGGTCGGGCACGATGCCAAGAACGATCTGGCGGTGCTCAAGATCAAGACCGACAAGCCGCTGCCCACCATAAAATGGGGCGATTCCGACAAGCTGATGACCGGCGACCAGGTGCTGGCGATCGGCAATCCGTTCGGCATCGGCACCACCGTCACCTCCGGCATCGTCTCGGCGCGAGGCCGCGACCTGCACAGCGGACCGTTCGACGATTTCATCCAGATCGATGCCCCGATCAACCACGGCAATTCCGGTGGCCCGCTGGTCGACGTGAACGGCAATGTCGTCGGCATCAACACGGCGATCTACTCACCCAACGGCGGCAGCGTCGGTGTCGGTTTCGCCATTCCGTCCGACCAGGCCCAGAAGGTGGTCGCCAAGCTGATGAAGGGCGGCAACATCGAATACGGCTATCTTGGCGTCGAGATCCAGCCTGTGACCCCGGATGTAGCCAGCGCCATCGGGCTCGATCATCCCGGCGGCGCACTGGTCTCTCAGGTCAATGATGGCTCGCCCGCGGCCAAGGCAGGCGTCGAGACCGGCGATGTCATCACCGGCTTCGCCGGACAAGACGTCAAAGACCCCAAGGACCTGTCGCGGGCCGTCGCCGACGTCGCGCCGGGCGTCAAGGAAACGCTTCAGGTCTGGCGCAAGGGCAAGGCCATGCAGATTTCCGTCGATGTCGGGCGCAACCAGGACGAGGTGAAGACGGCATCGACTGGCAATTCCGGCGCGCCGAGCGCCGAGCAGGGCACGCGCGCGCCGGCGATCGGCCTCGGCCTGATGGACATCACGCCCGACATCCGCCAGCAGATGAACCTCGCCGACAGCGAGCATGGGGCGGTGGTTGCGAGCGTCAATCCCGACAAGGCGGCAGCCGCCGCCGGCATCCAGCCGGGCGATATTATCGTCGCCGTCAACCAAGCGCCTGTGAAGAGCGCCAAGCAGGTCACCCAAGCGATCGCGCAGGCCGGCAAGTCGGGCCGCAAATCGGTGCTGTTGCTGGTGGAACGAGGCGGCGGCCAGATTTATGTCGCCGTGCCCTTCGCCAACGGCTGAGACCTGGTGCTGAATTGGATAATCGCCTGGCAGGCTCGTCGC
This sequence comes from Mesorhizobium sp. B2-3-5, assembly GCF_006442395.1. Classification (NCBI taxonomy): domain Bacteria; kingdom Pseudomonadati; phylum Pseudomonadota; class Alphaproteobacteria; order Hyphomicrobiales; family Phyllobacteriaceae; genus Mesorhizobium; species Mesorhizobium sp. B2-3-5. The sequence goes on along the minus strand of NZ_VFVX01000013.1, from coordinate 10,701 downwards.
TGACGACCCTGCCAGGCGATCTATAGCTTTCGCAGCGCCACTTCCTCGACCAGATGGTCGGCGCCCTTGCGCAGGATCAGGTCGGCGCGGGCACGCGTCGGCAGGATATTCTCGCGCAGGTTCTTCAGATTGATGTTGGTCCACAGGCCTTCGGCGATCGCCCGGGCCGAATCCTCCGACAGCTGCGAATAGCGATGGAAGAAGGAGTCCGGATTGCGGAAAGCGGTCTCGCGCAGCCGCATGAAGCGTGAGATATACCACTGATGGATCAGCTTCTCGTCGGCATCGATGTAGATGGCGAAATCGAAGAAGTCCGACAGAAAAGGCACGATCTTGCCGTCCTGCGGCAGCTTGCCCGGTTGCAGGACATTGATGCCTTCGAAGATCAGGATATCCGGGCGGTCGATGGTGACGAACTCGCCGGGAATGACGTCATAGGTGAGATGCGAATAGACCGGCGCCTGGACGCTGCTCTGCGCCGATTTGATGCCCGAGAGGAAGCGCAGCAGCGCCCCGACATCGTAGCTGTCGGGAAAACCCTTGCGTTCCATCAGGTTTTCGCGGCGCAGCACCTCATTGGGCAGCAGGAAGCCGTCGGTGGTGATGAGATCGACCTTGGGACTCGACGGCCAGCGTGCCAGGAGCTCCTTCAGCACGCGCGCGGTGGTCGATTTGCCGACCGCGACGGAACCGGCGACGCCAATGATGAACGGCGTCTTGACCACGTCCACGGCGTTGAAGAAGGCCTGGCGCTGCCGGAACAGAAGCTGGCTCGCCTCGACATGGGCGGACAGAAGCCGCGACAGCGACAGATAGATGCGCTTGACCTCTTCGAGGTCGACCGGATCGTTGAGCGAACGCAGGCGACGGAACTCGTCCTCGCTCAGCGTCAGCGGCGTGTCGGCGCGGAATTGCGACCATTGCTCGGCCGAGAAGAAACGAAAGGGGGAATATTTCTCGGTTTGCGCGAGCTGATCCATCGAGTTTCCTGTCCTCCCTCGCGGTCAGCCCTTGGGCCGCGACGCCTTCTCGGCGATGCCCGAACGCCCCGTGCGGCCTTCGAGTTCCTTGAGCACGTCGCTCAACGGAACACCCGAAATGCCGAGAACGACGAGCCAATGATATATAAGATCGGCACTTTCCGAAATGAGAGCCGGCTTGTCGCCGTGAACAGCGGCAATCACCGTCTCGACCGCCTCCTCGCCGAGCTTCTGCGCCGCCTTGTCGATGCCGCGCGAAAACAGCTTGGCCGTCCATGAGTCCGGATCGCCGGACTCGGCGCGTTCCCGGATGGATTTTTCCAGATCGGACAGCGAAAACGCGGACATGGCGATGTCTATCTTCTTGTCATGCCTGATCTTTTCCGAAAGCCGGCTTCTGCCATGCTCTAAGACCTGTTGCCGTGGGAGTCCAGCCGCATCGGCAGGCCGGCCTCAGCCATATGCGCCTTGGCTTCGGCGATCGTATAGGTGCCGAAATGGAAGATAGATGCGGCGAGCACGGCGCCGGCATGACCATCGCGAATGCCTTCGACCATGTGATCGAGCGTGCCGACACCCCCGGACGCGATGACCGGCGCCCGCACCGCGTCAGCGATCGCGCGGGTGAGCGCGATGTCGTAACCGGCCTTGGTGCCGTCGCGGTCCATCGAGGTCAACAGGATCTCGCCGGCGCCGCGATCGACCATTTGCCGGGCGAATTCCACCGCGTCAATGCCGGTCTTCTCACGCCCGCCATGGGTGAAGATCTCCCAACGGTCGGCCTCGCCGGGGCCGGACACTTTCTTGGCGTCGATGGCGACGACGATGCACTGGTTGCCGAACTTGTCGGCGGCCTCGGCGACGAAATCCGGGTTCTTCACCGCCGCCGTGTTGATCGACACCTTGTCGGCGCCGGCCAAAAGCAGCCTCCTGATATCGGCGACCTGGCGCACGCCGCCGCCGACGGTCAGCGGCATGAAGCATTGCTCGGCGGTGCGGGCAATGACATCGAAGATGGTCTCGCGGTTGTCCGATGACGCCGTGATGTCGAGAAAACACAATTCGTCGGCACCGGCAGCGTCATAGGCCTTGGCGGCCTCGACCGGATCGCCGGCGTCGACGAGATCGACGAAGTTGACGCCCTTGACGACGCGGCCGTCCTTGACGTCGAGGCAAGGGATGACGCGGGCTTTCAGCATCAGCGGCCCTCTATCGTGGCGATGAGATCGTTGAGCAGCTGACCGACCATCGGCGGCACATCGCCCTGGGCATCGAAGGCCGGATCGTACGCGGAAACGGTGATGCCAACGACCGGCACCGAAAGCGCCATGGCACAGGTCGCGTCGCGCAACTGTTCCGGGTTCGGACCGCCGGGGGTGACGTAGCGGTTTACCTGCAGATCCTTCGGGTCATGCACGTCGAGATCGATATGCATGTGCACCCTTTCGGCGCCGGCGGTCCTCAGCTTTTCCGTCGCCTGCGCCACGCCAGGACATTCCGTCTGGATGACCGGCAAAGTCTCGAGAAGTTTTTTCTCCGCCGGATCTAGATCGCGCGCGTTGACGAGCACGCAACGCTGGGGATCGATCGGCTTGAAGCCTGGGATGGCCCCCGCCATCGGGCGCCAGCACAGGCCAAGCACGGTCGCCAGCGCCATGCCGTCGAGAAAGCCGTACATGGAGGTTTCGGGCGTGTTGAGGTCGCCATGCTGGTCGGCCCAGATGATCGCATCGGCGCCTTCGCCGGCTACGGCACCGGCTGATGTCAGGCAGTTGCCGGCGAGCACGATGGGAAACCGTCCTCTGTCGATGGCGATGCGGACCTCGCCGGAGACGGCGTTGCAGACGGCAAAACCAGTGGCGATCTCGCGCTCCTGATCGTCGCCGACCTTGCCGATGTCCTCGACGACGACGTCGTGACCGGCCATGGTCAGCGCGTCGACCAACCCGCCCGATATCAGCGCGTCCGGCCCCTGGCCCATGCCGCCGTGATAGTGCCCGCTATCATAAGAGGCGAGAATGATGGAGATTTTCACAACCGCGTCTCCACTGCCGCCTTGCCTTGCAGGATCGCCAGCGCCTCGGCCGGGTCGATACGGCCGTCATAGAGCGCGCGCCCGGAAATGGCGCCCTCGAGCTTCCGTGCATCGGGCATGGTCATGCGCACGATGTCGGCGATCGAGGCCAGCCCGCCCGAGGCGATGACCGGAATCGATACGGCATCGGCGAGGTCGAAGGTGGCGTTCCAGTTGATGCCGGTGAGCACGCCGTCGCGGTCGATGTCGGTGTAGATGATGGCGGCCACACCCGCACCCTCGAATTTCCTGGCCAGTTCAATGACGCCAAGGCTGGAGGCTTCCGCCCAGCCCTCGACCGCAACCTTGCCGCCCTTGGCGTCGATGCCGACGGCGATCTTGCCAGGAAAGGCCTTGCAGGCCTGCTTGACCAGATCGGGATCGCGCACCGCGACCGTGCCAAGGATGACGCGGGCCAGCCCACGGTCGAGCCAGTCCTCGATCTGGTCCAGCGTGCGGATGCCGCCGCCAAGCTGCACCGGGTTCTTCGTCGCCTTGAGAATGGCGCCGACCGCGGCGCTGTTGACGCTCTGGCCCTTGAAAGCACCGTTGAGGTCGACGACGTGCAGCCATTCGAAGCCCTGTTCCTCGAAGGCTCTCGCCTGAGCGGCAGGATCATCGTTGTAGATGGTCGCGGTCGCCATGTCGCCGTGCTTCAGGCGCACGCACTTGCCGTCCTTGAGATCGATGGCTGGAAACAGGATCATCCGTTCAAGCGCCTTCAACGATGACGAAATGACCGGTCGAGGCGGCAAGCCGGAACTTCGACGCATGCTGGTATTCGGGCGAATGATAGCATTCGACCGCCTTGTCGAAAGAATCGAACTCGACCAGTACATGGCGGTTGCCGGTCGGCCCTTCCGGATTTTCGTGGCGGCCGGCCCGCACAGCGAATTTCGCGCCATATTTCGCAAAGGCCGCGGCATTGGCCTCGATGTACTGCTTGTACAATTCGGGATCGCGAACATCGATCATCGCCATCCAATAGCCCTTCTTGCTCATGGTCTAGGGCCTCCAGCGCAGGAAATTGGCGATCAGCGCCAGGCCGAGCGCCTGGCTCTTTTCGGGATGGAACTGCGTGCCGACGAGATTGTCGCGGGCGACTGTCGCCGTTACCGGGCCACCATAGTCGGCAACCGCCAGAACCTCGTCCAGCTTTTTTGCATCAAGATGATAGGAATGGACGAAATAGGCATGCAGCCCGTGCGGCCCGGTTGGAATGTCGGCAAACAGCGGATGCTGGCGCGTGAGTTCGATCGTGTTCCAGCCGATCTGCGGGATCTTCAGCGCCGGATCGGCCGGCGTGATTTCCTTGACATCGCCCGATATCCAGCCAAAGCCGTTCGTCACGGTCTTTTCCAGGCCGCGCTCCGACATCAGTTGCATGCCGACGCAGATGCCAAGGAACGGCCGCCCCTTGGCAATCGCCACCTCTTCCACCGCTTCCCACATGCCGGGGACAGCACGTAAGCCAGCCGCGCAGTCGGCATAGGCGCCGACGCCAGGCAGGACGATGCGGTCGGCGCTGCGCACCCGTTCGGCATCGGCCGTCAGGCCGATCTCGGTCGCAATGCCAGCTTCACGCGCGGCACGTTCGAAGGCCTTGGTGGCCGAGCGCAGATTGCCCGAGCCGTAATCGATGATCGCAACCCGCATGTCAGCGCCGTCCCGGAATGTGGGTCAGCCCCAGCGCCATCCCGGGCTGCGCCGGGCGCGCCAGGGCGGCATCCGGAACCATTCGCGGCGCTGGTGGTGCTTCCTCCGGATGCTTCTCGACCTCCAGCGCATAACGCGTGTCGGCGTCGTCCAACCAGCCGGCCTCAACGACGCCCCACTCGTGCCAGCCGCGCCGGCGGAGTGCCGCAATGCGCAGCCCCTGGCCCTCCAGGCCGACATAGAGCGAGACGAGCAGCGACAGCAGCGAGCCGGCCAGTCCAAGGCCAAGTCCTTGGCCAAGCATCGAAAGCACAGCCATGACGACGAAGGTGAGCGCCGCTTCGATCCACAGCCGGTTCCAGGCAAGCCACAGCGGCGGCACCAGGAGACCGAGCCAGGTGAAGCCATCGCGGATGAAGGCCGGTGTTTCGACCTTTTCGCCGCGGCTGGGCGGTTCCATCACGACATAGCTGGCCATGAGGCTATCCCTTCAAAGATCCCTTGGTGGAGGGAACCGCGTCCGGCTGGCGCGGGTCGCGCTCCAGTGCCGCACGCAACGCACGCGCCACCGCCTTGAAACAGGTCTCGGCGATATGATGGTTGTTGGCGCCATAATGATTGGTGACATGCAGCGTGATGCCTGCATTCTGCGCCAGCGCCTGGAAGAATTCACGCACCAGTTCGGTGTCGAAGCTGCCGATCTTCGGCGACGAGAACGACACATTCCAGACCAGGAACGGACGGCCGGACACGTCGATCGCCGCGCGCGTCAGCGTTTCGTCCATGGCAAGGTCGATCGAGGCATAGCGCATGATGCCGCGCCGTTCGCCCAGCGCCTTGGTCAAGGCCTGGCCGAGCGCGATGCCGGTATCCTCGACCGTGTGGTGATCGTCGATATGCAGGTCGCCCTTCGCCCTGACAGTCATGTCGATCAGGGAATGGCGCGAGAGCTGGTCCAGCATGTGGTCGAAGAAGCCGACGCCCGTCGCAATGTCCGCCTTGCCCGAACCGTCGACATGGACCGACACGGAGATGTCGGTTTCCCTGGTCTTGCGGCTTGCTTCGGCGGATCGGGGCGCCATCACTCTATCCTTGTCCCAGCGGTGCACATCGTGACCGGTTCACGGGCCTCAAGCGCTCGCGGGCTTGAAAACGAAAGCCTTCTACCAGCATGATCCGGCGATTGCCAGTTGCCTTGCGTAGAGGCATCGGCCTTGCCGGAGAGGCGATTTGCAATCGTTCGCCCTATGCATACATATGGCCGATCAAAGTTACTCGTACCGCGCCAATCGCCTTTTTGGGATCGCGCGAATCGGAGCCAGGACATGTCTGATAATCTGACCATGCACGCCACGACCATCGTGACGGTGCGCAAGGGCAACAAGGTGGTGATCGCCGGCGACGGCCAGGTCAGCCTTGGCCAGACCATCATGAAGGGCAATGCCCGCAAGGTGCGCCGCATCGGCAAGGACGGCAATGTGATCGCCGGTTTCGCCGGCGCCACGGCCGATGCCTTCACGCTTCTGGAACGGCTGGAAGCCAAACTTGAACAATATCCCGACCAGCTGACGCGCGCCTGCGTCGAACTCGCCAAGGACTGGCGCACCGACCGATATCTGCGCCGGCTGGAGGCGATGATGCTGGTGGCCGACAAGTCGGTGTCGCTGGCGCTGACCGGCACGGGCGACGTGCTGGAACCCGAATTTGGCGTCATGGCCATCGGTTCTGGCGGCAACTACGCGCTGGCGGCTGCACGGGCGCTGATGGACACCGACAAGGACGCCGAGGAGATCGCCCGCAAGGCGATGCAGATCGCTTCCGACATCTGCGTCTACACCAACAACAATTTCGTTGTCGAAACGCTCGATGCCGCCTGAGAAGGCCGGCCATGATCCCCGAACCGCAGGACCGCGTAAGCGAAAACTGGCAACCGGTTTTCGGACAAGATCATGACCAAACAAGAACATAGCTATGATTTTCGGCCGGTGACCAAGATGGACCTGCCGATGATCGCCGGCTGGCTGGCCGAACCGCATGTCGCGGAGTGGTGGGACGATCCGGAGACCGAACTCGCCGAGATCCGCGATCACATCGATTCAATTTCCGTCGAACCGCTGATCGTCGAGCTCGACGGCAAGCCGATCGCCTATCTGCAGAGCTACGATCCGCATATGGAAGACGAGCATCCCTATGCCGACCAGCCGTTCGGTACGCTGGGCATCGATCTTTCGATCGGCCGGCCGGAACTGGTCGGCATCGGCCATGGCTCGGCGATCGTGCGTCAGTTCGTCCAAGACCTGTTCGAGGAAGGCGTGCTCCGGGTCATCATCGATCCCCATCCCGCCAACATCAGGGCCATCCGCGCCTATGAAAAGGCCGGATTCCGGATCATTGATCGCAGGCAATCGGTCTATGGCGACGCCGTGCTGATGGCGATCGATGCCGAAGACGTGGAAGAGGGGGAAGCGGCGTGAACATATCCGGCGAGGACAAGGACCTCTCGGCCTATGAGAACAGCTGGCGGATGGGACTGCTGATCGTCGCCAGCTTGATCATTGTCCAGGCCGTGACGCTCTACCTGATGGGTCATCCGCCGATCTGCACCTGCGGCTACGTCAAACTCTGGCATGGCGTGGTGAACAGCTCCGAGAATTCCCAGCATATTTCGGACTGGTACACCTTCTCGCACATCATCCACGGTTTCCTGTTCTATGCGCTGGCAAGGTTCCTGTTCCCGCGCTCGCCGATCGGCTTGCGGCTGGCATTCACCGTCCTCGTCGAGGGTGGCTGGGAGCTGCTGGAGAACAGCCCGTTCATCATCGAGCGCTACCGCGCCGGCACCATCTCGCTCGACTATTATGGCGACAGCATCATCAATTCGGTGTCCGACACACTGGCCATGGTGCTGGGATTTGTCATGGCGCGGAAGCTACCTATATGGGTGATCGTCAGCCTCGCCATTCTCTTCGAATTGGGTACCGGCTACCTCATCCGCGACAATCTGACACTCAACGTGATCATGCTGCTGCATCCGTTCGAGGCCATCAAGCAGTGGCAAAGTGGAATTTAGTGATATGAGCACATTCTCCCCCCGCGAAATCGTTTCGGAACTCGACCGCTTCATCATCGGCCAAAAGGACGCCAAGCGCGCCGTGGCCATTGCGCTCCGCAATCGCTGGCGCCGCCAGCAGCTGGAGGGGCAGATGCGCGAAGAGGTGATGCCCAAGAACATCCTGATGATCGGGCCGACCGGCGTCGGCAAGACCGAGATCTCGCGCCGCCTGGCGCGGCTGGCCGGTGCGCCCTTCGTCAAGGTCGAGGCGACCAAGTTCACCGAGGTCGGCTATGTCGGCCGGGATGTCGAGCAGATCGTGCGCGACCTTGTCGAGATCGCCATCGGCCTGGTGCGCGAGAAGATGCGCGAGGACGTCAAGGCCCGCGCCCACATCAACGCCGAGGAACGCGTACTGGAGGCGCTGGTCGGCAAGACGGCAAGCCCGGCGACGCGTGACTCCTTCCGCAAGAAGCTGCGCGAAGGCGAGCTCGACGACAAGGAAATCGAAATCGAAGTGGCGGACACCGGCAATGGCGGCATGCCCGGCTTCGAGATTCCTGGCATGCCGGGCGCCAATATCGGCGTGCTCAACATCAACGACATGCTGTCGAAGGCGATGGGCGGCAAGAAGACCAAGCTGCGCAAGACGACGGTGAAGGAGTCTTACGACCTGCTGGTCAGTGACGAGTCCGACAAGCTGCTCGACCAGGACGAGGTGGTGCGCCGGGCGCTGGACGCTACCGAAAACGACGGCATCGTCTTCCTCGACGAGATCGACAAGATCGCGGCGAGATCCGACATTTCCGGTGGCCCTTCCCGCGAAGGCGTGCAGCGTGATCTGCTGCCGCTGGTCGAAGGCACGACGGTGGCGACCAAATATGGGCCGGTGAAGACCGATCATATCCTGTTCATCGCATCGGGTGCGTTCCACGTCTCGAAGCCGTCCGACCTTTTGCCGGAATTGCAGGGCCGCCTGCCGATCCGCGTCGAATTGCGCGCGCTGGAGAAGGAGGATTTCGTCCGCATCCTGACCGAGACCGAGGCCAGCCTGATCAAGCAGTATATCGCGCTGATGAAGACCGAGGGTGTCGACCTGACCTTCACCGACGACGCCATCGATTCGCTTGCCGGTGTGGCTGTCGACCTCAACGCCAGCATCGAGAATATCGGTGCCAGGCGGCTGCAGACGGTGATGGAGCGGGTGCTGGACGAAATCTCCTACGACGCGCCGGACCGCCACGGCACGGCCGTCACCATCGATGCCGCCTACGTCAAGAAGCATGTGGGCGATCTGTCGCGAAACACAGATTTGTCGCGATTCATCCTTTAAACGCCAGGACCGGAACGTTCCGGCGCCGGGATTGGAGCGCCGCGCGTCCTCTGGACGCGCAAAGGGCGCTCCAACAACTTTGACCGATGCTTCGGCACCGTTTCCGGCAAGAATCAATGTGTGGCCAGATGGTACCATCTGGCCACCTTTCGTCTCGCCGACCGAAGGGGCGCTCTCGACTCGACCAAGAGCGATACCCTAGTTTGCGCGGCAATACCTGTAGGCGGCGGCGCATGAAAAAACTGATCCTGTTCATTCTCGGCTTGACGCTGGCGGCGACGCTTTTCGCAGCCGATGCGGCGACGCTGGTGCCGCCGGGAAACCGAAATGCCGAGCAGCCCGATATTCCCGGCGCCTCCAGCCGGCGCACGCAGGCGACCAACACCACCTTCCAGGCGAAGTATCGCAAGGTCTATGCGCTGCTGCAGAACGACGCCGATCTGCGCGGCAAGATCAAGAAGGCAGCAAGCGCCTATGGCATCGATCCTATGCATATTGTCGGCGCAATCGTCGGCGAGCACACCTATAATGTCGACGCCTATGACCGGCTGCAGACCTACTATGTCAAGGCGATCTCCTACCTCTCAAGCAAACTGTCCTTCGCCTATGACGGCGAGGATGTCAGCGATTTCGTACAGCGGCCGGAATTCAGAAAATGCGGTGCAATCTCGGACAGCTACGATCTGTGGGAATGCCGCGAACAGGTCTGGAACCATTCTTTTCGCGGCAAGACCGTCGGCGGCGAGGATTTCCCCGACAACCGCTTCGGCGCCACTTTCTTCCAGCCCTACTATGCCGGCCAGACCTTCGGCCTCGGCCAGCTTAATCCGCTGACCGCCTTGCAGATGAGCGATCTCGTGCACAAGATCTCGGGCCTGCCGAAGCTCGATGTCGGCGATCCCAACTCGGTCTACAAGACCATCATGGATCCGGACCTGACGCTGCCTTATGTCGCGGCGACCATCAAGAAATCGATCGATGCCTACAAGAGCATTGCCGGCTTCGACATTTCAGGCAATCCGGGGCTGACCGCCACGCTCTACAATGTCGGCAATCCGGAGCAGCGCGCCTATGCGCTGAAGGCGGAAAACGACAAGCGCCGCGCTTCCGGCGAGCTGGAAAAGCTGCCGGAAGAGAATTATTACGGCTGGCTGGTCAACAACAAATTGGACGAGCTGAAGGCGCTGTTTTAGGTGTCCTGGCGGAGTTGAATCTTCCTGAGTTTGCGCCGCCCCTCATTGCCCTGCCGGGCATTTCTCCCCGTATAGGGACGGGGAGAAAGAAGCCGTCATCGACGGTTTCGCCGATTGTTGGCGATGTGGGAAAGGCAGCGAGGTTGCCACAGCCCCTTCTCCCCGTTCCACGGGGAGAGCGACTGTCTTGGATTTCAAGCGGGTTGCCATGGTTTTTGGTCCCTGATCATGGCGTTGAGGATTGTGAGCAGTTTTCGCATTGTAGCGGTAACGGCGACGATCTTGGGCTTTCCGGCAGCGACGAGGCGATCGCGGAAGGCCTTGAGAACCGGGTTATGGCGAATGGCGACGAGGGCGGCCATGAACAGAGCCGAACGCACGCTGCTCCTGCCGCCGCTGATAAAGCTCTTGCC
>NZ_VFVX01000012.1:0-160695 GCF_006442395.1 Mesorhizobium sp. B2-3-5 | reverse complement strand
AACCCGATCGAAAATGCCTTCTCGAAGCTGAAGTCGATCCTCAGGAAAGCCGCCGCCCGCAACATCCCCGAGCTCTGGGACACTATCCGCGACGCGCTGCCCCGCTTCACCGCCGAGGAATGCACAAACTACTTCAGCGCCGCAGGTTACGAGCCTGAGTGATCAGATTCTGCTCTAAGATACTGCTGACTGAAGCCCGAACGCGCTTGGACGTCTTCCTGGGTCAGGTTCTTCTCCCGACGCAGGCGGGCGAAATTTCTGCCGACCAACATGCGCATGTCCATACGCAACCGGTCGCAATTTACTCGCAGGAATCGTATCAACTATAGTATGTATCTGCCACTCGGTGCGCATCGGCTCGGTCACCGAGTGGCTGGGGGCGACTGTGATGGGCAGTGACGCAAAGACCACTATGCGACCACGAACGACCCACAGAACGCAGCTGCCAATCTGGTCAGTACTGTCGCTAATCGTGGCATGCAGCTTCACGTCGTTTGTCGTCGGATTTGTCGGTGGGTATCACGCCGGCGCCAGTCCCGGCGCATTGGACAGCACGGCCAACTCTGGACTTATGGCCGAGGCCAAGGAAGTTTCTGCCAACGCTGAGGCCCGTCCGATAGCAACGGAGCGCAATTCGCCGCCTGTTCCGCAAAGCCGCGTCGGCAGTGGCGAATCAAGCCATTCGCAACCTAGTTCAGCTACGCAGGTCGTCACCAGCAATGCCGACTCCTCTGGTCCGGCCGTGAAAGAAGGGGTGGCAGCTCTTGCGGGAATATGGAGTAAGTTGGCAGGTTCTGGGGACGTATTTTTATGGCGCTGTGCTAACAACACGTTTGCCGCCATGAAGTTACAATCGGATGCATCAGTATCTGTTGATGTCCGTAGAACTGATTCTCTCATGAACCCGTACATAGGCGTTGTTTATATACAGGGACGCTTCGTATCTAACGCTGCCAGCTCTAGCGCGAACGGTTTTTACCAGAACGACGGCGGATTGGTTCCAGCAGGAAACCGGTGTTTCACGACCCAAGAGCAAGCGCTGGCGCACCTATCCGAGGCTGACTTTGCTCAAGATGAAAGTAGGATACTCAGCTTTGAAGCATATTACACCTTGAAGGACGGCAATCTGGTTCTTAGCGGAGGCAACACAGTTTTTCAGAACGCGTTCCTGTCCAATTTCACCCTGACAGGCACCGCAGCTGGCAGCCTGTGGCCTGACGCCGTCTCCATGAAAGTTCAGTGAGCATAGTCCTATCGGGATCACTGGACGCCACGCGCTTGACACTGTCCGAGCGGGCACTGGAATACGTCGTGAAAACGCTCCAAGACAAACACCCCGACCGACAAACAAATTCACAAAGAAGTTTGAATTACCTTGGGATCCTTACTTCCCCTAGCTTCGCAAAGCTCTCGGTTCGATGTAAAACGCGCTTCCGAGAGGGGAACAGGATATGCACTGCGAAATTGAGTTTTTACCGGTGGGCGACGGTTCAAAAGCCGGCGACGCCATCGTAGTACGCTACGGATACCCCACTGCCTATCAGTTAATGTTGGTCGACGGCGGACATGCGGAAACTGGGGAAAACGTTGTTGCGCATCTAAAAAAGCACTTTGGTCCATTTCCTGTTTTGGAGCATGTCGTGCTGACTCATTCTGATTCCGATCACGCGTCGGGATTGCGGACTGTTTTGAGCGCGATTCCTGTAAAAAATCTTTGGATGCACATCCCCTGGCTTCTTGCGGACGAGTCCCGGCATCTTTTTTCGGACAAGCGGTGGACCGCGGAGGGGCTAAAGCAGGCTATCAAAGCTGAGTATGGAACGCTCAGCGAAATCTATGATCTGGCCGTTGCCGCCGGCTGCAACATCTTCTTCCCCTTCGAGGGAGCGGACATCGGCCCTTTCCGCGTATGTTCGCCCAGCCGCGAGACTTACAACTATTTGCTTCCGCAATTCGAAAAGACTCCGGACCCCGATCAGGCGACGATTGAAGCTGCTCACATGTGGCTGGGTAAGGAGTCTCTCGCTCGCAAGCTGCTAGAGGCAGCAAAGGCCGCGATGCAAAGTTGGACGACTGAAACCTGGGAGGATGAACGGCTGCGCGATGGCGGCATCACAAGCGCAAGTAACGAATCGAGCGTAGTGCTCTACGGTTCGTTTGACGATGATGCCCGCGTGCTGCTCACCGCCGACACCGGAACAAATGGCCTACGATGGGCCGCAAACTATGCCGACAGCTTGGGCCTGCCCCTTAAGAGTTTCAGCTTTGTTCAGATCCCTCATCATGGAAGCCGCCGGAATGTCGGACCAACGATCTTGACACGTCTCTTGGGGGAGATTCAGCCGGAGGGTTCCCCCACGCGGTTCAGTGCTTTTGTTTCGGCACCTAAGGACGACGTGAAGCATCCCCGTCGGATCGTTCTCAATGCCTTCAAGCGACGCGGGGGATATATAGTTGCAACCCAAGGCACCGGAAAAATTCACTGGGGCGGCTTTCCGAAGCGTGAGGGATATGGCGACGCAGAAAACCTGCCATTCTATACCCAAGTCGAGGAATACACGTGACGGACGGACCTCCGCGCTCGTTGAAAGACCAGAACCGTTGGCAACTCTGGCTTACAATCGCTGCGAATTTCGCGTTGTTCTATGCAGTCGCACAATCCGACGCCATCGCCGTATCAGGCATCAAAGGCCTCTTAGAAGGGGCTGCAAACCTCTTGCCTGTAGGCTTGGCGCTGATCGTTACATCAATCGCTAACGGCCTCCTAAACGCCGCAGCGAAAGCGCGGCTGGTGTTTCTAAGATGGCACTTTGCCTTGCCGGGTCATCGAGCCTTCAGCAAACATGGACCGGGAGATCCTCGGATAGATATGGCCCGAATTAGAAAGACCATGGGGGAAGATTTTCCGAGTACGCCAAGTGAGGAAAATCGGGCTTGGTATAGGCTCTATAAGGACACGGAGAAGGACCCTGCGGTCGTCCAGTCACACAGGGAATTTCTATTCACGCGTGACTATGCGGCATTCTCATTCCTATTCTTCCTCGGCTTTGGAACGGCTTCCTTTTTTCTGGTGCAATCCCTCAGGGTGTCGCTCATCTATTGCGTAGTTTTGCTGGCGCAGTTTTTGATTGTCCGTCATGCAGCGGCAACGTATGGGGTTCGCTTCGTGACAACGGTGCTGGCGCGCAAGGCTGACAAGGTCGCATAATTCGGGGCGCATTCAGATCGGAAACGTCTTCATGGTCATCTTTTTCCACGGCGAAGGCGACAAACGAATAGGCGCTACTGCCTTCACCCAACTCACTAAGGATTCAGACCGAGCCGCAGGCGTCGTCGCAGCGTCAATCGTTGAACAGCGATTGGCGGAATGTCTCCAATCGCGCTTCCCGAAGGGCGATCTTTCAGAGAAATTGGCTGCAGCTCTTTTCCATTCCAGTGCGGCCCTGGGCAGCTTCAGTGCCAAAATAAACGTCGGCTATCTCTTCGGCTATATCAGCGCCGCCGCGCAAACTGATCTGCAAAACATGAAGGAGATTCGCAATCGTTTCGCGCATCGGACCGATATCGACTCATTCAGTCACCCGGAAATCAAATCGCGATGCGAAAACCTGAAGCTTGTCGATAACTATGTCAAAGATGAGCATCCACCTAATTCCTACGCCGTCGGCGAGCCGGAAAGCGGTGTGCTTATGGCGTTTCCCGGCGCGTCAGAACAATTGAAGGACCCGCGAGAGCGCTACATCACAAGCGCGATGGTCTTTAACTTCTTTCTGGGAGCCACCGAGATGACTGGCTGGTCACGTCCTGATGGTCCAGTGATCTGACCGCCTCATCGGCAGTGGGTAACTCCGTGGGCCAACTTCCATTCTATTTTTTTGAAATTTCGACCAACTCGCCAACGTAGGCCCTAAGCTCGGCAAGCGAATCTGGATCGCTAGCCGCAATTTTCTGGAGCAGATAGAGGGAGTGCACTGACTTCGCGAAAGAAAAGCGCGCGCCACTAACATGACTGCAGACCGTTTTGATGAGGTTGGCCCCATCGACTCTGGCCAGCCAAGCTTCGCTCGACAAATCCCCCTTCCATTGGGCCTTCGCCTTCAACGCTGGGTCGCCTGCAGAAGCCAACAATGCGCTCTCAACGCGTTCAACGGCGTCCTCCGCGTTTATGTCATGTAGCTGCTCAGCTATGAGGCTCCCTATGGCGGAAGCATTAATAAGGTAGGATTCAAAATTCCTACGAGGCAGAAAGCGAACGCGGTCGACAGATTGGCGGATAAGGTCTGCCTTCTGTTGTGGCGACAAATCCTCGGTGTCAAATCCAAATGTCACCGACTTCACAAGCGGCAGAGTTGTGCGACTAAGGCGCTCGTAGATATCCAGAATTAGCTTCCGCCGGGGTATTTTTTGAGAGAAGTCGCTGGGGGCTACGACCGACACAAACTTGGTCGAGTGTGGAATTGGATTGTTGGTTTCGTACAGATACGTGAAGCAAAGCTCCTCGGTAGAACCCTCAACCCAAATTATTCGTTCTGCAGAAAACACGTCGGTCATTGATATTCCGAGCTGACCGGCTACGTTTTGCAAATCCTGGAGATTTCCTAAATCGACGCTCGCTATCTGGGACCTAAATCCGTCCTTTTCTACAAAATGGACAATAGAGGGCGAAGCCGCACTCAGCACCTCAGCTGAATGAGTGGTAACAATATACTGATTGTCGGAATAATATATTTGCAAAATCCTTAGCAAAGATTTTGCAGCGGCGGGATGAAGGAAGCTGCTGATCTCATCTATCATTAGCACTGCGCCACGCATCGTAAGTGCTACTGTCAAGATGGCGATAGCTTGCGACAATCCGGTTCCAGAACTATTAAGACCGAAGCTGAGCTCAAAGTAGTTTTGCTCTTCGGTCGGCCAGACTCGGACTTCCAATTCGGCCCCACCAACCGGGCCGACGCTCAGGTTCCCGACGGTAGAAAAAATTTCACGCAAATGCTCAATCAAACGTCGAAATATTCCCGGCCGATTGCCCTGCATTCGATTTAGGTACGCTGGCAAATTCACAGCGGTGCCGTCGAGCTGCTCTGGGTTTGAGAACGGGCTTCTACCAAGATTGAACCGCTGCGCGTCAAAATAGAACGAGTTTTCTACCCAGACATTCTGAAGCACTTCGGCAGCAGTGTCCGCACCTGTTGAATCTGCAAGGATTGTAAACTCTCCGTCCCTTGCCGAAATTTGGGTCGCAATTGTCGCGGGGCCGTGAAAAAGTCCGGTTGATGGAGATTCACGCGCAAAAAAAGCTTGCTGCCCAGAAGTGCGGCTCAATTTCCATGTCGTTGTCCCCTCGTGGATATAATTCTCGAACGATTCCTTTCCTGTTTGTATCTCTCGCTGGAACGGCCAGTATATTTGTCCACCCCTGCGGAGGAATGCGCGCCGATATTGAGCTCCAGGTACTTCTAAGTCGATTTCCTGTACCGGCGGCTGGAGGCTTTCGGACAAGAATCGGTCTTCGCCTCGGTGCCTATTGTCCTCAAGTGCCTGCCTCAAAGAGACCAAGAGTGCACTTTTTCCCGAGTTGTTTTGACCAACAATTATGTTGATCCCATCGGAAAACCGGATCCAACCGCTATCTGCGAAGCTGCTAAATCCAACGAGGCGCAGCTGATTAACTTTCATTGGGGAACTCTTGCGCATTTACAGGAGGTGTGCGGTCGGATTTTCTTATCAGACCAAATACCTGGAAAGAAAGCTAGCGCGGCAGGGATTATGGGGCGGCTTCAGAAAGGACCGATACTGCCCTGGTGGGCTTGGCGGGCAGTTGGCGTTGTCACGGCCGACAAGAGCCCGGACACTGCTGCTTGTGCGCCCATACTGGCTACGCTTGCCAACCACGCGACAAGCCTTATGTCCAGGGACATCCGGCTGGAGGGCCAGTGCAGTGGTCGTTGGGAGGGGGCCGGTCCCAATCCGCTGGGCCCGATATGAGCTTGCTTTCGTTTCCTATGGCTCATCGCTCCGTCGGGCGCTGTTGGGCTTTCTCGTGCCGAACAGCGGGGCTTTCCAGCCGCACGGCAGGCTGGGCACGCTTTATCCTTCAAGGACCGCCTTCTTTCGCTGCTGGAATTCTTGCTCCGAAAGAATTCCCCGTTCGCGAAGAGATGCCAGTTTCTCAATTTCGTCCGCAGCCGAGATTGGTGCCGGAGTTGCCGCCGTTTTGAGTGACGAGATCTTGCCTTCTACGAGTTCACGCAATTTCGCAAAAATCGGTTGTTGGGCGGCTTTGAATATGACGCTGTTCTCGTCCGATGTGGCGGCGAACAGGCCGTTCCTATTTTCAACTCCTCCCTGAACCGAAAACTGGATATATCCGTTGGTGAGCGCCCCCGCGCTCTTAAACTGGACAGCGGTGATACTGGTGAACGGGATAGTCTTATCGCCCTTCAAGCCGTGGGTCATGAAGCTCAGTACGCCTTCGCGCTTGATAACGAGCCTGTCTGCCTGCACATCTATAGCCCCACCAACCCCTTGAATCAGCATCTTCTCCCCTCCGCAAACTTGCCGAACTATCTCACAGCTATCCCGCCTTGAGGACTGTCAATCAGCAGAAATGGCTGCGTTGGGACTCATGGCGGGTTTCCCCCTGGGCAAGCGCGGCTACAATGCACGAGAAATACGTGCTTGACGACATGCCAAGGGTATGTCCGGTTTCAGATTCTCTGTTTTATCGAAACAGAACCAAAGGGCGACCAATTGGCAACCTTGCTACCGCCTACAAGGTAAGCGGGATTGTTAAATCTGATGACTGATACCTTCGCCTCCACAGCCATATTACGGGCTGGACGCGACCCTCATAGGCCTGCCAACGAAGCACTCTGAGGTGGATTTTCAGGTGGATTGAAATCCATACAGTTTCTGTATCATACTGGAAATAAAGCATTTTCAGTAGGGGAATGGTGCCGCTTAGGTGACTCGAACACCTGACCCCATCATTACGAATGATGTGCTCTACCAACTGAGCTAAAGCGGCCCGGGAGGCCAAGGCCTCCAAGATGGGCTGGGTGATAGACTCAACTGGCTGCGAATTCAAGATGCGACTTGGCAATTCTGCACGGGCTTCCGTCAGGATCGAAAGCCGGCCTCGGATCGGTCTTGCGGCACGGTTCGCCCGTCCTTGCGCGTGAAAATCGCAGACAGGGTCCGATTTTGTTTGCCGGAACATCGCCAAGATGGACTTTGGACACGCTGTCGAGGCAGAATGCGGCCGTCCGCCCGTTGATTGATTGGTCGCCTGCGGCTAACCATCACGCGGGGTTGGACAATTTGCAGAGGGATCTCGCTTGGACGCGATCGAAAAAGCGATCCGGAACGCCTTGGAAAAGGGCAATGCCGAGGACCGCGCGTTTCGCGAGAGGGTCTACCGGTCGGCCTTTGCCGCGCTCGACCGCGCGCTCCAGTCCAATCCCGGCGTGACCGTGGAAGTCGCCATCAAGCGCCGCAAGGCGATCCAGGCGAAGATCACCGAAATCGAATCCGAATTCCTGCCGGCGGTGCCGGACGTCGCCCCGCAGATCGACGCACCGGTGGCCGGGCCCACGGCCGGCGTAGCGCCGGCGGTCGAGACGGGACAGGAGGCGCCATCGCCCGCCTTTACCGTGGACGGCCCTGTACACCCGGCATCCGACGCGGCGCGCTCGCGCGTGCTGCCGGTCGTTCCCGACATCATGCCGGACGCTATCGACATCGCAGCCCCCGCCGCGCCGGGAGCCGCGACCGAAGTGGCGCCGGACCGCGATGAACGGCGCATTCGCGGACGACGCCTGCCGCTGACCGCGATCTTCTTCACGGTGACCCTGCTTGCAGCAATCGGCATCGGCCTGTTTTTCGCCATGCAGACCGGCGTGTTCAAGACGGCGGCGCAGCTCAATACAGCGCCGCCGGAGGCGCCGCCGACCGTCGAGGGCGACGATTTCACGCCGGCCGACGGCGCCAACGCGCCGGCAAAGCCGGGCGCGCCGGACCAGTCGCGTGACTGGATCAATGTGTTCTCGCCGAACGACCCGACACATGTCGCCGCCCCCTCGGACGCCAAGGCAGAGGTGATGAAGGACGACACCGGCTCGTTCCTGCGCATCCAGTCCGGCGCCTCTGGTTCGGCGATCGTTTTCGACGTCGGGCAGGGGGTGCTGGAGAAGCTCGCCGGCAAGCACGCCATGTTCGACATCGTCGCCCGCGCCGAGGACGGCAAGGACACGCAGATTTCCGTCGACTGCAATTTCGGCGAGCTCGGCGACTGCGGCCGCAAGCGCTACGCGGTCGGCCAGCAGAAAAACGAATATTTGTTCGACGTGCAGTTCCCCAACAAGCATCCGGGCTCGGCCGGAACCATTGCCGTCAATTCCGATTTCGACAAACAAGGCAAGGCGGTCAACATCTACGAGATCCGCGTCTCGGTCGAGCCGTAGTTGCGAGCAGTCAGAGCGGTTCAGCGTTTGATAGAATCGTTGACCCGCTCTAACTCGTTGCCTTGGGTCATTCCGGGCGGAAAGCGGCTGCACACTGGAATTGCCCTAGCGGTCCAGCAGCGCCTGCAGCGTCTCGATGCGGTCGGCCTCGTTGGCCGGCTTGTCCCAGCGCAGCCGTGAGATGCGGGGAAAGCGCATGGCGACGCCGGATTTGTGCCGGGTCGAGCGGTTGAGCCCCTCGAAGGCGACTTCCAACACCAGGCCATTGTCGCGGTCGGCCCGCACCGAGCGCACCGGCCCGAAACGTTCGACCGTGTTGTCCCGGACATATTTGTCGATCTGCTTCAGTTCCTCATCGGTGAAGCCGAAATAGGCCTTGCCGACTGGCACCAGTTCCTCCTCGCCCTCGGTCCCCGACCAGACGCCGAACGTGTAGTCCGAGTAGAAGCTCGACCGCTTGCCGTGCCCGCGCTGGGCGTACATCAGCACGGCGTCCACCGTGTGCGGATCGCGCTTCCATTTGAACCACGGGCCTTTGGGCCTCCCGGCGACATAGGGCGAATCCCAGCGCTTCAGCATCACGCCCTCGATGATCGGATGCGGCGGCAAACGGCGCAGGTCTTCAAGCGCCTGCCAATCCGTGAACGCCACGAAGGGCGACAGGTCGAAACGGCTCGGGTCGAGTGTCTTGACGAAGGCTTCGAGGCGGCCGCGCCGTTCGCGGAAGGGCAGTGCGCGCAAATCCTCGGCGCCGATCTGCAGCACGTCGTAGCAGCGCATGAAGGCCGGATATTGCTGCTGAATCTTCGGCGTCACCGTCTTGCGGTTCAGCCGCTGCTGCAGGTCCGAAAAGGTTCCTGTCGCCTCTCGGGGATCCCCGACCAGCAATTCGCCATCGAGTGCCGCGGAAAAATGCATGGCGTCGGCAAGATCGGGAAAAGCGCCGGAGACATCGTCGCCCGTCCGCGAATAAAGCCGGCGGATGCCCCCTTCCGCTACCCCCTGCACACGGATGCCGTCCCATTTCCATTCGGCCGCATAATCGGCGGGGTCGAGCTTTTCGAGATCGCCGTCACCGACCGGGTTAGACAGCATCACCGGGCGGAACAGCGCCATCGCCGTGTTCCGAGGCTTGTCGGCCTTGCCTTCCAGCCAGGCGAACAGCGCGGTGTAGGGCGGCGACAGGCCGTGCCAGAGCTCCTCGATCTCGGCGACATCGACCTCGCCGAGATCCGCCAGCGCCTGTTTGGCGAGCCGCGCCGAGACGCCGATGCGCAGGCCTCCGGTGACCAGCTTGATGATGGCGAAGCGCGCCGAGATGCCAGCGCTGTCGAGCAGCCCCGCCAGGACCTTCGGTCCGTCGGATCGGCTCGCCGCCTGCAGTTTGGCCACGACCTCGCCAAGCGTCGGCTCGCGGTTCGGGATTTTGCCGGGTGTTTGCGGCCAGACCAGCGACACCGTCTCGGCGAGATCGCCGACATAGTCGTAGGAATAGCCGAACAGCACAGGGTCCATGCGTTCGGTGACCAGCATGCGCAGCATCGCCGGTTTGACCGCCGCGATTTTGAGATCGCCGGTGATCGCGGCCACCGCCAGGCCGCGATCCGGATCCTCGACGCTGCGGAAATAATCGGTGAGCAAAGTGAGCTTGCCGTTGCGCGACGGGGTCAGCACAAGGCGGTCGAGGAGTTCGGCGAAGCGGTTCATGCCGTCAATCGCCCTCGTCCTCATAGCCCACCAGATGCAGCGGCCGGGCGGCGATGCCTTCGAGTTCGCACCAGCGCACCAGCGCTTCCTCGCGGCCATGCGTGACCCAGACCTCCTCGGCGCCGGTCTCCTTGATGGTGGCGGTCAGCTCGTCCCAGTCGGCATGGTCCGATATGATCAGCGGCAGTTCGACGCCGCCTTGCTTGGCGCGCTGGCGGATGCGCATCCAGCCCGACGCGAAGCACGAGATCGGATCGGGAAAGCGCCGCGCCCAGCGGTCGGCGAAGGCCGCTGGCGGCCCGACCACGATGGCGCCGGCGAAGTCTTGCCTGCCGCCTTCCACCGTCGCCGGTTCCAGCGTTCCCAGATCGATGCCCTGGCTCTGGTAATAGTCGCTGAGCCTGGCCAGCGCGCCATGGATGTAGAGCGGCCTGTCGTAGCCGGCATCGCGCAACAGCCGCATCACGCGCTGCGCCTTGCCCAGCGCATAGGCGCCGACCAAGTGCGAGCGTTCGGGAAACTGCGCCGCCGATTTCAAAAGGCGGGCGATCTCTTCGGTATCGGGTGGATGGCGAAACACCGGCAGGCCGAAGGTCGCCTCGGTAATGAACACGTCGCAGCGGATCGGCTCGAAGGGCGCGCAGGTCGCATCCTTCTGACGCTTGTAGTCGCCGGAAGCGACGATGCGCGTGCCCTGATGCTCGACGGAGATCTGCGCCGAGCCCAGCACATGGCCGGCCGGATGGAAGCTCACGCTGACGCCGTCGAGGACGATCGTCTCGCCGAGCCGCGCCGCCTGGCAGATTTCGGCAAAATCCTCGCCATAGCGAAGGCCCATTATGTCGAGCGTCTGCTGCGTCGCCAGCACCGAGCGGTGACCGGAGCGCGCATGGTCGGAATGGCCGTGGGTGATCAGCGCCCGGTTCACCGGCCGCACCGGATCGATGAAGAAATCGCCGGGCGGGCAGTAGAGGCCCTCGGGCCGGGGATGAAGCAGGTCGCTGGCGCGCATCGTCCCAAGATAGGATATAATTCCGCCACGGGAAGCCTGTCACCGGAGACTGCTGACTCCTCGACAAAGGATGCGCAATTCGGTTCAGCTTCGACATGTTTTGCTCTACATGGACATGCAGCCGGACGCCTCCGCCGGTGGAACCATCATCATGAAACCGCTTCAGACCTCGTCGGGCGACCTGAACGCCGATCGTCGTGCCGACTATGCCGAGATGCTCTTTGCCTCGGGCGATCACGCCGAGGCGGCCGAGCTGCTGCTTGCTGCGCTGGACCTGGCGCCGCAATGGGCCATGGGCTGGTTTCGCCTTGGCGAGATGCAGGAAGCCGCCGGCAGGCCTGACCTCGCGGCGCAGGCCTGGACGACATCGCTGAAACTGGACCCCGCCGATCGCCAGGGCGCGGCCCTCAAATTGCAGTTGATCGGCAGGGGACCGGTTGCCACCGCGCCGCCCAGTGCCTTTGTCGAGACGCTTTTCGATCATTATGCCGAGACATTCGAGGAGATGCTGGTCGGCAAGCTCGACTACCGGCTGCCGGGTGTGCTCGACGCCATCATCCGCCAGGCAGAGCCGGGGCGCTTCCGCCTGGCGCTCGACCTCGGCTGCGGCACCGGCCTGATGGGCGAGAGGCTGAGGCCGATCGTCGACCGGCTGGAAGGAGTCGACATCTCCGCCAGCATGTTGAGGAAAGCGCGGGCAAAAGGCGTTTATGACGCGCTGACCAAAGCGGATCTGCAGCGATTTTCCTATCCGGGCGAGAAGGCCGATCTGGTGACATCAGCCGATGTTCTGATCTACATCGGCGCGCTGGAGGGCATCGTGGCGACAGTTGCCGGCCTGCTCGCCGGCGGTGGCCTGTTTGTGTTCTCGGTCGAGAGCCTGGTGGATGGCGGCGATTTCGCTCTGCAACCCTCCCGGCGCTATGCACACTCGGATAGCTATGTCAGGCGCATACTCGAGGCCAATGGATTTTCGATCCTGACACTGAAACCGACAACCATCCGGCAGGATCGCCGCCAGCCCGTCAACGGGCTGGCGGTCGTGGCCCGAAAAGGTCACGCCGCATGATTTGTGGATGGTCGTCATGCAATGACGCTGCTGCGAAAAAGTCGGATTTGCGTGCGCGACTGATATTTGCGATCTGGTCGCATCAGGGCGGGATATCTGGAGGAGCATATCAGATGCGCTGGAACATGATGGTCTTGGCATCTTGCCTGGCGACGGCCGGCTGCGTGGGTAATTCGATGTCGGAGCGCCAGGACGCCAACATCCAGTCCTCGCTGCAGTATGACAGCGTGCCATGCGATCAACTGCTGGCGCAGCGCAATGGATTGGCGCAGCAATACAACCTTCCGACTGCCGCGAAGCCGACCTTCTCCAATCCCGCCATGGGCTTCGGCCCGTTCACGCCCGACATACGCTCCGAGGCCCAGCGCGACAGCGACAAGGCGTCAGGCGAGATCGATGCCATGAACCGGTCCATCGACCGCCGCGACTGCGGCAAGCCGGACAAGCAGAAGAAGCTCGCGCTGCCTGGCTAACCTGACCAGGCGAGGGTAAAGTCCAGCTAATATCCCGCCTTGCGGTCCACCAGATTCTCCAGCTTTTCGCCGCGCTCGAAGGCGTCCATCTGGCGCAGCATGATCGGCGCCAGATGGACCGGATCGGAGGTCGCCGCGGCGTGCGGCGTGACGAACACTTTCGGATGCTTCCACAGCGGGCTGGTCTTCGGCAGCGGTTCGACCTCGAAGACGTCGAGGCTCGCCTCCTTCAGTGTGCCGTCGTCCAGCGCCCGCACGATGTCGGTGTCCTTCTGCAGGCGGCCGCGTCCGGCATTGATCAGCACCGAGCCGCCGAGGCCGTTGCGTTTCCTCAGTTCCTTCAGCACGCCATAATTGATTATGCCCTGGGTGTCCGGCGTCAGCGGCAAAAGCACAACCAGTATATCGGTCGCCTTGAGGAACGGGATCAATCCGGCCTCGCCGCAATAGGTCGCGACCCCTTGCATCGGCCGGTCGGTGCGCGACCAGCCATTGACCGCGAAGCCGAGCGACAGAAGCACCGAGGCCGCGGCGCGGCCGAGATTGCCGAGCCCCATAATGCCGACGGAAATGTCCTCGGCCGGCCGTTGCTGCGCCTCGCGCCAGATCTTCTTCGGCTGCTGCGACCGGTAGAGCAGGCCCTGACGATGATGGTCGAGCACCCGCCAAACGACATATTCGGTCATGTATTGGGTGAGATTGTCGGCGACGACTCTGACGATCGGCACATCGGGCAGGCCGGGGTCGGCGAAGATATGGTCGACGCCGGCGCCGATCGAGAAGATGGCGCGCAGATTGGGCAGCGACGCCAGAATATTCGGCTTCTGCTTCCACACCACCGCGTAGGTGATCGATGGATCCTTGGCGCCATCCGGCTCCAGCACCACCTCGCGCTCGGCCGACAACAGGTCGCGCCAGCGCTGCGGATGAAAGCCGGTGACGGCAAGCAGGATGCGGCCTTTTTCCATCGTGGTTCGTCTAGTCCCTTTTATGCCAATCACTCGCTGACGGTGCCGGTTGGCGCCGTCTCTATCTTGAAGGCTGCCGAGATGAGCGCCCGAGTATAGTCCGTTTGCGGCTTTCCAAAAATCTGTTCGGAAGGACCGGCTTCGACGATCTGGCCGTTGCGCATGACGATGACGTCGTTGGCCAGCGCCCGGATGACCTTGAGGTCATGGCTGATGAAGAGATAGGCGAGGTCGTGCTTGGCCTGCAGGCTGCGCAAGAGGTCGACGACCTGTGCCTGCACGCTCATGTCGAGCGCCGATGTCGGCTCGTCCAGCATGACGAAGCGCGGGTTGAGCACCATGGCGCGGGCGATCGCGACACGCTGGCGCTGGCCGCCGGAAAACTCGTGCGGATAGCGGTTGCGGGTCGCCGGATCGAGGCCGACCTCCTGCAGCACGGCGGCCACCTTGTCGTCGCGCTGGTCCGGTGAAAGCCTCGGTTCGTGGATCTTCAGGCCTTCCTCGATGATCTCGGCGATCGACATGCGCGGGCTGAGCGAGCCGAACGGGTCCTGGAAGACGATCTGCAATTCGCGTCTGAGCGGCCTCATGGCGTTGAAAGTGAGCTGGTTGATGTCGCGCCCGTTGAACTGGATGGTTCCGGTCGAGGAGATCATGCGCGCCAGCGCCAGGCCGAGCGTCGTTTTGCCCGATCCGGATTCGCCGACCACGCCCAGCGTCTGGCCGGCGCGCACGGTGACGTCGATGCCGTCGACCGCCTTCACATGATCGACCGTGCGGCGGAAGAAGCCCTGTTTGATCGGAAACCAGACCTTGATGTCCTTGCCCGTCATCACCGCCTTGGCGCCGGCATTGGCGGCTGGCGGCTTGCCCTTTGGCTCGGCGGCCAGGAGGTGACGCGTATAGTGGTGCTGGGGGTTGGCGAAGATGTCCTTGGTCGGTCCCGTCTCGACGATCTTGCCCTTGGTCATCACGCAGACCCGGTCGGCGATCTTGCGCACGATGCCGAGATCATGGGTGATGAACAGCATCGACATGCCTTTGCGGCTCTTGAGGCCGGCCAGCAGTTCCAGGATCTGCGCCTGGACGGTGACGTCGAGCGCCGTCGTCGGCTCGTCGGCGATCAGGAGTTCCGGTTCGTTGGCCAGCGCCATGGCGATCATGACGCGCTGGCGCTGGCCGCCGGACAATTGGTGCGGATAGGCGTCGAGCCGCTTCTGCGGATCGCGGATGCCGACCTCGTTGAGCAGCGCAAGCGTGCGCGCCTTGGCCGGGCGGTCGGCCATGCCCTGGTGCAGCTTCAGGATCTCGACGATCTGCTGCTCGATCGTATGCAGCGGATTGAGCGAGGTCATCGGCTCCTGGAAGATCATGGTGATCTTGTTGCCGCGCACCTGGCGCAACTGCTTCTCGTTCATCGCCAGCAGGTCGGCGCCCTGGAACAGGATCTTGCCCGAGGGATGGCTGGCGCTGGGATAGGGCAGGAGCTTCAGCACCGACAGCGCCGAGACCGACTTGCCGGAGCCGGATTCGCCGACCAGCGCCACCGTCTCGCCCTCGGCGATATCGAAGGAGATATGGTCGACGGCGACGGACTGGCCGCCGCCCTGCCTGAAGGCGACGCTGAGGTCCTGTACGCTGAGCAGGGGAGCACTCATCCCTCGATTTCCGAGATAGCTTTGTCCAGGGCGGAAATCTCCGGTCGCATGATCGAAATTTCCGCTGTCAATTGAGGAGGAACGAGTCGATCTGGCGCGAGAGAATAGGCATCTTTCAACCTGGTATCGGCAGTCAGGAATTGCGTGCAGCCGAAGTGCATGGCCGCGGCAAGGTGAATCGCATCCGGTAGCCTGAGAGAAACGAATTTCGAACGGAGCTGTGCCGCGTGCCACAGAACCTCGCGAGTTACCGTCCCAACTAAGACAAAGGCGTTGCCAATCGAAATATTGTCATAGAGCTCGACAAGCGACTCGTTGCCTTTTTTCAGAGGATCAACCATCAACTCTGCCAACACGATCTCGCTTGTCGCGAGGAAAGGCTGCTGTCTACCCCCGTTCAATGAAATGAGCTGAAGCAGCTTTTTTGCGAGTGCATCATTGTTTTCAAAAGCGTAGATGAAAATGTTCGTATCGATATAAAGCCGGAAGGCGGCCATCAATCCTCCCATTCATCACGGAGGGCACGAACGCGCGCGACAGCTTCTTCGAGGCTCGTTCCCGGCGCGCTGGCCTGAGCATTTTGCATAAGTTCAAGCAATTGTTCGCGGCTGAGAGGCCTTTTGGCTTCCTCTTCTACAGTAACCGTGACCGAGGCACCCAGGGCTATACCCGATCGCAATTCATCGGGGAGTTTCGATGCCGGATAATGCTCAAGGATGACCTTATTCATAGCGAGGTCCTCTCATGGGGGGCGGCGTGGCTGCCACTTGTGATTCACCGCTCACTGCCACCAGTCGTTTCGCCAATTGACGCATACGGCCGCTTTTATGCGAATTGCCACACCGAGAATATAACATTCCGAATGCCGGTTTGCCTCTCATTTGAACGTCTTGCGCGGATCGAAGGCGTCGCGCGTCGCCTCGCCGACGAAGACCAGCAGCGACAGCATCAGCGAGATGACGACGAAACCGGAAATGCCGAGCCACGGCGCGTTGAGGTTGCGCTGTGCCTGTTTCAGCAGTTCACCGAGCGAGGCCGAGCCGGGCGGCAGACCGAAGCCGAGATAGTCGAGCGAGGTCAGCGTCGAGATCGAGCCCGAGAGCAGGAAGGGCAGGAAGGTCAATGTCGCCACCATGGCATTGGGCAGCAGATGCCGGAACATGATGGTGCGGTTGGGCACACCGAGCGCGCGCGCCGCGTTCACATATTCGAAGTTGCGCGCGCGCAGGAACTCGGCCCGCACCACGCCGACCAGCGCCACCCAGGAGAACAAGAGCATCAGGCCGAGCAGGATGAAGAACCCCGGCGGCAGAATGGCGGCGACGATGAGCAGCAGATAGAGCACGGGTATAGCCGACCAGATTTCGATGAAGCGCTGGAACAGCAGATCCGTCCAGCCGCCGAAATAGCCCTGCACGGCACCGGCTCCGACGCCGATCAAGGCCGACCCGGCGGTCAGGATCAGGCCGAACAGCACCGAAATGCGAAAACCGTAGATGACGCGCGCCAACACGTCGCGCGCCTGGTCGTCGGTGCCCAGCCAGTTCCAGTTGCCGACAATGCAGGCAGGATCATCAGCCCCTTTTGGATACTGGTTGCAGCGCGTCTTGGCGTCATACCGCCAGGACGGCTTTGCGGGTGCGGCTTCGGGAATGGCGTTGTTGACGGTCTGGTAGGAGTAGCGGATCGGCGGCCAGATCATCCAGCCATTGGCGTTGATCTCGTCCTGGATCACCGGATCGCGATAGTCGGTGACGGCGTAGAAGCCGCCGAACTTTTCTTCCGGATAGGCCACCAGCACCGGAAACAGGATTTCGCCCTTGTAGGAGGCGACGATCGGTTTGTCGTTGGCGATGAATTCGGCAAACAGCGACAGCACGAACAGGACGAGGAAAATCCACAACGACCAGAAGCCACGCCGGTTGGCCTTGAAATTCTGCAAGCGGCGCTTGTTGAGCGGCGACAGAAACGGCCGTGGGATCCGCACCGGTACCGCGCCGGCAGTAACGCTTGCCTCAGACATCAGACGTCTCTCCGCTCGAAATCGATGCGCGGATCGACCCAGGTGTAGATGAGGTCGGACAGCAATCCGATGAACAGTCCGAGAAGCGAGAAGATGTAGAGGTTGGCGAACACCACCGGATAGTCACGCTCGACCACCGACCTGAAGCCGAGCAGGCCGAGGCCGTCGAGAGAGAAGATGTTCTCGATCAGCAGCGAACCGGTGAAGAAGGCCGAGATGAAGGCGCCGGGGAAGCCGGCGATGACGATCAGCATGGCATTGCGGAACACGTGGCCGTAAAGCACCTGCCTTTCCGACAGGCCCTTGGCGCGCGCGGTCACGACATACTGCTTGCGGATTTCCTCCAGGAACGAGTTCTTGGTGAGCAGCGTCGTCGTGGCGAAGGCCGACAGCACTAGCGCCGTCAGCGGCAGGGTCATGTGCCAGAAATAGTCGACGATCTTGCCCGGCCATGACAACTGGTCCCAATTGTCCGAGACGATGCCGCGCAGCGGGAACCAGTCCCAGAAGGATCCGCCGGCAAACAGCACCATCAACAGGATGCCGAACAGGAAGCCTGGAATGGCGTAGCCGACAATGACGACGCCGCTGGTCCAGACGTCGAACGGCGAGCCGTCCTTGACCGCCTTGCGGATGCCGAGCGGGATTGAGATCAGGTAGGACAGCAGCGTGATCCAAAGTCCGATCGAAATCGAAACGGGCATTTTCTCAAGGATCAGATTGAGCACCGAAATATCGCGGAAATAGCTGTTGCCGAAGTCGAAACGGGCATAGTTCCAGAGCATCATGCCGAAGCGCTCGAGCGGCGGCTTGTCGAAGCCGAATTGCTTTTCCAGCTTCTTGATGAATTCTGGATCGAGTCCCTGGGCGCCGCGATATTTCGAGCCGACGTCGCCGGCGGCGTCGAAATTGGAACCGCCCGTATCGCCGCCACCGCCGCCGAGGCGGTCGCTGCCGCCCTGGTTGGTCAGCTTCGCGATGACCTGTTCGACCGGGCCGCCCGGTGCGAACTGGATGACGGCGAAGGAGATCGCCATGATGCCGAACAGGGTCGGGATCATCAAAAGGATGCGGCGCAGGATATAGGCGCCCATCAGGCTTCCTGCCCTCTTTGGACTGATATCTCAGCCTTTGCCAATTTTTGCCGCCTTGTCTTTATCGACCCACCACAGCGCCTCGACCGGAAAACCGAAATCGGGCTTCTGCTTGGGAAAGCCGAACATATCCCAATAGGCGCTTCGGTGATTCGCCAGGAACCAACTAGGAATCCAATCGCACCGCGCGCGCAAGACCCGGTCGAGTGCCCGCATCGCGACTGTCAGGCTTTCACGGTCCTTGGCTGCCCCAACCGCATCGATCAGCATGTCTATAGCGGAGTTTGACACGCCTGGCAGGTTGCGCGAGCCGGAAAGGTTGGCGGTTCTGGAGTGGAAGAAGACTTCGAGATCGTCGCGCGTCGGCGTCGCGCTGAACGAGAAAGCGGCCGACAGCAGATCGAAATCGAATGTCGCCTGCCTCGCCTGGTATTGCGCCGAATCCACCAGCCGGATCGTGGCGTCGATGCCGATCGCCTTCATGTTGGCGACCCAGGGCGAATAGACCTGCACGAAGGTATCGTCGTCGACCATGAATTCCGCCGAAAGCCTGCCGCCCTTCTCATTGACGACGAAATCGCCCGTCCGCTTCCAGCCCGCTGCATTGAGAAGCTTTGCCGCTTGGCCAAGCAGCTTGCGATCGCGCCCGGAGCCGTCGGACGCGGGCTGCGTCACCGCCTCGCCGAAGACTTCGGGCGGAAGCTGGCTGCGCAACGGCTCCAGCAGGGTCAGTTCCTGCGGCGATGGCAGCCCTTCGGCACGGAAATCGGATTTCTCGAAGCAGGATTGCGAACGCTCGTAGGAGCCGTAGAAGAAGTTGCGCCGCGTCCATTCGAAATCGAAGCAGAGCGCGATCGCCTGGCGCACGCGCGGGTCGCGAAACTGTTCGCGTCGCTGGTTAACCGCCGTCCCCTGCATTGTCGGCCGCTTTTCGGCGGGGAATTCGTGCTTGACGACCTTGCCGGCGGTCAGGGCTGGAAAGTCGTAGGCGGTCGCCCAGACGCGCGAGGTGAATTCCTCGCGATAGGTGATTTCGCCTTTCTTGAAGGATTCGAAACCGGCCATGCGGTTCTGGTAGAACTCTATGCGGATGCGGTCGAAATTGTTCTGGCCACGATTGACCGGGAGGTCGCGGCCCCAATGGTCCACCACCCGGTCGTATTCGATC
Source organism: Mesorhizobium sp. B2-3-5 (assembly GCF_006442395.1). Lineage (NCBI taxonomy): Bacteria > Pseudomonadati > Pseudomonadota > Alphaproteobacteria > Hyphomicrobiales > Phyllobacteriaceae > Mesorhizobium > Mesorhizobium sp. B2-3-5. The sequence goes on along the minus strand of NZ_VFVX01000012.1, from coordinate 141,061 downwards.
CAGGCGCCGGCGGAGAAGCGCCCGACCTTGTAGGCGCCGGAGCCGAGCGGCGGGTTCAACTGCGAGGAGTCGAACGGATTGGCCGTGTAGAAGGCCTTCGACAGGATCGGGAACTCCACGACATTGAGCACGGTGCGGGCCGATTGCTTGCCGGAAAACGTAAGCCGCAGCGTGCGGTCGTCGACAGCAACGGCATCGACCAAATGGGTCAGCGACAGTGACAGGTCGGGGTGACCCTTTTCCTTGTAGAGCTTGAAGGTGAAGGCTGCGTCCCGCGCCGTCAGCGGCGTGCCGTCATGGAAACGCGCTTCGGGGCGAAGCGAGAAGGTGAAGGCGTTGCGGTCGTCGGACAGCGTCACGCCGTCGGCGATCTGGCCATAGACGGCGTCGGGTTCGTCGAGCGCGCGCACCATCAGCCCGTCGAAGCACATCTCCATGCGCGGCGGCGCATCGCCCTTGTCCACGAAGGAGTTCAGCGTGTTGAAGGTCTGCGTATCCTGGTTGTAGCCCCAGTTCGGCGGCGCGAAATTGAAGATCCCACCAGCCGGTGCTTCGACATTGACATAGTCGAAATGGGTGAAATCCGGCTTGTATTTTAGATCGCCGAAGGCAGACAGGCCGTGCAGTTTGGTGCCTGTCGCGATGTCGGCGAAGGCTTTTGCGGGCAACAGAGTCGCGGCGGCGGCAGCCGCGCCAAGTGCGAGGAAGTCGCGGCGGGGAAGAGCCGCCATCAATTACCGCCCTTGTATTTGGCCGCCAGCGCCTTCTCCTTGTCGAGGTCGATCCACCACGAATCGATATCGGCACCGACATAGGCGGGCTGCTTGTCGGGGAATTTGAATTTGTCCCAATAGGCCAGCCAAACCGCGGACCGATGGTATTGCGGCACCACGTAGAAGTTCCACAGCAGGACGCGGTCAAGCGCATGGGTGGCGGCGACGAGATCATCGCGGTCGGTGGCGAAGATGATGCGGTCGACCAGCGCGTCGACGGTGGGATCCTTGATGCCCATCAGATTGCGCGAACCAGGTGCGTCGGCGGCCTTCGAGCTCCAGAAATCGCGCTGCTCGTTGCCAGGTGAGTCCGACTGGCCGAACAGGCCCGTGACGACATCGAAATCGAAGTTGTTGACGCGGTTGATGTATTGCGTCTGATCGATGATGCGGAGCGAGGCGTCGACACCGATCTTGCGCAGATTGGCGATGTAGGGAATGGCGATCACCTGGTCGGTATCATTCCAGCCGAGAATCTCGAACTTGAACGGAGCGCCTGTCTTGGCGTTGACCATCTTGCCGCCCTTGATGACCCAGCCGGCCTTGGCGAAGAGATCGACCGCCTGCCTCAGATACTTTCGCTCCGCTTGCGGGGAGTCGTAGACGGGCAGCTTGAATTCCTGCGTGAAGAGTTCTGGCGGCAACTTGTCGCGATATTTTTCCAGGATTTCCAGTTCCTTGCCTTGCGGCAAGCCGCTGGATGCCAGTTCGGTCCCCTGGAAATAGCTGGATGTGCGGGTATTGAAGCCGAAGAACAAGGTGCGATTCATGCTTTCGAAATCGAACGGGATGGTCAGTGCCTCCCGGACCAGCCGGTCCTGGAACAACGGCCGCCGCTGGTTGAGGACAAAGCCCTGCATTGGTTGTGGCGACTGGGTCTGAAAATCCTTCTTGATGACGTCGCCGGCCTGGATGGCTGGGAAATTGTAGGCCGTCGCCCATTTGCGGGAGCTGTACTCGCGGTTGATATCTTCCAGACCGCCCTTGGTGAAGGCAAGCCAGGCGGCATTGTCGTCGAGGATGTAGGTATATCGGCGCGTGTCGAAATTCTCGCGGCCGATCTTCACCGGCAGTTTGGCGCCCCAATAGTCCGGCACGCGCTGCCAGACGATTTCCGAACCCGGCTTGAAGCTGGCGATCTTGTAGGCCGCCGAGCCGAGCGGGATTTCCAGCGTCGGCTTGGTGACGTCTCGCTTCTTGCCGTTGGCATCCGTGCCTTCCCACCAGTGCTTCGGCAGCACCGCGAGGTCGCCGATGATCTTCGGCAGCTCGCGGTTGCCCTTCTGGTTGAAATGGAACTCGACCTCGTGGTCGGAGACCGCGACCGCATCGGTGACGTTCTCGAAATAACGACTGTATTGCGGGCTGTTCGCCTTCAGCACCTGGAACGACCAGATCACGTCATCGACGGTGATCGGCTGGCCGTCATGCCATTTCGCGCGCGGGTCGAGCCGGTAGGTCGCAGAGGAATAATCGGCTGGGTATTTGTAGGCGTCGGCGATCAGAGGATGGCTGGTGCTGCCCTCATCGGTCGCCTGCTCCATCAGCGTGTCGTAGAGCAGGCCGCCACCGAATCCCACCAGGCCGGCCGCTGGCGATCCCTGGACGATATAGGGGTTGAAGCTGTCATAGGTGCCGAGCAGCACCGAATTCAACGTGCCACCCTTGGGCGCGTTGGGGTTGACATAGTCATAGTGCTGGAAGTTGTCGCCGTATTTGGATTGGCCGATCAGCGATGAGGTGGTCCGCCACTCGTCGGCCAGGGTCGTCTGCAACCCCGCCGCCAGCAGGGCCGCCGCCAGCAGCGACTTGAGAAGCATTCGGCCAACCGTCATGCACCATCCTCTTCGCTATCGTGCCAGATCATCCAGAAGGAGTGATCCTAGATGATTTGGCGCTCGTGAAAACCGCAATGCGCCGGCTTTGTCGCCGCACCGCGCGTTTTCTCGACAAAAAAGCCGGGCTGAACCCGGCTTTTTCAAGATCATGAGGAGATATTTTGGTTATTTGGCCGGCGCCGGTGCCGCCGGTGCAGGTGCCGCGGGAGCGGCCGGCTTGGCCGGTGCGGCGCCATCAGCCGGCTTTGCCGGAGCGGCTCCGCTGGCTGGCTTGGCGGGCGCGGAAGCGTCCGCGGCGGCACCCGGCGCCGGCAGCGGCTTGGGATTGTCCGACAGCGTGCGCAGATAGGCGATGACGTTGGCGCGGTCCTCGTCCTTGGGCAGGCCGGCGAAACCCATGGCTGTGCCCTTCACGAATTTCTTCGGCGAGGTGATGAAGTGGTTGATATTGTCGTAGGTCCACTTCTCGGTGCCGCCCTTGGAGAATTCCTTCATGCCGGCCGAATAGGCGAAGCCTTCATGTTCGGCGACCGGACGGTCGACGACGTCCCACAGATCGGGGCCGACCTTGTTCGGCCCGCCCTTTTCGCCGGAATGGCAGGCCTGGCATTTCTTGAAAACGGCGGCGCCCGCCTCGACATTGGCGGTCTGCAGCAGATCGGCGATCGGCTTGGCCTCGGCGGCCGGGCCGGCAGCGCCGCCTTCGGTGGGCTCGGCGGCCTCGATGGCAAAGCCAGGCTTTTCCGGAGCCGGCGAGGCAAACAGCGCGTCCGAGACAAGTCCGACCGAGAAAACGACGAAAATGGTTCCGAGCAATCCGGCGAGCAGTTTGTTGACTTCGTTGGAATCCATACGCCCCTTGCTCCCTTTTCCGGCGGACTGATCCGTCCACTCCGTCCGTCGGTGTCGAGACCCGCCCTCCAGAGCCGGCCAAATCGGGGCGGAAACTAGGTCTTTTGCTCGGGCGTTGCAACACCTATAAGGGCGCTTCCAGTGAGACCTTTTGCCACTTTTCCCCTCCCCTTTTCGAACGCCTTGCCATAGCCATGTCCACCTTGATCCTGATCCCGGCCCGCATGGCCTCGACCCGCCTGCCGGGCAAGCCGCTGGCCGACATCGCCGGCGCGCCGATGATCGTGCATGTCGCCCGCCGCGCGGCCGAGGCCAGCCTTGGCCGCGTTGTGGTGGCGACCGACACGCGGAGTGTCGCCGAAGCGGTGCGCGCGCACGGCTTCGAGGCCGTGATGACACGCGTCGATCACGAATCCGGCTCCGATCGCATCCACGAGGCGCTGGTCCAGCTTGATCCCCGGCGCGAGGTCGAAACCATCGTCAATGTGCAGGGCGACCTGCCGACCATCGATCCCGGCATCATCGCCGCGTCGCTCAGGCCTTTCGAGGACCAGACGGTGGATATCGCCACGCTCTGCATCGAGATCGTGCGCGAGGAGGAAAAGACCAATTCCAACGTCGTCAAGGTCGTCGGTTCGCCTCTGTCAGCCACGAGGCTGAGGGCGCTCTATTTCACCCGCGCCACCGCGCCATGGGGCGAGGGGCCGCTTTATCACCATGTCGGCCTCTACGCCTATCGACGTGCCGCGCTCGAGCGTTTCGTGTCGCTGAAGCCATCGCCGCTCGAGCGCCGCGAGCGGCTGGAGCAGTTGCGGGCGCTGGAAGCCGGCATGCGCATCGACGCCGAGGTCGTCCAGTCGCTACCGCTTGGCGTCGACACGCCGGAAGACCTTGAGCGCGCCCGAACCATCCTTTCAAACTGATCCCTCCGAACAGAGACACTGTGAATCGAGATCTGGCCATGCCTGAAAAGACCAACAGAATATCCTTCCAGGGCGAGCCGGGCGCCAATTCCGACACCGCCTGCCGCAACGTCTATCCCTCGATGGAGCCGTTGCCGTGCCCCACCTTCGAGGACGCGTTCAACGCGGTCGAGACCGGCAAGGCCGATCTCGCCATGATCCCGATCGAGAACACCATCGCCGGACGCGTTGCCGACATCCATCACCTGCTGCCGGAATCGAGGCTTCACATCGTCGGCGAATATTTTCTGCCGATCCATTTCCAGCTGATGGTGCTGCCCGGCGTCAAACGCGACGAGATCAAGACCGTGCACAGCCATATCCACGCGCTTGGCCAGTGCCGCAAATACATCCGCAAGAACGGCTGGAAGGCGGTCGTCGCCGGTGACACGGCGGGCGCCGCCAAGATGGTCTCCGAAGTCAAGGACCGCACCATGGCCGCGCTGTCGCCGGCGCTGGCGGCGACGCTTTACGGGCTCGATATCATCGAGGAGAATGTCGAGGATACCGATTCCAACGTCACCCGCTTCGTCGTCCTGACCAAGAACAAGCAGTGGGCCGAGCGCCCGTCACCTGACGTCAGCATGATGACGACCTTCATGTTCCGCGTCCGCAACGTGCCGGCCGCGCTTTACAAGGCGATGGGCGGCTTCGCCACCAACGGCATCAACATGACCAAGCTGGAGAGCTATCAGCTGGGCGCATTCACGGCGACGCTGTTCTATGCCGACATCGAGGGCCATCCCGACGATCCGCTGGTCAAGCTGGCGCTGGACGAGCTTCGCTTCTTTTCACGCGAGGTGCGCATTCTTGGCGTCTATCCGGCCAGCCAGTCGCGCGAGCAGTGGAAAGTGGCGGATTAAATCACCGCGCCCAGCGGTACGTAGTCGATCTCGAGAAATTTCTCGACCTCCGGCACCCAGCGGTCGCGTACGAAGGCGACATGGTCCGGATGGTCGTTGTATCGGGTGTAGGCGGCCTGGTCGGCGAACTCCATCGAGAAGCCGAACCGATAGTCGTTTTTGGCGCTCACTTGCCGCAGCTGTTCGAAATGGGTGACGCCCCGGATCGCCGAGAGGATTTTCCTGGCGTCGACCAGGAAGCGCTTTTCCTCCAGTGAGTGCGGCGCATGCTTCAGCGTGAAGACGACGGTGTGGCGGATCATTTGCCTCTCCTGCAATGACTTTCAGTATTCGCTATGCGCTGTCGACCCAGGCGCGGATGAGGTGATGCGCGATGGCGCCTTTCGGCGGCGTGATCAGGTTGCCAGGATGTTCCCGGGCCAGCATCGAGCGCACTTCGTCGCGCAAGAACCAGCGGCAGTCTTCCAGCTCGTTGAGATCGGCCTGGATGTTTTCGTTGAGCGGCTCGCCGAAGCAGCCGATCATCAGTGAATAGGGGAACGGCCAGGGCTGGCTGGCATGATAGACGACGCGGCCGAGCCGGATGCCGGCCTCCTCCAGCGTTTCGCGGCGCACCGCCGCCTCGATCGTCTCGCCCGGCTCGATGAAACCGGCAAGGGCCGAATACATGCCCGGGGCGAAGTGGCGGCCGCGCCCAAGCAGGCATTTCTCGCGCGTCGCCGTCAGCATGATCGCCACCGGGTCGGTGCGCGGGAAATGCTCGGCACCGCAATTCGGGCAGTGCCGTTTGTAGCCACCGGCCCGCATTTGCGATTCGGATCCGCATTTGCTGCAGAAGCGGTGGCTGGCATGCCAGGCGAGCAGGGAGGCCCCTTGCGCCATCGCCCCGGCCGCCGCCTCGTCGATCAGCCCCTGCATGTAGACCGAGCGGTAGTCGATCGCCTTGACGGTTTCCGGCAGCTGTTCGGGGTCGATGCCGGCCGGCACCGCCAGCACCGGTCCCTGTTCGGAAAAGCCGAGCAGGACACTTTGACCGAAGGGAGGATTAAATGGCTGGCTCTCCGCGACGCCAAACCAGGGATCAAGACCGGTGCCATTTCCTGACTTCAGGTAGAGCCGTCCGCCGTTCATCAAAAGCAGCCGCGTCGTCGGGTCGGCGAGCGCCTTGTCGGCCGAATCGTCGGCGCGGTTCTCGGATTGCCGGTCGATCGTGTTGCCGGCAAAGCCGACGAACTGGCTCGGCTCGCGCAGGGGCGCGTCAAACAGGCTGAAGCTCATGCGGACTCTGGTACTTTGGGATGGACATGTTTGGGCTGAACACAGGGGATGGCTTATAACGCCGCCCTGATCGTTTCGGCAAACCGGCGCAGATCGGAACGCTGATAGGGCTCGCGCAGGCCGTGGCCCCACACCGGGCCGGGCCAGCCGGGATCGCCTTCAGACCGTGCAATGACATGGATGTGCAGCTGGCGCACGATGTTGCCAAGCGCGCCGGTGTTGATCTTGGTGCAGCCGGTCACCTTCTTCAGGGCCTGCGCCACCATGTTGGTCTCGAAGGTCAGCATCGCCTGGTCGAGTGGCGTCATGTCGTGGATCTCCTCCGCACCCGGCCTTTGCGGCACCAGAACCAGCCATGGCCAGCGGCGATCGTTCATGATCCGCAATTCGCACAGCCCAAGCCACATCAACTGCTCGCTGTCCGCTTCCAGCCGGGCGTCCAGCGTGAATCCGGCCTTCAGGCCCGGCAACATCGGCGTTTCCCTTAATTTTCTTGGTTTCCTCGGACTCGTGGACGCTAGAGCGCTGGCACGGGGGCCGCAAGCGAATCATTGTTTCCCTCACGGTTTGGTGCATCAAATCTCATGCGCACTTGCATTTCATCGCGCAATTGCCGATATGGACAGCGGGAGGTTGGTGGTGGACGATCCACTCGCCAACCGGGTCAGGTCCGGAAGGAAGCAGCCCTAACGAGCCCGGAACGGGTCATTGTTCCAGCCTCCCGCCTCTTCGCCTTTCTCCCGCGACATTGACGGCGCCAAGCCGTGCGGGCGAAACTATGCGCAGGAATCGACCGCGTTGAGACGCGGCCCTTGGAGCTTTACGGGCGAATGAGCGAGGCCGGAAATTCGGGAGCGGACAAGGCCGGCGCCTATCGAGTATTGGCGCGCAAATACCGTCCTTCGAACTTCTCCGAGCTGATCGGCCAGGAGCCGATGGTCCGCACCCTCACCAACGCCTTTGCCACCGGCCGCATCGCCCAGGCCTGGATGCTGACCGGCGTACGCGGTGTCGGCAAGACGACGACGGCGCGTATCCTGGCCCGCGCCTTGAACTACAAGACATCAACCGTGGACCAGCCTTCGGTCGATCTTTCGGTGCCCGGCGAGCATTGCCAGGCGATCATGGAAGGCCGTCATGTCGACGTCATCGAGATGGACGCCGCCTCGCACACCGGCATCGACGATATCAGGGACATCATCGAGCGCGTGCGCTACGCGCCGGTCTCGGCCCGCTACAAGGTCTACATCATCGACGAAGTGCACATGCTGTCCACGCAGGCCTTCAACGGCCTGTTGAAGACGCTGGAAGAACCGCCGCCGCACGTCAAATTCATCTTTGCCACCACCGAGATCCGCAAGGTTCCGATCACCGTCCTGTCGCGCTGCCAGCGGTTTGATCTGAGGCGCATCGATGCCGGCGCACTGGTCGCGCATCTCTCCTCGATCGCGGCCAAGGAAGGCATTTCGGTCGACGACGACGCGCTGGCGATGATCGCGCGCGCCGCCGAGGGTTCGGCCCGCGATTCGCTCTCCATCCTCGACCAGGCGATCGCCCATGGTGCCGGCTCCGTCAGCGCCGAGGCCGTGCGCGCCATGCTCGGCCTGGCCGACCGCGCCCGCATCGTAGATCTGTTCGAACATGTCATGAAAGGCGATGTGGCGGCCGCACTTGGCGAATTCCGCGCGCAATACGATACCGGCGCCGATCCGGCCGCCGTGCTGACCGACCTTGCCGAGTTCAACCACCTCGTCACGAGGCTGCGTTTCGTGCCGACCGCCATGGACGACGCATCGCTGTCGCAGGACGAACGCCAGCGTGGCGCCGATTTCGCCAGGGCGCTGTCGGTCAGGGTGCTGTCGCGGACCTGGCAGATGCTGCTCAAGGGCATTCCCGAGGTGCAGTCCTCCAACCGGCCCGTCAGCGCCGCCGAAATGGTGCTGATCCGTCTGGCGCACGCCGCCGACCTGCCGACGCTGGACGAGGCGTTGCGATCGCTCGAGGGGGGAGCACCGGTTCAAAACGGTGCGCCGCGGCCAAACGGAGCGCCGGCCAGTCCCGGCAATGGCGGCGGCAGCGGGGCCAGCGCGGTGGCTCAGACGCGCATGCCTGGCGGATCGGGCGGCGCGCAGACCATGCGGCTGGTCGAGGCCACGCCGGCGCCGACCGCCTTCGTCGCGCCTCCGCAGCCGGCGCCGGAGACGCAGCCAGTACCCTTGAAATCGCTGGCCGATATTATCGCCCTTGCCGATGCGCAGCGCGACATCGCTCTCAAGGTGCTGCTCAAGAGCTGCATTCGTCTCGTGCGCATCGAGCCTGGCCGCATCGATGTCGGCCTGACCAGCGACGCGCCCAAGATGCTGCTCAACGACCTGACGACGAAGCTGCGCGCCTGGACCGGCCGCAACTGGCTGGTGTCGCTCTCGAAGGAAGAAGGTGGCCAGACGCTGGCCGAGATGGAATCGACGAAGCGCGAAAACGCCTTCCTCGATGCCAGGAGCGATCCGACCGTCGCCGCCATCCTGGCGCGCTTTCCCGGCGCCAAGATCATCGACGTGCGCATTCCCGACGCGCCGGAGGTCGACGAGACCGAGGCCGAAGTGCCGGTTGAACCGCCGGCCGATGACGACGAGACCTGACAAATCAAGACAAGGATCGGACCATGAAAGATCTTCTCGGCCTGATGGGCAAGGCGAAGGAAATGCAGGCCAAGTTCCAGGCCATGCAGGATGAGATCGCCACGGTGGAATCCGTCGGCCAGGCGGGCGGCGGCCTGGTCAGCGTGACGCTGAGCGGAAAGTTCGAGATGAAGTCGCTGAAGATCGACCCGTCTCTGTTCAAGGAGGACGAGGTCGAGATCCTCGAGGATCTGATTCTCGCCGCCCACAATGACGCCAAGGCCAAGGTCGAGCAGATCATGCAGGAAAAGACCAAGGCGCTGACCGCCGGCCTGCCGATCCCGCCGGGAATGAAACTGCCCTTCTAGCCTTCGGCGGCGATGAACCCATGATCGACGAGCCGTCCGAACGACTGATCGAGCAGCGTATCCGCAACAGGCTCTACGAGATCCTGGAAATCCTGGCCGATTGCGATGCCGGCGTCGATATTGTCGGCATCAAGGGCTACTTCAATCTGTTCGAGGATTTCGTGCACCGCCCGTCGATCGAGGCCGGCAGATCGGCGCTTTCGAAGGAGGAGCGCGCGATCGTGCTGGAGATCGCCGAATTCCTCGAGGCGGCTTCCGAAACAAATCCCGATTTCACCAAGGCCGAGTTCATCGACAGCGACTGGCCGGGAAGGATCGCGCCGACGGCCAGGGATGCGCGGGCACTGTTCCTCAGGCGTGGCCTGTTTTCGGAGAAAGTCGAGGAGATCGAGCCGGGTCAACCGGCCGCGATTGCGGCGGGGCGATAAAAGCGATTCCGGAAAAAGCATAACGCGGTTTTCCGTCCGGAATTGCGGCGAAACCATGAGAGGCCGATCATCGCATTCATGAAACGATGGCTCGATCCATCTGGAAAGCCACGAAATTGTGCCAATTTGGCAACAGTGCTTCATTAATAACGTTTTAGCCATCATTTTGCCCGAAAGTGTCTCATTCTTGCCGCAGCCTGGGGGCGGGCATCGAAGTGAGAGGGTTACCTGTTGATTGCCATGCGATGGAAGGCGCCGCTGTTGCTCGGCGTCGTTACGTCTCCTTTGTTCTTGGCCGCTTGCAGTCAGACCACGTCGCACGGCATGTCCGTTGCCAGCCTGACCGACGCCATCACGCCGAGTTTCCTGAGCTCGCGGTCTTACGGCCACACGCCGAAGGACAAGGAATGCCTGGAAAGGGCGATGTTCTTCGAATCCAACCGTTCGAGCCGTGACGGCATGATCGCCGTCGGCACCGTGGTCATGAACCGGCTGCGCTCCGGCCAGCACGGCAACACCATCTGCGAAGTGGTGGGCGAGCCCGGGCAGTTCGCGCCAGGTGTCATGACCAGGCAGATGAACTCGCGGGCGATGCCCGATGTCGAGGAAGCCGCCGACGCCGTGCTCAAGGGCGAGCGCAAGGCCAAGCTCAAGAACACGATGTATTTCCACACCGCCGGCCTGCGCTTCCCCTACAACAACATGCATTACACCATGGTCGCCGGCGGCAATGCGTTCTACGAAAAGCGCGGCCGCGACTGGCAGCCGCTGCCCGACGAGCCGATGGTGGCCTCGGCTGAACAGCAGCAGCAGCGCGCGCCTGCGGCGCCCGTGCTCGTGGCATCCGCGGAACCTGTGGTCAGGACGATTGTCCGTGCCGATCCGGCCAAGCAGGCTGGCGTAACCACCGCGCGCTCGACCCCGGCAACCGCCGTACCCGCGCAGCAGACCTATGTGACGGCCGCAGTGGCGCCGGCGGCAAAGTCCGCGCGCCTTGCGGTGAAGCCGACACTGGTGGCGATGCAGGAGCCGATGGAAGAGCCGGATGCCGCCCGTTTCGGCGGCGTCTTGAACGCAAGGGTCATCTCCTCGGTCCAGGGCGCGCCGCAGGAAGCGGCGATGGGATTCCAGTCGACGCCTGAGAACACCGATGCCATTGGCGCGATGATCCTCAGCCAGGGTCGGCCGCTCGAAGAGAATTGATCCGCGTCCGACCCGCAATGGCAGGTCATGCGCGGATGCAGGATGTTTCAAAGCGCTCTGAAAAATCCTAGATCAGAGCGATGTCCAAGCGAATCGCCGGTCCCGAGATCGAACGCCTGATCCAACTCCTGGCCAAGGTGCCGGGACTTGGTCCCCGTTCGGCCAGGCGTGCCGCCCTTCACCTGATCAAGAAGAAGGAGCAACTCCTGTCGCCGCTCGCCGCCGCCATGGGCGAGGCGGCCGACAAGGTGCGCATCTGCTCGACCTGTGGCAACGTCGACACCTCGGACCCCTGCATGATCTGCACCGACCCGCGCCGTGATGCCGCCACCCTCATCGTTGTCGAGGATGTCTCGGATCTCTGGGCGCTGGAGCGGGCAGCGGCGATGAACGTGCGCTACCATGTGCTCGGCGGCACGCTGTCGCCGCTTGACGGCATCGGCCCCGACCAGCTCAATGTCCGCTCGCTGATCGACCGTGTCGACGGCGGCGAGGTCAAGGAAGTCATCCTCGCCGTCAACGCGACGGTGGAGGGCCAGACCACCGCGCACTACCTCACCGATCAACTCTCCGGCTTCGACATCAAGGTGACGCGACTGGCACATGGCGTGCCGGTCGGCGGCGAGCTCGACTATCTCGACGAAGGCACGCTGGCCGCGGCGCTGCGCTCGCGGACGGCGTTTTGAGGGGACAAATGGGGAAGTCCACGCCTATGCCTGCCACAAACCCTTCGAAGCTTGTGCGCAAGAATCGAACATTAGCTCTCCTCTCCCTCTTCGCAGCGTTCGTCATTTTCCTCCTCACCATCCCCGCCCATGCCGCCTCCGTCGACGACCAGTTCCAGGCCTGGCTCCAAACCGACCTCTGGCCCGAAGCCAAGTCCAAAGGCATCTCGAAAAAGACCTTCGACGCTGCCTTCCTCGGCGTGAAGCCGAACCTCAAGCTGCCGGACCTCGTGATGCCCGGCGAAGAGCCGGCGACGCCGCAGAAGCAGCATCAGGCCGAGTTCGGTCCGCCTGCCAACTATTTCGCCGAGAAGATCGTCCGCGCCGTCACCTTGGGCGGGCGCACACGCGAGAGCGCCAATTCAAGAGTGCTTGGGCTGATCGAAAAACGTTACGGCGTTCCCGGCGAGATCCTTCTGGCGATCTGGGGCCGCGAGACCGGCTTCGGCGCGGCGAAGATGCCTTACGATGCCTTCGAGGTGCTAGGCACCAAGGCATTCATGTCGACGAGGAAGGATTTCTTCCGCACCGAACTGCTCGCGGCGCTGGAAATCGTCCAGCGCGGGCTGGCCCCGGTCAATGCCATGAAATCATCCTGGGCCGGTGCGCTCGGCCAGCCGCAATTCATGCCGACCTCTTTCCTCAAGCATGCCGTGGATTTCGACGGCGATGGACGCGTCGACATCTGGAATTCGACGCCCGACGTGCTCGCCTCGATCGCCAACTATCTCGTCCACTATGGCTGGGTGCGGGGACGCGGCTGGGGTTTCGAGGTGACGGTGCCGGAGAGCGTCTCCTGCTCGCTGGAAGGTCCGGACCAGGGCAAGAAGATCTCGCAATGGGCTGCCATGGGCATCAAGCGCGTCGACGGAAAGCCGTTTCCGGCGAGCGAATTGAAGGCGGAAGGTTTCCTGCTGATGCCGGCTGGCCGCAGCGGCCCGGCCTTCATCGCCACCCCCAATTTCTATGTGCTCAAGGAATACAACACCAGCGACCTTTACGCGCTGTTCATCGGCCACGGCGCTGACGGGATTGCCCATGGCGATCAGAATTTTTCCGGCAGCTGGGGGCCGGTAGGCGATCTCCATCGTTCCGACATCGCCGCCCTGCAACGGGCGCTGGAAGCCAAAGGCTATGATGTCGGCAGCGCCGACGGCCTGCCGGGCTTCAAGACCCGACGCTCGATTGGCAAGTGGCAGACCAAGAACGGCGAGCCCGCGACCTGCTTTCCAGACGCCGGCCTGGTCGCCGCGCTGAAATAACCCAAAAAAGTAAGGGGATTTGTCCCGTTTGCCAGCCCCGATTAGCCTGCGTGTGTGTCGACGCGTCGCCCGCCATTCCGGTTGAATGAGTCGTCGCGTAAAATCCTCGTCGCCCGCCCCGAAGTGCCGGATATGCTGTTGACCAATTGGACAAAAACCACGACGGTAAGTCGTCGAAGGGCCTTGCCGGCCCCGAAAAGAACACCGCAATCCTGAGCCGGGAACTCAGGTCAACAAAACAGGGAACAATCACCATGATGATGGAAAAGTTTGCTCTACGATCCCGCATCTTGCTTGCGGGCGCGGCCATGTCGGCGCTGCTTCTGGCTGGTGCCCCGGCCGGGGCGGTTACGCCCGCCGACACACTGGTCGAGGGTTTCGCGATCGACGACATCATCTCCATGGATCCGGGCGAGGCGTTCGAGTTGTCGACCGCCGAGGTCACCGGCAACACCTATGATCTGCTGGTCCGCCTCGACCTCAGCGACACCTCCAAGGTCAAGCCCGACCTCGCCGAAAGCTGGGCCGTCTCCGACGACGGCCTGATCTACACCTTCAAGCTCAAGCCCGGCCTGAAATTCGCCTCGGGCAATCCGATCACGGCTGCCGACGTCGCCTACTCGTTCGAGCGCGTTGTCAAGCTGGACAAGAGCCCGGCCTTCATCATCGAACAGTTCGGCATCAGCGGCGACAACGTCGCCGACAAGGCCAAGGCCGTCGACGACACCACCTTCCAGTTTACCGTCGACAAGGCCTATGCGCCGAGCTTCGTCTTGAACTGTCTGTCGGCGACCGTCGCATCGGTCGTCGATAGCAAGCTGGTCAAGGAGCACGTCGTCAAGGCCGCGCCCACCGCCGACTACAAATGGGACAATGACTTCGGCAACGCCTGGCTGAAGACCGGCTATGCTGGTTCCGGCGCCTACAAGCTGCGTGAATGGCGCGCCAACGAAGCCGTCGTCATGGAGCGCAACGACAATTATCACGGCGAAAAGGCCAAGCTCGCCCGCGTCATCTACCGCAACATGAAGGAAAGCTCGGCGCAGCGCCTGGCGCTCGAGGCCGGCGACATCGACGTTGCCCGCAATCTCGAACCGAACGACCTCGACGCCATCGCCAAGAACGCCGATCTCACCACCAACAGCGCGCCGAAGGGCACGGTCTATTACATCAGCCTCAACCAGAAGAACCCGAACCTGGCCAAGCCCGAGGTTCGCCAGGCCTTCAAATATCTGGTCGACTATGACGCGCTGAGCTCGACCATCCTCAAGGGCATCGGCGAGATCCACCAGACCTTCCTGCCCAAGGGCGATCTCGGCGCTCTCGACGAAAACCCCTTCAAGCTCGACGTCGCCAAGGCCAAGGAACTGCTGGCCAAGGCCGGTCTGCCGGACGGCTTCAGCGTGACCATGGATGTGCGTACCGGCCAGCCAACGACAGGCATGGCGGAATCGATCCAGCAGACGCTCGGACAGGCCGGCATCAAGCTGGAGATCATTCCCGGTGACGGCAAGCAGACGCTGACCAAGTATCGCGCCCGCAACCACGACATCTATATCGGCCAGTGGGGACAGGACTATTTCGATCCGAATTCCAACGCCCAGACCTTCGCCTCGAACCCGGACAATTCGGATGCCGGCAAGTCGCACACACTGGCCTGGCGCAACGCCTGGGACATTCCGGATCTGACCAAGCAGACCGAAGCGGCTCTGCTGGAGAAGGACTCGGCCAAGCGCGCCGCGCTGTACCAGGACCTCGAGAAGAAGGTACTCGACACCAGCCCCTTCGTCCTCATCCACCAGCAACTGGAAGTGGCTGGCTTGCGCAAGAACCTCAAGGGTTTCGCGCTCGGCCCGAGCTTCGACACCAACTTCGTCGGGCCGGTTTCCAAGGAATAGCGCCCGCGGACACGCCGCATGAGCGCGGTTGAAAGCCAGGAGAAGGCGGGGCGCGGCAGCGCCCGTGCCTTTGCCATTCTCTCCTCGATCGGCCGGTTCCTGGTCATCGCGGTGACGACCTATCTTGGTCTTCTCGCGGTCACCTTCTTCATCGGCCGCGTCATCCCGATCGACCCGGTGCTGGCCGTGCTCGGCGACCGCGCGCCGGCAAATGTCGTCGAGCGCACGCGCCGCGAGATGGGCCTCGACCTGCCGTTGATCGAGCAGTTCTACATCTATGTCAGGAGTGCGCTGAACGGGGATTTCGGCACCTCGGTGCTGACCACCAACCCTGTCATGACCGACATCCGCCGCGCTCTTCCGGCAACGACGGAACTGGCCACGCTCGGAACACTGATCGGCGCGCTGTTTGGCGTGCCGCTCGGCGTGCTGGCGGCCGTCAGGCGCGGCAGCCTCATCGACCAGGTCGTACGCGTGATCGGCCTGATCGGCTATTCCGTGCCGATCTTCTGGCTCGGCCTGCTTGGGCTCGTGCTGTTCTATGCCAAGCTGCAATGGGTGGCCTTTCCCGCGCGGCTCGATGTCGTCTACGAATACACGTTCACGCCGATCACCGGTTTCTACTTGCTCGACTCTGCGATGCAGGGCCAGTGGGATGTCTTTTGGGACGCCTTCCGCCACATCATCCTGCCGGCCTCGCTGCTCGGCTATTTCTCGCTCGCCTATATCAGCCGCATGACGCGCTCGTTCATGCTCAACGAACTTGCTCAGGAATATGTCGTCGCCGCGCGCGCCAAGGGCCTGTCGGAACGCCGCATCATCTGGGCCCACGCGCTGCGCAATGCCGCTGTGCCGATGGTCACCGTGATCGCGCTCTCCTATGCCGGCCTGCTAGAAGGTTCGGTGCTGACCGAGACTGTCTTTTCCTGGCCGGGCATCGGCCTTTACATCACCAACTCGCTGCAGAATGCCGATATGAACGCCGTGCTCGGCGGCACCATCGTCATCGGCTCGGTGTTCATCGGCATCAATCTTTTGTCAGACCTGCTCTATCGTTTGCTCGATCCGAGGACGAAATCCGGATGAGCGCCGAGGCGATCCAGAGCCGTCGCGACTGGCTGCTCAGCGAGCGGCCGGCGTCCCGCATGCAGGCGAGGCTCGGCCGCGCCTATGTCGCATGGCGGCGCTTTTCCGCCAATCGGCTGGCCTTTGTCGGCCTGCTGATCATCATCGCGCTGTTGCTCATTGCCGCTCTTGCCGGTGTGCTGGCGCCCTATTCGCCGACCGTCGGCGATTTGAAGAACGCGCGGCTGCTGGCGCCGAGCGCGGAGCACTGGTTCGGCACCGACGATCTTGGCCGGGACATCTATTCGCGCATCCTCTACGGCTCGCGCTGGACGCTCTATGTGGTCATCCTGGTCGCCATCATCGCAGCCCCGATCGGCCTTCTGGTCGGCACCGTCGCCGGCTATGCCGGCGGCTGGACCGATGCCATCCTGATGCGCATCACCGATATCTTCCTCGCTTTTCCCAAGCTGATCCTGGCGCTGGCTTTTGTCGCCGCGCTCGGTCCGGGCATCGAGAATGCGGTGCTTGCCATCGCCATCACGTCCTGGCCGCCTTATGCGCGCATCGCGCGTGCCGAAACGCTGACCGTGCGCAACTCCGACTACATCAAGGCAGTGCAATTGATGGGCGCTTCGCCCGCCCGCATCGTGCTGCGCCACATCATGCCTCTTTGCATCTCCTCGCTGATCATTCGCGTGACGCTCGACATGGCCGGCATCATCCTCACCGCCGCCGGCCTCGGTTTTCTTGGTCTGGGCGCGCAACCGCCGCTGCCCGAATGGGGCACGATGATCGCCTCGGGCCGCCGCTTCGTGCTCGACCAATGGTGGGTGGCCGGCGCGCCGGGCTTCGCCATCCTCATCGTCAGCCTCGGCTTCAACCTGCTCGGCGACGGCCTGCGCGACGCGCTTGACCCCCGCAGCGGTGACCAATGAGCGCCCTTCTCGACGTCGAGGACCTGCGTGTCACCTTCCCGACCCGCACCGGGCTGATCGAGGCGGTGCGTGGCGTCTCCTTCTCGCTTGGCCGCGAACGTCTTGGCATCGTCGGCGAGTCCGGCTCGGGCAAGTCGCAGACGGGCCGCGCCATCATGGGCCTGACGCCGCCGCAGGCCCGGATATCGGCCAGCAAATTGGCCTTCGATGGGATCGACCTGCTCGGCATCTCGCCGCGCGAACGCCGGGCGCTGCGCGGCAACCGCATCGCCATGATCCTGCAGGATCCGAAATATTCGCTCGACCCGGTGATGAGCATCGGCCGCCAGATCGTCGAGACGCTGCGCACGCACGAGAAGGTCTCCAAGGCCGAGGCGCGCGAGCGGGCGCTGGCCATGCTGGAGGCCGTACAGATCCGTGACCCCAAACGCGTTTTCGATCTGCATCCGCACGAAGTCTCTGGCGGCATGGGCCAGCGCGCCATGATCGCCATGATGCTGATCGCCGGACCCGAGCTGATGATCGCCGACGAGCCGACTTCGGCGCTCGACGTCACCGTGCAACTCGACGTGCTCAATATCCTCGATAAGCTGGTCAGCGAGCGCGGCATGGGGCTGATCTTCATCTCGCACGATCTGCGCCTGGTCTCATCCTTCTGCGACCGCGTCGTCGTGATGTATGCCGGCAAGGTGGTCGAGCAGTTGAAGGCCTCGGAGCTGCGTGAAGCCCAGCATCCCTATACGCGCGGCCTGCTCAATTGCATGCCCCGGATCGGCTTCGAGCGCCATCCCTTGCCGGTGCTCGACCGCAAGCCGGAGTGGGCGGCATGACGTCAGCGATTGCCGTCGACAGGCTGGAGGTGGTCTTCGACCGCTTTCGCGCGCTGAAGGGCGTCAGCCTCGAGGTCAGGGAAGGAGAGTCCTATGGGCTTGTCGGCGAAAGCGGCTCCGGCAAATCGACATTGCTAAGAGCGATTGCCGGGCTCGCACCGGTCTCCTCCGGCAGCATCGCCGTCAACGGCAAGAAGCTCGACGCGCGCCGCGACAAGGCTTTCTACCGCGAGGTGCAGATGGTCTTCCAGGATCCGTACGGCTCGCTGCATCCGCGCCAGACCGTCGATCGCCTGTTGCAGGAGCCGCTTGCCATCCACGGCTTCGCCGACGGCGAAAAGCGCATCGAACGCGCGCTGGACGAGGTCGGCCTCGGCAACGGTTTTCGCTTCCGCTACGCGCACCAGCTCTCGGGCGGCCAACGCCAACGTGTCGCCATTGCCCGCGCGCTGATCCTCGAACCCTCGATCCTGCTGCTCGACGAGCCGACCTCGGCGCTCGACGCCTCGGTACAGGCCGAAGTGCTGAACCTGCTCGAAGAGGTGCGACGGCGGCGCAAGCTCACCTTCCTGATGGTCAGCCACGACCTCGCCATCATCACCCATATGTGCGAGCGGCTGATGGTGATGCAGAACGGCGAAGCGGTGGAGACGCTGACCGCCAGCCAGTTGATCGGCCACCGCGTGAATGCGGACTATACGCGGAATTTGCTCAGGGCGAGCGAGGGGTTTGTGCGGGCCTGACGTTTATCGCTGACGCCGAGTTCCCGAGAACTCGGCATTCGAATTTCCGCCTTAGACCGCTCCACCTTCGGGCACCGTGTCCCCTTGTACGCCATTGCCTTCGGGCTCCCGCTTCGGCTCCTTGATGCGGAACCACGTTACATACAGCGCTGGCAGGAACAGCAGCGTGATCGCGGTACCCGCGATGATGCCGCCCATCATGGCGTAGGCCATCGGCCCCCAGAACACTTCGCGCGCGATCGGGATCAGTGCCAGGCTGGCCGCCGCCGCCGTCAGCGCGATCGGCCGCATACGATGCTCGGTCGCCTCGATGACGGCCACCCAGCGATCCTTGCCTTCGACGACGAGGTCCTCGATCTGCACGATCAGGATGACCGAGTTGCGGATCAGGATGCCGATCAGCGCCAGCACGCCGAGGATGGCGACGAAGCCGAGCGGCGCGCCGCTCGGCACCAGGGCCGCCACCACGCCGATCAGCCCGAGCGGCGCCACCGCCACCACTAGGAACAGGCGCTGGAAGCTCTGCAGCTGCACCATCAGGATCGTCGCCATCACGAACAGCATCAACGGCACGACGGCGGCGATCGGTCCCTGGCTCTTGGCGCTTTCCTCCACCGAGCCGGCGGTTTCGACCGAATAGCCTGGCGGCAGCTTGGCGATGAAGGCGTCGACCGATGGCTTCAGTTCGTTGACCACGGTTGCCGGCAGCGCGTCGCCGACCAGCCCGGCGCGCACCGTGATGGTCGGGATGCGGTCGCGCCGCCACACCGTCGGCTGCTCGAGGTCGTAGCGGAAGTTGGCGACCGCCGCGAGCGGGATCGCCTCGCCGGTGCTGGTCGGCAGCTGCATGTTCTGCAAAGTCTCGATCGAGCCCCGTTCGGCCTCGCGTGAGCGCGCCACGACATTAATCAGGTAGGTGGCGTCGCGCACCTGGGTGATGGTGGCGCCGCCGACCGTGCTGTTCAGCGCGCTGGCGATGTCGGAAGAGGTGATACCGAGCTGGCGCGCCTTGTCCTGCAGCACGTCGACCCTCAGCACACGCTGCGGTTCGTTCCAGTCGAAGGTCGGGGCCGCCAGCTTCGGATTGGCCGAAATGATGCCCGCGAATTTCTGCGCCAGTTCGCGCACCGTCTGGATATCAGGGCCACCGACGCGGTACTGAACCGGGCGGCCGACCGGCGGTCCGAGCTCGAGCAGCTTGACGAAGGCGTCGGTGCCGACGAACTCCTCGCGCAGCAGCTTTTCCAGTGCCGCCTTGACCCGGTTGCGCGCCCCGATGTTCTTGGTGACGATCACGGTCTGGCCGAAATAGGGGTTGGCCGGCTGCACGTCATAGGCCAGCACGAAGCGCACCGCGCCCTGGCCGATATAGGACGAGAAATGGTCGATGTCGGGATTGCCGACCAGTGCCCGTTGCTCGAACCGCTGCATCTGGTCGCGTGTATCGGCGATCGAGGAATTCTGCGGCAGGTTCCAGTCGACGACCAGTTCCGCCCGGTCGGATGGCGGGAAGAATTGCTGCTGAACGAGGCCGAAACCGGCGATGGAGGCGGCGAAGAGAAGCACCGTCACGATGATCGTCAGCCAGTGGCGGCGCACCGAGCCGACAAGGATGCGCCGGAACAGCGACGTGAAGCGGCCGGGCTGCTCGTGATGCTTGGCTTTCATCGTCGCCGGCAAGATAGTGACGCCGAGCAGGGGCGCAAACAGCACCGCCACGATCCATGACACCAGCAGCGACACGGCGATGACGACGAAAAGGGTGAAGGTGTATTCGCCGGCGGCGCTGTTGTTGAGGCCGATCGGGATGAAGCCCGCGACCGTCACCAGCGTCCCGGTCAGCATCGGGAAGGCGGTCGAGGTGTAAACATAGGTCGCGGCCTTGCGCAAGGTGTCGCCGACCTCGAGCCGCGCCACCATCATCTCGACCGCGATCATCGCGTCGTCGACCAGCAGCCCGAGAGCGATGATCAGCGCGCCCAGCGAAATGCGCTGCAGCGATATGCCGAGATATTCCATGACCGTGAAGGTGATGGCCAGCACCAACGGGATCGATAGCGCCACCACGAAGCCGGCGCGCATGCCGAGGCTGATGAACGACACCGCGAGCACGATGGCTACCGCTTCGAACAGGGCGCGGGTGAAGCCCGACACCGCCTCCTCGACGATGACAGGCTGATCGGCGACCAGATGCACGCCGACGCCGACCGGCAGGTCGGCCAGCACTCTGTTCATCTCCTCATGCAGCGCCTCGCCGAACTGCAGCAGGTTGGCATTGGGCTTCATGCCGATGGCGAGCCCGATCGCGTCCTGGCCATTGAAACGGAACAGCGCCGTCGGCGGGTCGACATAGCCGCGCGTGATGGTCGCCACGTCGCTCAGCCGGAAGAAGCGGTCGTTGACGCGCAGGTTGATGGCGCGCAGGCTCTCCTCCGAGGTGAACTGGCCGCCGACGCGCACGCTGATGCGCTCCGGGCCGGACTGGATGACGCCCGAGGGCGTGATCGCGTTCTGCGCCTGTAGGCTCGCCACGATCGCCTGCTGGTTGAGGCCGAGCGCGGCGATCTGGCGGGTCGAGAATTCGAGATAGATCGCCTCGTCCTGCGCGCCGACCAGGTCGACTTTCCCGGCATTGGGCACGGTCAGGATCCTGGTTCTGACATCCTCGACATAATCGCGCAGCTGGCGCGGTGTCAGCCCATCCGACGTGAAGGCGTAGATGTTGCCGTAGACGTCGCCGAAGCGGTCGTTGAAGAATGGTCCCTGCACGCCTTGCGGAAACTGGTTCCGGATGTCGTTGACCATGTTGCGCACCTGCAGCCAGGTCGGCACGACGTCGCGCGCCCTGGTGGTCGGCTTCAGGTTGACGAAGATGACGGTCTGGCCGGCTGTCGTGACCGACTTGGTGTAGTCGAGGCTGTCGAGCTCCTCGAGCTTCTTCTCGATGCGGTCGGTCACCTGTCGCACGGTCTCGTTGACCGAGGCGCCAGGCCAGTTGGCCTGGATGATCATCGTCTTGATGGTGAAGGCCGGATCTTCCTCGCGGCCGAGATTGAGATAGGAAAATACGCCGGCCACCACGAAGACCAGCATGAAGTACCAGACCAGCGAGCGGTGATTGAGCGCCCAGTCGGAGAGGTTGAAGCCTTTCATGAGGCCCCTCCCTCGGGCACTTTCACCTTCTGACCTTCGCTCAGGCTGTGGACGCCCGCCGTGACGACGCGCATGCCGGCCTCAAGCCCTTCGGCAACGGTGAAGGTGCCGCCATTCCTCGACGCGACCTTGATGTCGCGCGCGCTCACGCTCGATGTCCGCGGATCGACGATCCACACTTTGTCGGCGCCGTCCTTTTCGAGCAGCGCCGACATGGGCAGTTCGATCGTCGGCGCCACCTTGGTCACGCGGGTTGCCGTCACCGTCGAGCCGAGCCGGAAGGCCTGCGGGGGATTGGTCAGTGTCAGCCGCACGCGCCGGGTGCGCGTCGAGCCCTCGGCTTGCGGCGCGATCTCGCGCAGCTTGGCCTCCGTCTGGATCGTCGGCAGCGATTGCAGGATGACCTGGAAGGGCGTGCCGGCGGAGAGATCGCCGGTCAGCTGGTCGGGAATATCGACCACCGCTTCGCGCAGGTCCGAGCGCGCCACGGTGACGACCGTCTGCCCGGGTGAAACCGTCTGGCCGACCTCCGCGCCGACCGCGGTGACGACGCCGTCGAAATCCGAGAACAGCCTGGCATAGCCAAGCTGCTCCTGCGACTTGGCCAGAGAAGCCTTGGTCCGTTCGACACTGGCCTCGGCCGCTTTCCTTGCCTGCTGCGCGGCATCGAAGACGGACTGCGAGGTGTTGGCCGAGGCAAGCAGCTGGCGCTGGCGCTCCTCGCTGGCGGCGGCATTGGCGAACTGTGCCTCGGCGTTGGAGAGCTCCGCCTTGGCCGCTTGCACCGCCAGCTCCAGCGCGGTGGGGTCGAGCGCGGCGATCGTCGTACCCTTGCTGACGATGTCGCCGACCTTGACGTCGCGCGAGATAACCCGGCCGAGCAGGCGGAAGGCAAGGTCCGCGCTGACCTGCGGCTCGACCGAGCCGGCGAAGCCGAAGGTCTGGGTGGTGCGCGGCTCGACTACGAGCGACAGCACCGGCCGGGTGATCTCCGGCGGCTTTTGATCCGACTTCGAGCAGGCGCCAAGCGCGCCAAGCGCAAACAGGCCAAGCAGGATGCGTGGCAGCCGGTTCATTGGCCCGCTCCCGCTATCTCGACCGTCTCGCCGGGACTGAGCAGCTGCCCGCCTGATGTAACGACGCTTTGGCCTTCGTCCAGCCCCTTGGCGATGACGACCGTGCCCGAATCGAAAGCCAGCACCTCGACCGGCGTTGTCGTTACCGCCTTGGTCGAGGGATCGATGACCCAGACCGCCGGTTTGCCGCCGCTGGACGTCAGCGCCTGCCAGGGCAACAGGATCGCCTTCGCCGGCTTGGCGCTGACCGAGCCGATGACGGCCGCGCCCAGCGGCATGCCGGTGGGCGTATCGGCAATGCCGACCTTGACCCGGATCGAACCGGACGCCTGGTCGACCGCCGGCGAGATTTCACGCACCTTGCCTGTTGCCCTCACCTGCGGATCGGACAATAGCGTGATCGTCACCGCGGGAGAGGTCGGCGTCCTGGCGACCAGCGTCTCCTGCACGTTGAACACGGCGTCCCGGTCGCCGTCCTCGGCTATGG
Organism: Mesorhizobium sp. B2-3-5; assembly: GCF_006442395.1. NCBI lineage: Bacteria > Pseudomonadati > Pseudomonadota > Alphaproteobacteria > Hyphomicrobiales > Phyllobacteriaceae > Mesorhizobium > Mesorhizobium sp. B2-3-5. Next base: position 117,701 of record NZ_VFVX01000012.1, on the reverse strand, counting down.
TGAAGACGGTCTGCGCCGCTTGCACCACCTGGCCGGTCTCGATCTGACGGGCGGTGATCACGCCGGCGGCCCCTGCCTTGAGTTCGGTGAAAGAAAGGTTCTGCTGCGCATTGGCGAACGCGCTCTGCGCTGCATCGACACTGCCTTGCGCCACCTTCAGCGCCTGGTCGGCGGTGTCAAAATCGCGTCTGGTGGTGAAGCCCTGGGCAAGCAGCGTCTTCTGCCGCGCGAATGTGGCGGCGGCCTGGGTCAGTTGTGCCTGTGCTGCGTCAAGATCGGCCTGCGCGGAACGCAGATCGGATTCTTGTTCCTGCGGATCGATGCGGGCAAGCACCGCGCCCTGGTCGACATGCTGGCCGACATCGACGAGCCGCTCGGCGACGCGGCCGCCGACCCTGAACGACAGATTGTTCAGCGTGCGCGCCGCGATTACGCCCGTCAGCGAGGTTCTCGGCGCATAGTCGGCGAGCGCCACCGTCTCTGTGCGCACCATGATCGGCAGCTTTTTCGCCGCGGCCTCCTGCTTCTGGCAGCCGGTCAGCGGCAGGGCGGCCATACAGGCGAAAAACGCCGAGGCGACTGGAAAAGACAAAAGGCTGGAGGTTTTGACCGATGGCGGCGAGACGGAGGATGTCGCGTTCCTGCTCATGGGCTCCCCTCGGCCGCGGACCGCTCGCTGACGCTCGCGGATATCTGGAGGATAATCGATCCCCGGAAAAAGGAAACCGGTCTCGTACGCGTATCTCCCAACTGATTAAGGCAGGCATCCGCCGGCCGCAGGCCCAATCGCCAGCCGGTGGTGCCGACTTGAGGAAAACATGAAATAAGGTCAGAAGACATCTGATCAACGAGAACGGGCGCCGGCCCGATGAGGGATATCAATGAAGAATTCAGCCATTTCTGAACGCAAAAACCAGTCGATTTCACGCGGCGTCGGCATGACCACGCAGATCTATGCCGACCGGGCTGAAAATTCGGAGATCTGGGATGTCGAGGGCCGCCGCTACATCGACTTCTCCTCGGGCATCGCCGTGGTCAATACCGGCCACCGCCACCCCAGGGTGATCGAGGCCGTCAAGGCGCAGCTCGACCGCTTCACCCATACCTGCCATCAGGTCGTGCCCTACGAAAGCTACGTGCGGCTGGCCGAACGCTTGAACGCCATGCTGCCCGGCAAGTTCGAGAAGAAGACCATCTTCGTCACCACCGGCGCCGAGGCGGTCGAGAACGCCATCAAGATCGCCCGCAACGCCACTGGCCGCCAGGCCGTCATTGCCTTTGGGGGCGGCTTCCACGGCCGCACCTTCATGGGCATGGCGCTGACCGGCAAGGTCGTTCCCTACAAGGTTGGCTTCGGCGCCATGCCGGGCGACGTCTATCACGTGCCGTTCCCGGTGCAGCTGCATGGCGTCTCGGTCGCCGATTCGCTTGCCGCGCTCGACAAGCTGTTCAAGGCCGATGTCGATCCGGCCCGCGTCGCCGCGATCATCATCGAGCCGGTTCAGGGCGAGGGGGGCTTCTACGACGCGCCGCGTGAGCTCCTGACGGCGCTGCGCAAGCTCTGCGACCAGCACGGCATGCTGCTCATCGCCGACGAGGTGCAGACCGGGTTTGCTCGCACCGGCAAGATGTTCGCGATGGACCACCACGAGGTCGCTGCCGACATCACCACCATGGCCAAGAGCCTGGCCGGCGGCTTCCCGCTGGCGGCGGTCACCGGCCGCGCCGAGATCATGGACGCGCCCGGCCCTGGCGGGCTTGGCGGGACCTATGGCGGCAGCCCAATCGGCGTCGCCGCCGCGCATGCGGTTCTCGACGTCATCGAGGACGAAAAGCTGTGCGACCGCGCGAACACACTGGGTGCGCGGCTGAAGCAGCGCCTCCAGTCGATCCGCGATGACGTGCCCGAGATTGTCGACATCCGCGGCCTCGGCTTCATGAACGCTGTCGAGTTCAACGACGTCAAGAAGGGCCTGCCCTCGGCCGAGATCGCCAACGCCATCCGGCTGAAGGCGCTCGACAAGGGGCTGATCCTGCTGACCTGCGGCGTCTATGGCAACGTCATCCGTTTCCTGGCGCCGATCACCATCCAGGACGAAGTCATGAACGAGGCGCTCGACATTCTGGAAAGCTCGATCCGCGAAGTCTGCGCCGCCTGAAAGGGGCGGCGCCCATCCCTCCTGACGGTCTACGCCGAGGCCGGTGAGCGGGCCGTCAGGAGTTCGGAGTCTGTAACCATGCCGGAATGTCCGTCTTGGCATGCAGCACCCGCCACACATCTATCTGGTCGGTCTGCTCAAGATAGAAAATCAGGTACGGATAGCGCTTGAGTTGCACGCTACGCAGGCCGGGCAATCCAATTTCGTAGCCATATCTCAAAGAGCCCGATGCCGGATGGCTGGCTATCAGCTTGTAGGCGCTTTGAAGATCCTCGACATAACCCAACGCCACATGCGAACCAACCTCGCGAGCAAAGTAATCGACGGCGTCCTCGATATCCCGCAAAGCAAGGTTTCGAGGAATGATCGGCTTTGTGGCCACCTAATTTATTGGCCCTGCACTCGTTTTCGCAGCGCGGCGAAATAGTCATCGTCTACGGGAGCGCCCGGCGCGGATGACGCGCCTTCGAGAAGCAAACCACGCAGAAGTTGGCGATCCTGATCGTGGCGGATCAATTCACGCACATATTCGCTGCTCGTGCCATAGCCCCGATCGGCCACTTGCTGATCGACAAAATGCTTCAAGCTGTCTGGCAGTGAGATATTCATCGTGCTCATTCAGCCACGATATAGTGTATGGCAAAAATTGGCAATTCTACGCACTGGCCTTCGCAGGCTCCAGGTTCTGAAACGCGGCAAGTGCTGCCTTTAGCCCTTCGGGACCCATGGCCACCATCTGCGGCGTCGGCGAGAAGCCGGCGCCGAGCATCTTGCGGCCGAGCATGTGGTCGCCTGGCCGGTTGACGGATTCGATGCCGAGCAGCCGGTCCCCGGCGTAATGGTAGATCGAGAACTTGTTGTCCGGCAGGTCGCCCAGCACGACATGGCTGTCGCCGCCGGCGGTCAGTCCGACCATCTGCAGCTTCATGTCGCCAATGTCGGACCAGAACCACGGCACCGCCGAATAGGCATCGGCATGGCCTGATATGGTGCGCGCGGCAAGGCGCGCCTGGTCGGTGGCGTTCTGCACCGATTCCAGCCGCACGTCGCCGCCGGTGAACCAGTGCCGGTAGGAGGCGGCGTCGCCGATTGCGAGGATTTCAGGCACCGAGCTGCGCATCTGGTGGTCGACTCGGATGCCGTTGGCCACGACGAGGCCGGCTGCCTGCGCCAGTTCGACATTCGGCACGGCGCCGATGCCGACGATGACCATGCGCGCCGGCAGCCTTTCGCCTGTTGAGGTGATCGCGGCCACGACATGACCGTTTTCGCCTTCCAGCCGGGCGATCGAGGTGCCGGTCAGGATGCGCACGCCGGTCGCTTCCAGCCTTTGCCGGACATGGCTCGCCACGACGGGCGCCACGGCGCGTCCAAGCAGCCGGTCGACCGCTTCGACAACCGTCACCGTGCGGCCGGCCGCCCGAAGCGTCGCGGCGATCTCCAGCCCGATGAAACCACCGCCAAGGATGACGACATCTTCGCTCTGTGCGCTCAACTCCCGGATCAGCCGCGCATCGGCCAGCGAGCGCAGCGACAAAACGCCGGACAGATCCGAGCCCGGCAGCGGCAGGGCGCGCGGGCGCGACCCAGTCGCCAGGATCAGATGATCGAAGGCAAGCGCGCCGCCGCCGGCGATGTCGAGGCTGCGGCGACCGGAATCGATGCGCTCAACCCGGATTCCCGGCCGGTAATCGATGGCGCTGCCAGTATAGAAGGCCTCGCCGCGCAGGGGCTGCGGCTTGGCTTCCGCGTCCTTGATAAAGGTCTTCGACAGTGGCGGCTTGTGGTAGGGCAGTTCGTTCTCGTCACCGACGAGGATCACCGGCCCGTCATAGCCGTCCTCGCGCAGGCTTGCCGCCGCCTGCACGCCCGCATGACCAGCACCGACAATGACCACACCGTTCTTCATCGCATTCCCATCCCGATTTCGATCCTAGGACGTCTCGCCAAGTGGCAATTGTCCGACGCCGCCGCAAGAGAGCTTTTGCGGGTCGCACCGGGAATGGCGGCTGTCAATCGGACAGTTCGTCGAGAAAACCGGTGCAGGCAGCGGATAAAGTTGACTATCATAGTTTAGAATTATTCTAAACTATTGTTTCGATTGGATTTTCCAGCAATTTTGGTTGACTTCCACTGGCGTCGAAGCTTTAAGGGATCTCGCGCATTGGCGCACCCTTTGATGTCTGGGCCTTGAACCCGTTCGATTGGAGGCATTTTGTGTCTTTCTTCCCTGAGCCGCGCGGCAGCGCGGCATATCCTGCGGCCGGTGGCATGCACACGGCCTGGTGCCGGCCGTCACGGCCGCCGTTTGCGGAATTCCCAAGAGACTGGAGAACGATAATGACAGCACGATATGGCGGCAGGTTCGCGGCGATCGGTGCCACGGCCTTGCTGACGGCTGCGGTGTTCGTGCTGCCCGCGAAGGCGGAAACCGACGCGAAGGCGGTCATCAAGACTTACGCGGATATCGGGCTTGCCAAATATGAGGATTCCCTGATCACCGCGCAGACGCTCAACAAGGCGGTCGACGCCTTGCTTGCCAAGCCGTCGGCCGAAACGCTCAACGCCGCCCGCGACGCCTGGAAGGCGGCCCGCGTGCTCTATCCGCAGACCGAGGTCTACCGCTTCGGCAACAAGATCGTCGATGACTGGGAAGGCGGGGTGAATTCCTGGCCGCTGGACGAAGGCCTGATCGACTACGTTGCCAAGAGCTACGGCACGGAATCGGACGCGAATTCGCTCTATACGGCCAATGTAATCGCCAACAAGGAAATCGAGATCAACGGCAAGAAGGTCGATGCCTCGACGCTTTCGCCGGAATTCCTCTCCGGCACCTTGCAGCAAGCCGGCGGTATCGAAGCCAATGTCGCCACCGGTTATCACGCCATCGAGTTCCTGCTCTGGGGCCAGGATCTGCACGGCACCGGTCCGGGCGCAGGCGAGCGTCCCCATACGGACTATGACCTCAAGAACTGCACCGGCGGCAATTGCGCCCGCCGCGCACAGTACCTGAAATCGGCAACTGACCTTCTGGTCTCCGACCTGCAGAAGATGGTCAACGACTGGAAGGAAGACGGCGCCGCGCGCAAGAACCTCGTCGATGGCGAGCCGAACACCGCGATCTCGATCATCTTCACCGGCATGGGCTCACTGTCCTACGGTGAACTGGCCGGCGAACGCATGAAGCTCGGCCTGCTGCTGCATGATCCGGAAGAGGAGCAAGACTGCTTCTCCGACAACACCTACAACTCCCATCTTTACGACGCCGTCGGTATCCGCGCCGCCTATCACGCCAGCTATGTCCGCCTCGACGGAACCGTCGTCTCGGGGCCCTCGGTGTCCGATATGGTGAAGGCAGTCGACCCAGCGATTGATAAGGAGCTGTCGGACAAGCTCGATGTCACCGTCGCCAGGATGGAAGCGATCAAGGCGCGGGCCGAGGCCGGCGAGGCCTATGACCAGCAGATCGCCGAGGGCAACGCGCAAGGCAATGCCACCGTTCAGGCGGCGATCGACGCATTGATCGATCAGACCAAGTCGATCGAGCGCGCCGTCGGTTCGCTGAAGCTCAACGCCATCGCCTTCGAAGGCTCCGACAGCCTCGACGCGCCCGACAAGGTGTTCAAGTAATATCTGGGGCGAGCTCCGAGGCCGGGCGACCGGCTTCGGAATGAGGCCTCCGCAGTGAGAAATGCCACGCGGCGCGGGAGGCGCCGCCAGCCATCCGAGCCAAGTAATGCTGATCTGCCATTGCAACATCATCACCGAAACGGAAATCGAGCAGGCCATCGTTGGGCTGCTTGACAAGGACCCCTGGCAGCTCATCGTGCCGGCAAAGGTCTACCACGCCATGCAGAAGCGCGGGCGTTGCTGCGGCTGCTTCCCAAATGTGGTCGAAACGATCATTCGGGTCACCGAAAATTACCACGCCCGCGCGGAAGCGGGCGGCGGCGACGTCGTTTCACATCTGGATCGTGTCAGAGGTCTGCGCGTCCAATACGGGAGCAGAAGCCATGAAAGGCGAACCGCGGATCATCGAGCGGCTTAACAAGGCTCTGTTCCCCTCGAGACGCAACTCGGCCTGCTGGCCTTGATCGGCGAGGAGGAATACCGGCAGCACAACCCCCGGCGGACGAAGCGGAATAAGGATATGTGGAAATGCGGCGCCCCATAGCTGTCTTGCGCCGCTTGCGGCGGGCTGAACGTCCGCTGCCTGTTCGGAAAACACCGCCCAGATCGGCTGGTCGGCGTTGCGTCATCGCCATGCTGGCGCTTACCTCTTCCGCAATGGCCGGCGATCTTCCCGCTGGCCTCACCATCACGCGCACCGACCTCGGCGCGAAGGATCGGGCGCGCGTCACCGCCGTCACCAGGGCGATCACGGATTTTTCCAGACCCGAGCCGTTCGAGCTGATGCAAGGTGGCGCCGGCACGTCCGAGAAAGACGTCAGCCGCGAGTCCTTCTCGCAATCCTCGGCCAACATAACATTCGAGGAACAGAGCACCTTCAAGCTCGGCAACGCCCTGTTCCGCAAGAACTGGGTGTCGTCGCCATCCTCGACGCAGGCATCGGACGGGCTTGGGCCCCTGTTCAACGAACGGGCCTGCCAGAATTGCCATTTGAAGGATGGCCGCGGCCGCCCGCCGCAAGGCGATTCCGGCAGCACCTCGATGTTCCTGCGGTTGGCCCGCGAGGCGAGCAGCGCCGAAGAGAAGGCGGCCATCGCCGGCCACCAGTTGCCCAACTTCCCCGATCCGGTTTACGGCACGCAGTTGCAGGAGCTGGCGGTGCCTGGCCTGCACGGTGAGGGCCGAATGCATCTCGACTATCAGGAACGTAAGGTGGAACTGACGGATGGCACGGTGGTTTCCCTGCGTAAGCCCAGTTACTCCGTCACCGATCTTGCCTACGGGCCTCTCGATCCGCGCACCACGCTGTCGCCGCGCCTGACCCCGCCTATGATCGGCCTTGGGCTGATCGAGCAAATCGCGCCGGCCGACATCCTTGCTCATGCCGATCCGGAGGACCGCGATGGTGACGGCATTTCCGGCAGGCCGAACATCGTCCGCGACAGCCTGAGCGGTGAGTTGACGCTTGGCCGTTTCGGCTGGAAGGCGCAGACTGCGACGATCCGCCAGCAGGCGGCGGATGCTTTTGCCGGCGACATCGGCATTTCGACGCCGGAAGAACCGAAACATTGGGGCGACTGCACCGCCGCGCAGGGTAAATGCCTCGCCATGCCCAACGGCGTGCAGGATCGCCTCGGCCCGGTCGAGGCGCCGTCGCCGGTGATGGATCTCGTCACCTTCTATGCGCAGAACCTGGCCGTGCCGGCACGCCGCGATCTCGCCGCGCCTGATGTGCTTGCGGGAAAAAAGGTCTTTTACGAGATCGGCTGCGTTGCCTGCCACTCGCCGAAATTCGTCACCCGCCGCGACGCTCCCAACAAAGCGCAAGCCTTCCAGCTGATCTGGCCCTATTCCGATTTCCTGCTGCACGACATGGGTCCTGATCTGGCCGACGGCCAAGCCGTGGGTGACGCGACCGGCAGCGAGTGGCGCACGCCGCCGCTGTGGGGCATCGGCCTCACCGAGACGGTCAACGGCAATTCCTTCTTTCTGCACGATGGCCGTGCGCGCAGCCTGACCGAGGCGATCCTGTGGCATGCCGGCGAGGGCCAGAAGGCGCGCGACCGCTTTGCCGCCGCCAGCGCCGCCGAGCGCGACGCATTGCTGAAATTCCTGGAGTCACTCTGATGCCGAAGCGTTCCGCGCTGGTTCTCGTTCTTCCCCTGGCGTTGCTGGGTATTTTTCCGGCATCGGCGGCCGTGAAGGCTTCCGATATCATCCAGCGCGCCATAAAGGGTTTTGTCCGCCCGGCCTATGCCGGCCTCCACGAACACACGCAGTCCCTGGCGAAGGCGATGCACAAGCTCTGCGAGGCGCCTTCGCAAGGGAAGCTTGATGCGGCGCGGGCCGAATTCTCCGCCACGGTCTACGCCTGGTCGTCGGCCGAGATCATTGGTTTTGGACCGATCAAGGAGAACAACCGTCTGGAGCGCATGCTCTACTGGCCGGACCGCAAGAGCATTGGCCTGAAGCAGGTGCAGGCGGCCTTGTCGGACAAGGACGCTACCGCCACCGATCCGGCACAACTGGGCGGCAAGAGCGTTGCAATGCAGGGCCTGGGTGCGCTGGAATTCGTGCTTTACGGCGACGGCGCCGATGCGCTGACGGGCAAGGATGATCCCTATCGCTGCGCCTATGGCGCGGCGGTCGCCGGCAACGTCGAAACGATTGCAGGCGAGGTCAGCGAGGCCTGGAACAAGCCCGACGGTTTTGCCGCGCTCTGGGCCAATCCGGGGCCACAGAACGCGCTCTACCGCGATGGCAACGAGGCGGTGACGGAACTGGTCGGCGTCCTCATCAAGGAACTGGAAATGGTTCGCGACGTGCGCCTGAAAGGGTTCCTGGGTGGCAAGCCGGATGCCGACAAGCCGAAACAGGCGATCTACTGGCGTTCGCAAAACACCGCCAATTCGCTGGCCGGAAATCTCGCGGGCATCAATGCGCTGTTCCAGGTCTCGAAGCTCGGCGATGCGCTGCCGGCGGATGCGCGCTGGGTGGCGGAGTCGATCCATGTCCAGCTGGTCAACGGCGTCGCCGCCGCGAAGTCCATCCAGGGTCCGATCGACAAGGCGCTCGCCGATCCGGCGCTGCGCGAAAAACTCGAGCATTTCGCGCTGATCACCTCCAGCCTGTCGACCCTGATCGGCACCAGGCTGACCGCCGAATTCGGGCTGACCGCAGGTTTTTCGTCGTTGGACGGGGACTGAGTATGAGCCGGATAATGGCGTGGGCATTTGGGGATAGGCGCAGTGGCTGCGACCGGTGGCTGATATTTGCGAATCTCAGTTCTTGGAGATTGGTCGAAACGCTAGTCGCTTCGTCATCCTGGAGTCTTCGCGACGGACCTTCGCCCAAGCATGACGAATTCTGAAAGGCTTCGGCCAACCTCGGATGGCTGCGATAATCCGCTCGAGCGATCGGTGGGAACTGAACGCCAACTGCGATCTCCCGACATGACAATGGACGAGCCGGTGACCATCGGGATAGTGTTATGAGATCATCTCTCATCGATCGTCGGGATTTCCTCAGAGCCGCGGGCATTGGCTTTGCCGCCGCGATGGCACCGTCGGCCTGGGCAAAAACGCTGGCGGCGGATGCCGTCTTCGCCACCGCCTTCGTCAAGCGCGACGGCGGTTTTGGTGCTGCCGTCCTGTCCGAGGCCGGCGAGGTGCTGCATGCGATCGACCTGCCCGATCGCGGCCATGACGTCACCTTCGATCCCGTATCCAGGCGTTCGGTGGTTTTCGCCCGCCAGCCAGGCACTTTCGCCGTCGTTTTCGATCACATCGGGCACGATGCTCCGCTGACAATCGCCAGCATCCCCGGCCGGCATTTCTTCGGCCATGGCGTGTTCTCGCCCGACGGCGCGCTGCTCTACGCCACGGAGAATGATTTCGACAACGCCGCAGGCGTGGTCGGCGTCTATGATGCGCGGGCGAAATTCAGCCGCATCGGCGAGTTCCCGACCTACGGCATGGGGCCGCACGAGCTTCTGCTGCTGGGCGATGGCAGGACGATCGCGGTCGCCAATGGCGGCATTGAGACCCATCCCGATTATGGCCGCGCCGAGCTCAATATCGCGACCATGAAGCCGTCCTATGTGCTTGTCGACCGCGTCTCTGGTGACCTCATCGAAAAGCACGAACTGCCGGCGGCGCTGCATCAGCTGTCGATCCGCCACATGGACACCGACCAGACCGGCACCGTCTGGTTCGGCTGCCAATACAGGGGGCCGGGCACCGATCGTCCGGCGCTGGTCGGCCGCGCCACGCGCGGCAAGGATCTGCAGTTGCTCGACATGCCGGGGGATGTGCTGTCCGGCTTTCGCAACTATATCGGCTCGGTCGCCGCCAATCCTTCAGCCGCCACGGTCGCTGTCTCGTCGCCGGAAGGTAATTCGCTTGCCGTGATCGACGCGGCGAGTGGCCGGGTGATCTCGACCCGCGCGCTGGTCGAGGTCTGCGGCGTGGCGCCGGACGGATCGGGCTTCATGGCCACCACCGGCGCCGGCGAGATCATTGAAGGCAGCGGCATGGCGCGGTCGGAACCGGACTATGTCTGGGATAACCACATGCTGCGCATCGAACAGGTCCGGTAGCGCGCTGGCAGAACCGAAGCCGCTTAACAAATTGTGCTTGCGGTGGCGCGCCTTGGCGGGCACAGGGAGGTGGTTCTCGGAACCGGTCGCTTCATGAAAGTGCTTGCCATCGACTGTGCCGCCAGCCTCTGCGCCGCCTGCGTCTACGACGCGGCGGCAGAGGTGGAACTCGGCCGCTCGGTGCTCGATCTCGGCAAGGGCCATGCCGAACACCTGATGGCGGTCATCGCCGAGGCGATGAAGGCGGGTGCGACTTACTACGCCGGCCTTGACGCCGTCGCCGTCGCCGTCGGTCCCGGTTCCTTCACCGGCCTTCGCGTCGGTGTTTCGACAGCGCGCGGGTTGGCGCTGGCGCTCAAGGTGCCAGCGATCGGCGTGACGACGCTCGAGGCGCTAGCGGCCGAAGCGGCAGCGGCATTTCCCGGCCGCGCCGTGCTGGCGGCGCTCGATGCCGGCCGTGAGGAGATCCATGCCGCATTGTATGATAAAATGTCAGCTTTGACTTACGGCCCCGCGGTGGCCACGCTGGCGGAAGCCACGGCCCTGGCGGTCGATAATGCTGCCGTGCTTGCCGGCACGGCGGCGGCGCAGATCGCTACATCGGCGGGCCGCGCCTTCGATATCGGGCCTCGGGCGGCGACCGCCGATATTGTCACCTACGCACGCCTGGCTGCCACCAAAGGCGAGGGCGACAGGCCAAAACCGCTTTACTTGCGCGGCGCTGATGCCAAGCCGCAGGCCGGATTTATTCTTTCAAGGCAAGAAAAATAGAATGCGCATACCTTTTCTCCAGCCGCGTCGCCGGGACTATGCACTCGAGCCACTCAGGATCACCGACAGTCCCGCGATCTCGCTGCTGCACCGCGAGGATTTCGTCCGCCCGTGGACCGATGGCGAGTTCGCTGCCTTGCTCGAACAGGACACCGTGTTCGGCTACGCCGCGCGCGAAACCGGGCAGGGCGCCAAGCCGCCGGTGGGCTTCGTGCTAGCAAGGCTGGCAGCCGGCGAGGGCGAGATTCTGACCGTCGCCGTGGCGCGATCGCATCGCCGCCAGGGCCTGGGCTGGCAGCTGATGGACGCGGTGCTGCGCGAACTGCACGGCCAGCGCGCCGAAGCGCTGTTCCTGGAGGTCGACGAGACCAATGTCGCCGCGATCGCCCTCTATCGGCGGCTCGGCTTCCGCGAGGTCGGCAAGCGCCCGGATTACTACAAGGCGCCCGGGCGCGGGCCGACCGGGGCGCTTGTCATGCGCCGCGATCTTCGCTAGCCAGAGGCCGCATGACCCCCAAATCGGACCCGATTTTCGGAAGGATCATGCGCCAGGATTAAGGTGTTACAGCGTCCTTTGCGCGTCCAAGAGGACGCGCGGCACTGTAATGGTAGGGCCAAGGACGCATGATCGGAAAAATCAGGGTTTTCCTGGCGCTGGGCCTCGTCGTCGCCGGTTCGCTGGTCCTGGTACCGTTGCAGATACTGTCGATGAAAACCGGCTGGTGGCCGGAAACCGTCATCCTCAAGACATGGCACAGGCTGATCGTGCGGGCGCTCGGCATGCGCATCCATGTCAAGGGGACGCTGTCGGCCAAGCGCCCCTTGCTGGTTGCCGCGAACCACATCTCCTGGACCGACATCATGGTGCTGGGCTCTTTTGCCGATGTGAAGTTCATCGCCAGGGCCGACATGGAAGGCTGGCCGCTGATCGGCATGCTGTCGAAACTGCAGCGCACCGTTTTCATCGAGCGCGAACGCAAGCGTTCTTCGGGCGACCAGGCCAGCGAGATCGCCGGCCGCATGGCCAAGGGCGACGCCATGGTGCTGTTCGCCGAGGGCTCGACCGGTGACGGCAATGTCGTCCTGCCGTTCAAGAGCACGCTGTTCGGGGCCGCCTCGATGGCGATTTCGGAAGGCGCGGCCGAGCAGGTGTTCGTCCAGCCGGTGGCAATCGTCTATACGCGCCTGCATGGCGTGCCGCTCGGCCGCCGGCACCGCCCCATCGCGGCCTGGATCGGCGACGAGGATTTGATGCCGCATCTCAAGGTGCTGATGGCCGAAGGCGCCCTCGATGTCGAGGTGCATTTCGGCGAAGCGATTGCCTTTTCCAAGGGCTCGAACCGCAAGGAAACGGCGAGGCTGATGGAAAGCCAGGTGCGCGAGATGATGCAGGCGTCACTCGCCGATCCGCGCCCGAGCCGCTAGCCCCGGCACGCTCCTGCGGGCGCATACCGAGAATCGTCTGTTTTTTGTCACGGAAAGGCGTTAGAAGCCGCCGGATGGACTTGAACAGGATTGAAAGCGACGACATCGGCACTGTCGCCGGACAGCCGGCAGCAGCGCGTGCCACGGCAGCGAAGAAGGTCTTCATCAAGACCTATGGCTGCCAGATGAACGTCTATGACTCACAGCGCATGAGCGACGCGCTCGCCGCCGACGGCTACACCGCGACCGATGCCATCGGCGAGGCTGATCTCGTGCTGCTCAACACCTGCCATATCAGGGAGAAGGCGGCCGAAAAGGTCTATTCCGAGCTCGGCCGCATCCGTGACATGAAGGCGGAGCGCGCCGATGCCGGCCGCGAGCTGCTGATCGGCGTCGCCGGCTGCGTGGCGCAGGCCGAAGGCGCCGAGATCATCAGGCGTTCTCCGGCTGTCGATCTGGTCATCGGTCCGCAGACCTATCACCGCTTGCCGGACGTGCTGGCGAGAGTCCGCGGCGGCGAGAAGATCGTCGAGACCGAATACGCCATCGAGGACAAGTTCGAGCATCTGCCGCGACCCAGGCGCGCCGAGATCATCAAGCGCGGCGTCACCGCCTTCCTCACCGTGCAGGAAGGCTGCGACAAGTTTTGCACCTTCTGCGTCGTGCCCTATACCAGGGGCTCGGAAGTGTCGCGGCCAGTGGCGCAGATCGTCGCCGAGGCCGAACGCCTGGCCGAGGCCGGTGTGCGCGAGGTGACGCTGCTCGGCCAGAACGTCAATGCCTGGCACGGCCAAGGCGAAAACGGCGAGGAATGGGGTCTTGGCCGGCTGCTGTTCCGGCTGGCCGAAATCCCCGGCCTTGCGCGGCTGCGCTACACGACCAGCCATCCGCGCGACATGGACGACGAGCTGATCGCTGCCCACCGCGACCTGCCGTCGCTGATGCCCTATCTGCACCTGCCGGTGCAGTCGGGATCCGACCGTATCCTCAAGGCGATGAACCGCAGGCACACGGCCGAGGATTATCTGGCGTTGCTCGATCGCATCCGTACCGCGCGGCCGGATATCGCACTGTCTGGCGACTTCATCGTCGGCTTCCCCGGTGAAACGGACGCCGATTTCGAAGCGACCATGGAATTGGTGCGCCAGGTGAACTACGCCTCGGCCTTTTCGTTCAAATATTCCCCACGCCCCGGCACGCCGGGCGCCGATATGCCCGGTCATGTGCCGGAATCGGTCAAGGACGAACGCCTGCAGCTCCTGCAGGCTCTGCTCTTGAAACAACAGCAGGATTTCGGCTCGAGCCTGGTCGGCAGCAGCATCGACACGCTGATCGAGAAGCCTGGCCGGCAGGCCGGCCAGAAGGTCGGCCGCTCGCCTTGGCTGCAGCCGGTTATTGTTGATGAAAAGGCCGGCGAAATCGGTGACATTATCCAGGTACGAATCACGAAGACGGGCTACAACAGCCTGTTCGCCGAATTGGCCTGATGGTCTCGGCAGATGAGGAGAGACGGTTGAGCGCAGCGGAGCTGAAGAATCTGCCCCCGGTACCGGCATCTGGGGCTTCTGACATGGCGCACATCGTTCTGACTTTCGATAACAACAAGCTTGCCAGCGCCCTTTACGGTCAGTTCGACGAGAACCTCGCCCGGCTCGAGCAGAAGCTCGGCGTCGACATACGCTCGCGCGGCAACCAGCTGACCATCAAGGGGTCTGCTTCGGCCGCCGAACAGGCGCGCCGCGCCTTGGACAATCTCTACGGGATTCTGCAGAAGGGCGTCGATATCAGTCAGTCCGATGTCGACGGCGCCGTGCGCATGGCGGTGGCCGCCGACGATCAGCTCACGCTGCCGACGCTGGAGCGCAAGGGCAAGGTTTCCGCCGCCCAGATATCCACCCGCAAGAAGACGATCTACGCCCGCTCGCTCACCCAGGACGCCTATATGCGGGCCTTGGAGCGGTCGGAACTGGTGTTCGGCATCGGTCCGGCCGGCACCGGCAAGACCTATCTGGCGGTGGCGCATGCGGCGATGCTGCTCGAACGCGGCATGGTCGAGCGCATCGTGCTGTCGCGCCCCGCGGTCGAGGCCGGCGAGCGGCTGGGCTTCCTGCCCGGCGACATGAAGGAGAAGGTCGACCCCTATCTGCGGCCGCTCTATGACGCGCTCTACGACATGATGCCGGCCGACAAGGTCGAACGCGCCATTGCGGCCGAAGTGATAGAGATCGCGCCGCTCGCCTTCATGCGCGGGCGCACGCTGGCGCATGCCGCGGTCATCCTCGACGAGGCGCAGAACACCACGCCGATGCAGATGAAGATGTTCCTGACGCGTCTTGGCGAAAATTCGCGCATGATCGTCACGGGCGATCCGACCCAGATCGACCTGCCGCCGAACACCAAGTCCGGCCTCGTCGAGGCGCTCAGGATCCTTGACGGCGTGACGGGTATGGTGACGGTGCGCTTCAACGAGGGTGACGTCGTCCGGCATCCGCTGGTCGCCGAGATCGTCAAGGCCTATGACCGGGACGGCAAGCTCGCGCGCGGTATGGGGACCGAAGGCTGATCTGACCCCATGACCGAGTCCGAAAGGCCTGATGGGATAGGCCTGCCCCTTCCCGTCGACATCGATCTGATGGTCGAGGCGGGAAACTGGCCTGGAGAGGCGGTGCTTTTGCAGCTTGTCGACAAAGCCGCCGCCGCCGCTTTCGCCGAAACCGGCGCGGCAGGACATTCCGAACTGAGCGTCGTTTTTTCCGACGACGCCCATATCCGCACGCTGAACGCCGGCTGGCGCGGCAAGGACAAGCCGACCAACGTCTTGTCTTTCCCGGCTTTTCCGCATGCGAAAGGCGCTCCGCTGCCGCCGATGTTGGGCGACATTGTGCTCGCCGCCGAGACGGTGGCGCGCGAGGCGGCACTGGAAGACAAGCCCCTGGAGAACCATATCTCCCATCTCGTCATCCATGGCCTGCTGCATTTGCTGGGCTACGATCACGAGACCGACGCCGAGGCCGAGGAGATGGAAGCTCTCGAACGTACAGCGCTCGCAAGGCTTGCCATTCCCGATCCCTACGCGTAACTACATCTGACAATTGACCGGACGACGATGAACGACAAACCAGAGACTGCCGCCCGCCCCGACGCCGGCAGTGCCGCCAAGGCTTCCGATACGTCGGAAGAGGGATCAAGTCCGAGTACCGTTACCCCTGGTGTTGCCAACACCGGCAGCGTTGCCAGCGAGTCTTCGCCTGCCGGCCCCTCCCTGTTCGAGCGTGTTCTGGGCCTGTTCCGGCAACGCAATGGAACCAGCCTGCGTGAGGAAATCGCCGGCGCGCTTGCCGAGACAGCCAGCGATGCCGAATCCTTCTCGCCCGGCGAGCGCGCCATGCTCAACAACATCCTGCGGTTGCGTGAAGTGCGCGTCGAGGACGTCATGGTGCCCCGCGCCGATATCGAGGCCGTCGAGATCACCACGACGCTCGGCGACCTCCTGGGCACCTTCGAACAATCCGGCCACTCCCGCATGCCGGTCTATTCCGAGACGCTCGATGATCCGCGCGGCATGGTCCATATCCGCGACGTGCTGGCGCACATCACCAAGCTCGCGCGCGTCAGGAAGGGGCGCACGACCAGGAAGACGCCGGCCGCCACGCAGCTTGATCTTGCCCAGGTCGACCTCGCGCGCACCATCGGCGAACTCAACCTGATCCGCCCGGTTCTGTTCGTGCCGCCATCGATGCTTGCCTCCGACCTGATGGGCCGCATGCAGACGACGCGCACGCAGATGGCACTGGTCATTGACGAATATGGCGGCACGGACGGCCTTGTCTCGCTCGAGGACATTGTCGAGATGGTCGTCGGCGACATCGAGGACGAGCATGACGATGACGAGCCGATGATCACCCAGGCCGGCGACGGCGTGTTCGTCGTCGACGGCAAGGCCGAGATCGACGACGTCGCCAAGATGATCGGCGGGGATTTCGCCGCTGGCGAACATGGCGAATATGTCGACACCATCGGCGGCATGATCTTCAACACGCTCGGCCGCGTGCCGGCGCGCGGCGAGGTGGTGCAGGCCATCCCGGGCTTCGAGTTCCATGTGCTCGATGCCGATCCGCGCCGCGTCAAGCGCGTGCGCATCGTGCAGAGCCAGAAGGGCGAACGCCGCCGGCGTGCCGCGGCGCGCACCGAACAGGCCTGAGCCGCTCGCTCGCCGATGACGATTGAGGATCCGTTCAAGCACGCGAGCCTGGGCTCCGGTGTCTTCTACAGGGACCCTGTTGCCGCGCTGGCGTGGCTGGAAGCGGCGTTCGGCTTCGAGCGCAGCATGGTGGTCAGTGACGCCGACGGAAAGCTCGTTCATTCCGAGATCCGGTTCGGCGATTGCTACATCATCTTCGATTCCGAATGGAGCGACTATGTCGCCAGCCCTGCTGCGGTCTCCGGCAAGAACACGCGGTCGGTCTATGTCAGGCTGAAGGACGGCCTCGAAGCGCATTGTGTGCAGGCGCGGGCAGCCGGTGCGGTAATAATCCAGGAGCCAACGGATCAGTTCTATGGCGAGCGCCAGTATCGGGCCCGCGATCCCGAGGGTCACGTCTGGACCTTCACGCAGCCGATCCGTTCCGTTTCCCGCGAAGATGCCGAACGCCTGAGCGGCTTGCGGATCGAGGGTTGGCACCGATAGAGCGGCGGGTTGGCGCATCGCGGCTGTCGGCGTTTGGAGTGCAAGCCGCGGCCTGATAAATCTGGCGTCCTGATTCGCGCGACTCGGAAGTATGCATGGTGCGCCTTGCCGGCCGGATAATTCTGCTTTGGGGTTGGCGGCGCGCGCTCGTTGCCTTTCTTGCCGGAGCGCTGGCGGTGCTCGGCCAGGCGCCATACGACTTCTTCGCCGCCTGCTTTATTTCGTTTCCCTTGCTGGTCTGGCTGCTGGACGGCGCAACCGGCGAAGCCTCCGGCAATCTGTTCCGGCGCCTGCTGCCGGCTTTCGCCGTCGGCTGGTGGTTCGGCTTTGGCTATTTCCTCGCCGGCCTCTGGTGGGTCGGCTCGGCGCTGCTGGTCGAGGCCGACAGCTTTGCCTGGGCACTTCCCTTCGCTGTAATCGGCATTCCCTTCGCGCTCGCCTTTTTCTATGGCTTTGCGACGATGGTCGCCCGGCTCCTGTGGAGCAGCGATATCGGCCGCATCGCCGCTCTTGCCTTCGGCTTCGGGCTGATGGAGTGGCTGCGCGGCTTCCTGTTCACCGGCTTTCCCTGGAATGCGATCGGCTACGCGGCAATGCCCGTGCCTCTTCTGATGCAGAGCGTCTCGGTGACCGGCATGATCGGCATGAACGCTCTTGCCGTGTTCCTCTTTTCCCTGCCCGCATTGCTGGCGGCGCGCCGGCATCTTCGCCTGGGCGCGGCCCTGTTTGTGCTGCTTGCCGCCGCCCATGTCGGCTTCGGTTATGTCAGGCTTGCCGCTCCTGAAAAGCCGGCTGAGCGCAGCCTGGATGTCCGCATCGTCCAGCCGGCGGTGGACCTGTCGGAAAAGTGGGACGCCTCGGTGCGTGACCGCATCTTCGCCACCTTGCTGGGCCTGTCCGCCAAGGCACCGGAGCCCGGCCACGGAAAGCCGCAGCTGATCCTGTGGCCGGAAACCTCTGTGCCGTTCCTTTTCACCGAGCGGCCTGATGCGTTGACGGCGCTGGGCGACATGCTGGTCGATGGCCAGATGCTGATTGCCGGCGTCGTTCGCGAGGAGGCCGGCTCGGCGGCCAGCCCTGACAGCCGCTATTACAATTCCGTCGTGGCGATCAACGACAACGGCGAAATCGCTGACGCCGTCGACAAGGTGCATCTGGTGCCGTTCGGCGAATACCTGCCTTTTGCCGACCTGCTCGGCCGTTTCGGTATCGACCAGCTCGTCGCCGGGCCGATGACGTTCACGGCCGGCAACGAGCGCCACGCAATCACGCTTCCGGGCGGCATCCATGCCCTGCCATTTATTTGTTATGAGGTGATCTTTCCCGACCTCGTGGCGGTTGACGCTACGTCAGCGCAGCTTATTGTGAACGTCACCAATGATGCGTGGTTTGGCGACACGCCGGGGCCATACCAGCATTTCCGGCAGGCTCAGATTCGCGCGGTGGAGAACGGATTGCCCTTGCTGCGCGCTGCCAATAACGGCATCTCGGCCGTCGTCGATCGACACGGACGCGTCGTCGACGCGCTGGCGATCGACGCGCGCGGAGCCATCGATGTGAAGGTGCCGATTTCCGAGCAGACGGTCGTTTCCTCAGGCCAGCGACGCATTAACGGAATGCTGATCATGTTGCTGTTTGCGCTGGTCGGGGCCCTGTTGAATGTAAGGCAAAGGCTACGGGTGAATTGACAGTTGGCACATTAGAAACTCATACTGTACCGCCTGAAAATTTCTCGAAGCCGGTGGATCGTTCTGTTGGGGCAGTTCGCCTCCGGCTTTCTTTGGGCAGGAAAAAAACACAAAGCCGAAAAAATTCGGCGAGGAAAAAATGACAGAAGAAAACAAGAAGAAACCGAATCCGATCGACATCCATGTTGGAAGCCGGGTTCGGCTCCGCCGCAACATGCTCGGAATGAGCCAGGAAAAGCTGGGCGAAAATCTCGGCATCACATTTCAACAGATCCAGAAATATGAAAAGGGCACCAACCGCGTCGGCGCCAGCCGCCTGCAGGCGATTGCCTCCATACTCGGCGTGCCTGTCGCCTTCTTTTTCGAGGATGCGCCGGGCCAGGAGTCCGCGGCCAACCGCGGCTTTGCCGAGGATGCCTCGATGGCTTTTGCCGTCGAATTCTGCGGCAGCCCGGAAGGCCTTCAGCTCAACCGCGCCTTTGTCAAGATCGCCGATGTCAAGGTGCGCCGCAGGATCATCGACCTGGTGAAATCGCTCGCAGCGGACGATCTCGACTGATCCGCGACGCGCTTCGAACCGGCGGCAACCAGCCGCCGGTGGCACAAGATATCGGCGTCGACATTCATGCCAGAACGGCGGCAACGCTTGACGAGCGGCGCTCTGCCCCGCTAACACGTGGCGCGCCAAAATCGGCAGCCTGCCGATCGTTTTTCAAGAGGGGACACCCGTGACGCGGCAGAACTACTTCTTTACCTCGGAATCCGTTGCCGAGGGCCATCCCGACAAAGTCTGTGACCGGATTTCCGACGAGATCGTCGATCTGGTCTATCGTGAAGCCAAGAAGACCGGCATGGACCCATGGAAAGTCCGCGTTGCCTGCGAGACCCTGGCGACCACCAACCGCGTCGTCATCGCCGGTGAGGTGCGCGTCCCCGAGACGCTGCTGAAGAAGGACAAGGCCGGTAACATCCTCAAGGACGCGGCGGGGCACCCTGTCGTGAACCCGGCGAAATTCAGGTCCGTCGCCCGCAAGGCGATCCGTGAGATCGGCTATGAACAGGCAGGCTTCCACTGGAAGACGGCCAAGATCGAGGTTCTGCTGCACGGCCAGTCGCCCGACATCGGCCAGGGCGTCGACAACGCCGCCGACCGCCAGGGTGAGGAAGGTGCCGGCGACCAGGGCATCATGTTCGGCTATGCCTGCCGCGAGACGCCGGACCTGATGCCGGCGCCGATCTACTACAGCCACAAGATCCTCGAACTGCTGGCCGCCGCGCGTCACGAAAACAACGGCGAGGCCGGCAGGCTCGGGCCGGATGCCAAGAGCCAGGTCACCGTCCGCTACATCGACGGCAAGGCGGCCGAGGCAACGCAGATCGTGCTGTCGACTCAGCATCTCGACGCGACCTGGGACTCGAAGAAGGTGCGCAAGGTCGTGGAACCCTACATTCGCGAAGCGCTGGGCGACCTCAAGATCGCCGACGACTGCAACTGGTACATCAACCCGACCGGCAAGTTCGTCATCGGCGGGCCTGACGGCGACGCCGGCCTCACGGGCCGCAAGATCATTGTCGACACTTACGGCGGGGCGGCTCCGCATGGCGGCGGCGCCTTTTCCGGCAAGGACACCACCAAGGTCGACCGTTCGGCCGCCTATGCGGCGCGTTACCTGGCCAAGAATGTCGTGGCGGCGAAACTTGCCGACCGCTGCACCATCCAGCTTTCCTATGCCATCGGCGTCGCCCAGCCGCTGTCGGTCTATGTCGACCTGCACGGCACCGGCAAAGTGGACGAGGCAAAGCTCGAGGATGCGCTGCGCAGCGTGATGGACCTGTCGCCGTCCGGCATCCGCCGCCATCTCGACCTCAACAAGCCGATCTACGCCAAGACGTCGTCCTACGGCCATTTCGGCCGCAAGGCCGGCCGTGATGGGTCTTTCTCCTGGGAAAAGACCGATCTCGCCAAGGCGCTCAAGGATGCTGTCGCGGCCTGAACGCCACGACGGTCCCCGCGCCCAACCAGATGAGCCCGCAAGACAGGCCAAGCCGTACGACCGAAGCCTTTTTCGGTCGTCGGCGCGGCAAGCCCGTTCGCCCGCAGCAGGCCGCTGCCCTGGAAAGCGGCCTTGGCGCCTATCGGCTCGATCTGGCGACCGCGGCACCCCCGGATCTGCGCACTCTGTTTGAAGCCGACGTTTCGGCCGTGCGGCTCGAAATCGGCTTTGGCGGTGGCGAACATCTCCTGCATCGCGCCGTCGAGGCGCCGACGATCGGCTTCATCGGCGTCGAGCCCTTCGTCAACGGCATGGCCAAGATGATGATGGCGGTCCGGGCAACGCCGCTTCCCAATCTAAGGGTCTATGACGACGATGCCACACAGTTGCTCGACTGGCTGCCCCCCACCTCGCTGGATGGCATCGATCTTCTCTATCCCGACCCCTGGCCGAAGAAGAAGCATTGGAAGCGGCGCTTCGTCAGCCAGATCAATCTCGACCGTTTCGCGCGCGTCCTGAAGCCGGGTTCGAAATTCCGCTTCGCGTCCGATATCGACACCTATGTGAACTGGACCTTGCTGCATTGCCGGGCGCATGGCGCCTTCGCATGGCAGGCCGCGGAAGCGGCGGACTGGCATCGCCCTTACGATGGCTGGCCAGGCACCCGTTACGAGGCGAAGGCCATTCGCGAGGGCAGGCCGCCGGCCTATCTGACTTTCGTCAGGACGTAAGCCTTCACGGCAGGCTCAGAAACGGCCGAATCGGTTGAACACGGCCGGATCCATGCCGAGCTTACGCAGGTCGTCCGCGCGCGGCTTCCGGCCGGCTTCCATGGCGGGCGACGCGGCGACGGCGCTGCCGAACGTTGTCAAGAGATCGCCCAAGGCGGAAAATATTCCGCGGTTACTCATGATCCTGTCCTTTCGCGCGCCACCGCCCGCCAATTCTGTTCGTGTCGTGGCTAACAGATGGGAGCGTCCTGTCCTCGGCGCTCACAGGGGAATTGCCGCATGGGGCCCATGCGTCTGAAGCAGCGCGGACGCCGTCGGGCTTTTGCCGCCCCGGCACTGCGGACTTGAAACGCCGGCCCGGATCGTCTATATCAGCTTCAAATTCTTGGTCGGTATGACGAAGAGTGGGTCCACCCGGTCCCGCTCTTTTTTATTACCTGCCGATAGGTTCGAAAAGAACGACAGGGATTAGATGACTGCAACTGCAAGCGAAGGTGACGACCGCATCATCCGCGAAAGCGGCATCGATGCGCGCATCGCGCTGATCATCCAGCCGGTGCTGCGCGGCATCGGGTTTCGCCTGGTGCGCGTGCGCCTGTCCGGTCAGAACGGACTGACGCTGCAGATCATGGCCGAGCGCGAGGACGGCACCATGACCGTCGAGGATTGCGAAGAGGTCAGCCGCGCGGTGTCGCCGGCGCTCGACGTCGACGATCCGATCGAAAAGGCGTATCATCTGGAAGTCTCTTCTCCCGGCATCGACCGGCCGCTGGTCCGCAAATCGGATTTCACGGCGTGGACTGGCCACCTGGTGAAGATGGAGACGTCGGTCGTCGTCGCCGACCGCAAGCGCTTCAAGGGCAAGATCGTCGAGGCCGGCGAAAATGACGTGCTGATCGAGCGCGATAAGGCGGCCTATGGCGAGGAGCCGACGGTGCGCGTGCCTTACGATGCCATCGCCGAGGCGCGCCTGATCTTGACCGACGACCTCATCCGCGATGCCTTGTCGAAGGACAACAGGGCGCGCAAGGAAGCCAAGAAACGCCGCGGCGAGCCGGACGACGATGTGCCAGAGGGTGCGGAAACGGACGCCACGGAAGAACACGAACAGGAAAGTTGATTGAGCTGCCGGGCCCGAAGGTCCGGCAAACAGGCTCGGGAGAAAAAACATGGTTGTAAGCGCCAACAGACTTGAACTGCTGCAGATTGCCGATGCGGTCGCGCGTGAAAAGTCGATCGACAAGTCGATCGTCATCGCCGCCATGGCCGATGCGATCCAGAAGGCGGCGCGTTCGCGTTACGGCCAGGAGACCAACATTCGTGCCGACATCAACCCGAACACCGGCGAGATGAAGCTGCAGCGGCTGATGGAAGTGGTCGATAAGGTCGACGACTATGCCACGCAGATCGCCATTTCCTCTGCCCGGGAGCGCAATCCCGACGCTCAGCTCGGAGATTTCATCGCCGAACAGCTGCCGCCGATGGATTTCGGCCGCATCGCCGCCCAGTCCGCCAAGCAGGTCATCGTGCAGAAGGTGCGCGAGGCTGAACGCGACCGCCAGTACGACGAATACAAGGATCGCATCGGCGAGATCGTCAACGGCACCGTCAAGCGCGTCGAATATGGCAATGTCATCGTCGATCTCGGCCGTGGCGAGGCGATCATCCGCCGTGACGAACTGATCCCGCGCGAGAACTACAAGTACGGCGATCGAGTCCGTGCCTATGTCTACGACGTGCGCCGCGAGCAGCGCGGCCCGCAGATATTCCTATCGCGCACCCATCCGCAATTCATGGCCAAGCTTTTCACCATGGAAGTGCCGGAAATCTACGACGGCATCATCGAGATCAAGTCGGTCGCCCGTGACCCGGGCTCGCGCGCCAAGATCGCCGTCATCTCGCGCGACAGCTCGATCGATCCGGTCGGCGCCTGCGTCGGTATGCGCGGCAGCCGCGTCCAGGCGGTCGTCGGCGAATTGCAGGGCGAGAAGATCGACATCATTCCGTGGTCGCCCTCGGCCGCTTCCTTCATCGTCAACGCGCTGCAGCCGGCCGAAGTCGCCAAGGTGGTGCTCGACGAGGATGCCGAGCGCATCGAGGTTGTGGTGCCGGACGATCAGCTGTCGCTGGCCATCGGCCGTCGCGGCCAGAACGTGCGCCTTGCTTCGCAGCTCACCGGCTGGGACATCGACATCCTGACCGAGCAGGAAGAGAGCGAGCGCCGCCAGAAGGAATTCGTCGAGCGCTCGGCGCTGTTCATGGAAGCCCTCGACGTCGACGAGATGGTCGGCCAGGTGCTTGCCTCGGAAGGCTTCACCAGCGTCGAGGAAGTGGCCTACGTCGATTCCGGCGAAATCTCCTCGATCGATGGCTTCGACGAGGACACCGCTTCGGAAATCCAGACCCGCGCCCGTGAGTATCTGGAGAAGATCGAGGCCGAGCATGACGAGAAGCGCAAGGCGCTGGGTGTCAAGGACGAGCTGCGCGAAATCCCCGGCATCACCACCGCCATGATGGTGACGCTTGGCGAAGACGGCGTGAAGACGATCGAGGATTTCGCCGGCTATGCCGCCGACGACCTGACCGGCTGGAAGGAACGCAAGGACGGCGAAACCAAGGTGTACCCCGGCGTGCTGGCCAGTCACGGCGTTTCGCGCGCCGACGCCGAGCAGATGGTGCTCGCCGCCCGTCTCAAGGCCGGCTGGATTTCCGAGGACGAGCTTGCAGCCGAAGAAGCATCGGCTGACGAAGCCGTTGGTGCGTGAGGTGAAACCGCATCGCACAGAACCCGCCCCTGGACGAGATGAACGATCGCACCTGCATCGTCACCCGCAAGCAGGCCGAACCGGATGATCTGATCCGGTTCGTCGTCGGCCCGGATTCGGCCGTCGTTCCCGATCTCAAGAGAAATCTGCCCGGCCGTGGTTGCTGGGTGAGTGCTGACCGCCTACATATCGACAAGGCGGCGGCCAAAAACCTCTTTGCCCGCGCCTTCAAGGCACAGGTGGTTGTGCCGCCCGATCTGGGTGGCATGGTCGACGGGTTGCTCTCCAAATCCGCGCTGGGTATGCTGGGTCTCGCCCGCAAGGCAGGCGCGATAGCGCTGGGCGCCACCAAGGTCGAGAGCGCGGTGCGCGGCGGGCTGGCGCTTTTCGTGCTTCACGCTACCGAAGCGTCCGACGATGGTGTGCGCAAGATCAGCCAGGCGCGGCGGGCGACCGTCCATGTCGGCGGCCCCTCCATCCTTGCCTACAAACTTTTCTCCGAGGCCGAGTTGAGCTTGGCATTGGGGGGTACAAATGTGATACATGCTGCCGTCCTCGCGGGAGACGCGGGTAAGGCGGTCCAGAAGCGCATGGTTGCGCTCGACCGGTATCGGGGCGGTACCCCGGACGATCTGGCAATGCTTGCGGCCGTTGCTGACGAAGATGAGGCCGCAGAGGATATGGAATGAGCGATACGAAATCGGGCGACGACAAGACGTTGAGTGTTACGCCGAAGAAGACCTTGACGCTGAAGCGCCCCGGCATGGAACAGGGCACTGTGCGCCAGAACTTCTCGCATGGCCGTACCAAGTCGGTCGTGGTCGAGACCAAGAAGCGCAAGTTCTCGCTGCCCGGCGACAGGCCGGAGCCGGTAGCCGCTGCCCCTGCGCCCGTTCTCACGCCAAAGCCGCCGGTCGCGGCTGCCGCGCCCGTCGTGCAGGAAGCCCCCAAGGCGCCGCCGCCCCCGCCGCCTCCGGTCGAGCGCAGCGGCATGGTGCTGAACGAATTGTCGCGCAGTGAAATGGAAGCGCGCCGCAGGGCACTCGAAGGCTCGAAGGTTCGCGAAGTCGAGGACCGCCAGCGCGCCGCCGAGGAGGCCAAGCGCCGCGCCGAGGAAGAAGAGCGCCGCAAGCGTGAGCGCGAGGAATCCGCGCGCCGGCAGGCGGAGGAGGAAGCGCGCCTGCAGGCCGAAGCCGAATCCCGCCGTCGCGCCGAGGAAGAGGCACGCCGCCGCGCGCCCTTGGCCGCGGAACTGGCGACATCGGACGAAGAGGAAGAGGTCAAGCCGAAGCGGGCTGGTGCCGGGGCGCCGGTACGCCGCCCGGTCACGCCCGAAGTGGCGCGTCCGGCCAAGCCGACCAAAGGCGAGGAAGACCGTCGCCGCGGCAAGCTGACGCTGAATTCCGCGCTTTCCGACGAGGATGCGCGGGCCCGTTCGCTGTCGTCGATGCGTCGCCGTCAGGAGAAGTTCAAGCGCGCGATGCACAACGAGCCGCGCGAGAAAGTCATGCGCGAAGTGATCTTGCCCGAGACCATCACCATCCAGGAACTGGCGCAGCGCATGTCCGAACGTGCGGTCGATGTCGTCAAGTTCTTCATGAAACAGGGCCAGATCCTGAAGCCGGGCGACGTCATCGACGCTGATACGGCCGAGCTGGTCGCCACCGAATTCGGCCACACGGTCCGCCGCGTCGCCGAGTCCGACATCGAGGAAGGCCTGTTCAACATCGCCGATCGTCCCGAAGACCTGGTGCCGCGTCCGCCGGTCGTGACCATCATGGGTCACGTCGACCACGGCAAGACCTCGCTGCTGGATGCGATCCGCAACGCCAATGTCGTGTCCGGCGAGGCCGGCGGCATCACCCAGCATATCGGCGCCTATCAGGTCGAGAAGAACGGTCAGAAGATCACCTTCATCGACACGCCCGGCCACGCCGCCTTCACGGCGATGCGCGCCCGCGGCGCCCAGGCCACCGACATTGCCATTCTCGTGGTGGCTGCCGACGACAGCGTGATGCCGCAGACGATCGAATCGATCAGCCATGCCAAGGCGGCCAACGTTCCGATCATCGTGGCGATCAACAAGATCGACAAGCATGACGCCGATCCGCAGAAGGTGCGCTCCGAACTGCTGCGCCACGAGGTGTTCGTGGAATCCATGGGCGGTGAAGTGCTTGACGTCGAAGTATCGGCGACCAAGGGCACCAATCTCGACAAGCTGCTCGAAGCGATCCTGCTGCAAGCCGAAATCCTCGACCTGAAGGCCAATCCGGACCGGACCGCCGAGGGCGTCGTCATCGAGGCCCAGCTCGACAAGGGCCGCGGCCCCGTCGCCACCGTGCTGGTGCAGACCGGCACGCTGATGCCGGGCGACATCCTCGTCGCCGGCAACGAATGGGGCCGGGTGCGCGCGCTGGTCAACGATCGCGGCGAACAGATCAAGGAAGCGCCGCCGGCAATGCCGGTCGAGGTGCTCGGCCTTCAGGGCACGCCGCAGGCTGGTGACCGCTTCGCGGTCGTCAACAACGAGGCTCGCGCTCGCGAGATCACGGAGTATCGCCAGCGTCTGGCGCGCGAGAAGGCGGTTGCCAAGCATGCCGGCCAGCGCGGCTCGCTCGAACAGATGATGTCGCAACTGCAGACGAGCGGGCTGAAGGAATTCCCGCTGGTCATCAAGGGCGACGTTCAGGGTTCGATCGAGGCGATCAACGCCGCGCTGGACAAGCTCGGCACCGACGAGGTGCGTGCGCGCATCGTCCACGCCGGCGCCGGCGCCATCACCGAAAGCGACGTTTCCCTGGCCGAGACTTCGGGCGCGGCGATCATCGGCTTCAACGTCCGTGCCAATGTGCAGGCGCGTGCCGCGGCCGCGGCCGCGGGCATCGAGATCCGCTACTACTCGATCATCTACAACCTCGTGGATGATGTGAAAGCGGCTCTGTCGGGCCTGCTGTCGCCGGAGCGTCGGGAGACCTTCATCGGCAATGCCGAGATCCTCGAGATCTTCGACATCACCAAGGTCGGCAAGATCGCCGGCTGCCGTATCACCGAAGGCAAGGTCGAGCGCGGCGCGGGCGTGCGCCTGATCCGCGACAATGTCGTCATCCACGAAGGCACGCTGAAGACGCTGAAGCGCTTCAAGGACGAGGTTTCGGAAGTCCCCGTCGGCCAGGAGTGCGGCATGGCCTTCCAGAACTACGAGGACATGCGCGTCGGCGACATCATCGAGTGCTTCCGCGTCGAGATGGTGACCCGGACACTCTGAGTTAGAGTGACTTGTCGGTATCGGGCGGTGGTCGTAAGACCGCCGCCCAAAGCCTGTTGAGCCAAAGCCGTTGAGAATGACTGTTTGAGACATGCGGCACGGTCCTATCCCGCGCCTCACGCTTTCAGGATTGAGAAAAAATGCCCCGTTCCATCACATCCGGTCCATCCCAGCGCATGCTGCGCGTTGGCGAGCAGGTGCGCCATGCGCTCTCCGAAACCCTGCAGCGTGGCGAGATCATCGACCCGTTGATTGAAAACTCGGTCGTTTCGGTCTCCGAAGTGCGCATGTCGCCCGATCTCAAGATCGCCACGGCCTTTGTTTCCCCGCTCGGTGCAAAGGACGCCGGTGCCGTCATCGAAGCGCTCAACAAGCATGCGAAATTCGTCCGCGGCCGTGTCTCCGGCGCGCTCAGGCAAATGAAATACATGCCGGAGTTCCGCTTCCGGCTGGACACATCCTTCGACAATTTCGCCAGGATCAACGACCTGCTGAAGTCGCCCGAAGTGGCGCGCGATCTCGACGCGGACGAAGCCAAGGACGACAAGGCCAAAGACGACTGGGCCAAAGACGACAGGGCCAAAGACGACAGGGACAGCGAATAATGGGGCGTCGCGGCAAGAAGAAGGGCCGTCCGGTCTCCGGCTGGGTGGTGCTGGACAAGCCGGTCGGCATGGGATCGACAGAGGCTGTGTCCAAGATCAAATGGCTGTTCCAGGCCGAAAAGGCCGGCCACGCCGGCACGCTCGACCCGCTGGCTTCCGGCATGCTGCCGATCGCGCTCGGTGAAGCCACCAAGACCGTGCCTTACGTGCAGGACGGCGCCAAGATTTATCGTTTCACCGTCGCCTGGGGCGATGAGCGCTCCACCGACGATCTTGAAGGGCCGGTGACGAAAAGCTCCGACCTGCGTCCGGCCGAAGCCGAGGTGCGGGCGCTGCTGCCGAAATACACCGGCGTCATCATGCAGACGCCGCCGCAATTCTCGGCCGTCAAGATCGCGGGCGAACGCGCCTATGACCTCGCCCGCGAAGGCGAGACGGTCAACATACCCGCGCGCGAGATCGAGATCGGGCGTCTCGACGTCGTCGAGCACAGCGCCGATCACACGGTTTTCGAGGTCGAATGCGGCAAGGGCACCTATGTGCGCTCGCTGGCGCGTGACATGGGCCGCGATCTCGGCTGCTTCGGCCATGTTTCCGACCTGCGCCGGGTCGAGGTCGAGCCGTTCACGCCGCGGGATTTCGTCACCATCGCCGAACTCGAGGCGGCGCGTTTCGGCGCGCAAGGTGAAGACAAGTCAGGTTCGGATGACGGCGGTGACGTCCTGGACGCGCCGATCGACTTCGACGCGATCGATGCGCTTCTTGTCGATACGTCAGCGGCTCTCGATTGCCTGCCGCAGATCGCCATCAGCGACGACGCCGCGACCAAGATCCGTCTCGGCAACCCGGTCATCATTCGTGGCCGCGATGCACCCGTGGAAGCGGAAGAAGCCTGCGCGACGGCACGCGGCAAGCTGGTTGCCATCGGCGCGATCGAACAGGGCATGTTCAAGCCCAAGCGGGTCTTTGCCGGCTAATGGCTCTCGTCTAACTTCGGTTTGACTTAAGATCGGGGGCCACATGGCAAAGGCAGAGGCGGTAAAAAAGCGAGCGCCGGTGAAGACGAGGCGGCCGCCGGTCGGCGCCTCGCCGGGCACGCTGATCGCCGATCCGGCGGCGCGGCGCTCCGAACTGCGGCTGACCCTGATCTCGCCGCAGAAATTCAAGACCATCGACAATGCCAGCATCGACGACGTCGACGCCAATTGCCACAAATGGCCGGTGATCTGGCTCGACTGTACTGGTCTTGCCAACATCCAGCTGATCGAGGAGATCGGTCGCATCTTCAGCCTTCACCCGCTGGCGCTGGAGGATGTCGTCAACACTGGCCAGCGGCCGAAGGTCGACTTCTTCGAGGATCATGCCTTCGTCGTCGTGCGCATGATCGATGATGTCACCGCGCATCGCTACGAACAGATCGCTCTCTTCCTAGGCGAGAATTTCGTCGTCACCTTCCAGGAGCGCGAGGGCGATCCGTTCGATCCGGTGCGCAAGCGCATCGAGAGTTCGGCGCCCAACCGGTTGCGCACCCGTGGCGCCGACTATCTGGCCTATGCGCTGATCGACGCCATCGTCGACAGCTATTTCCCACCGATCGAGGCGGCCGGCGACCTTGTCGACGGCATCGAGGACCAGATGCTGCATTCGACGCACAAGCACCAGATGCGGCAGCTGCACGAATTGCGGCGAGACGCCAATGTGCTGAAGGGCGTGCTGTGGCCGATGCGCGATGCCCTGGCCACGCTGATCCGCAACGACGTGCCCTGTGTCAGAGCCGAGACCAAGGTTTTCCTCAACGACACGCTCGACCATTCGCTCCGGCTGATCGAGCTGGTGGAGACCCAGCGCGACATGCTGACCGGACTGATCGAGATGCATCTGTCGCTGAGCCAGGCGCGCACCAACGATGTCATCAGCTATCTCACCATCGTCTCGGTCATCTTCATGCCGCTCACATTCCTGGTTGGCGTCTGGGGCATGAACTTCGATCCCGGAAGTTCGCCCTGGAACATGCCGGAGCTGAAGGCCTATTACGGCTATCCCGCGTCGTTGCTGTTCATGGCCGTTATCGCGCTCGGGCTGATTGCTTTCTTCAAATGGAAGAAATGGCTTTAACCGCGATAAAACTTGGCATCTGGAGCTGAAAAGCCGGCTCCGTGAATTGGGCTGGTGTTTTGCCGGGAATTGCACTATATGCGCCGCAGCATAGCGCTAGGACGCTTTGCTTGCACCGGCCCCTGCTGGACGACATCCCGGCTGAGGGCGACCCGTTTCCTCGAACAGATAAGGAAAAACACGATGTCGATTACTGCCGAGCGCAAGAAGGAATTGATGGGTGAATTCGCTACCGCCAAAGGCGATACCGGGTCTCCGGAAGTCCAGGTGGCCATCCTTTCCGAGCGCATCAAGAACCTGACCGACCATTTCAAGGACCACAAGAAGGATAACCATTCCCGCCGTGGTCTGCTCGCTCTCGTGTCCCAGCGCCGCAGCCTGCTTGATTATCTCAAGCGCAAGGACGACGCGCGCTACCAGACACTGATCGAGAAGCTCGGTCTGCGCCGTTGACGAATTGACCGGCGGGCTCCCACAGGGAGTCCGCCGGTCGCGCATTTGAGCACCGGGGCAACCGAACTCGAATGCAGGACTGGAGCGCCGCGCACCCCATCTGGATGCCGGACGGACGCTCCGAAGAGTTGAATTGCGCATGACGCGTTCCGCAAGCCGTTTCGGTGTCATGCGCAGGCCAGTCGATCGATTGGCCATATCCGGCTTCGAGCGCGCAGAGGGCCACTCGAAGTCACCCATGGACGGTCATGGGGCAGGATTGCAGGACGCTCGTATGGCCATTGTGCCAGTCAAACCCGAGCTTCCCGTTGTCTTGCCCGTGGCTGCCCGAGAAAGGAAGCCAGAGGAAGGGCACCCGCGCACGATGAAACGGCGCGGCCCTTCCTCATACAAAGGACAAGACATGTTCAATCAACACAAAGTGGAAATCGAATGGGGCGGTCGCCCGCTCATCCTCGAAACCGGCAAGATCGCGCGCCAGGCTGACGGTGCCGTGCTTGCCACTTACGGCGAGACCGTGGTTCTCGCCACCGTCGTTTCGATGAAGGAGCCCAAGCCCGGCCTCGATTTCTTTCCGCTGACCGTCAACTACCAGGAAAAGACCTATGCCGCCGGCAAGATCCCGGGCGGCTATTTCAAGCGTGAAGGCCGTCCGAGCGAGAAGGAAACGCTGGTTTCCCGCCTCATCGACCGCCCGATCCGCCCGCTTTTCGCCGCCGGTTACAAGAACGACACCCAGATCGTCGTCACCGTCGTCCAGCACGACCTCGAAAATGACCCGGACATCCTGTCGATCGTCGCCACCTCGGCCGCGCTGACGCTGTCGGGCGTTCCCTTCATGGGCCCGATCGGCGGCGCCCGCGTCGGCTACATCAACGGCGAATACGTTCTCAACCCGCACATCGACGAGATGGAGGAATCCAAGCTCGACCTCGTCGTCGCCGGTACCACCGACGCCGTGCTGATGGTCGAGTCCGAAGCCAAGGAACTTTCCGAAGAGCTGATGCTCGGCGCCGTGATGTTCGGCCAGAAGGGCTTCCAGCCGGTGATCGACGCCATCATCAAGCTGGCCGAAGTCGCCGCCAAGGATCCGCGCGACTTCACCGCGCCGGATTATTCCGAGCTCGAAGGCGAGATGCTGAAGATCGTCGGCGACGAGCTTCGCGACGCCTACAAGATCACCGACAAGCAGAAGCGCTATGCCGCCGTCGACGCCGTCAAGGCGAAGGTCAAGGCCGCATTTGCTCCGGCCGAGGGCGAAGAGCCCAAATATGCCTCCGAGCAGATCGGTTCCGTGTTCAAGGAACTCCAGGCCAAGGTCGTGCGCTGGAACATCCTCGACACCAGCTCGCGCATCGACGGCCGTGACCTGAAGACGGTCCGCAAGATCGTCTCCGAAGTCGGCGTCCTGCCGCGCACCCATGGTTCGGCGCTGTTCACCCGCGGCGAGACCCAGGCGCTGGTCGTTGCCACGCTCGGCACCGGCGAGGACGAGCAGTATGTCGATTCGCTGACCGGCATGTACAAGGAGAAGTTCCTCCTTCACTACAACTTCCCTCCCTACTCCGTCGGTGAGACCGGCCGCATGGGTTCGCCGGGACGCCGCGAAATCGGCCACGGCAAGCTCGCCTGGCGCGCCATCCGCCCGATGCTGCCCAGCGCTGACCAGTTCCCCTACACGCTGCGCGTCGTCTCGGAGATCACCGAGTCCAACGGTTCCTCGTCGATGGCCACTGTCTGCGGCACCTCGCTGGCGCTGATGGATGCCGGCGTGCCGCTGGCCAAGCCGGTTGCCGGCATCGCCATGGGCCTGATCAAGGAAGGCGAGCGCTTCGCCGTGCTGTCGGACATCCTGGGCGACGAGGATCACCTCGGCGACATGGACTTCAAGGTCGCGGGCACCGCCAACGGCATCACCTCGCTGCAGATGGACATCAAGATCGACGGCATCACCGAGGAGATCATGCAGATCGCCCTCGGCCAGGCCAAGGACGGCCGCCTGCATATCCTCGGCGAAATGGCCCATGCGCTGTCCGGCGCACGTGCCGAGCTCGGCGAATTCGCGCCGCGCATCGAGGTCATGCACATCCCGACCGACAAGATCCGTGACGTCATCGGCTCCGGCGGCAAGGTCATCCGCGAGATCGTCGAGAAGACCGGCGCCAAGATCAACATCGAGGACGACGGTACGGTCAAGATCGCTTCCTCGAACGCCAAGGAGATCGAGGCGGCGAAGAAGTGGATCCACACCATCGTCGCCGAGCCGGAAGTCGGCGAAATCTACGAAGGCACGGTCGTCAAGACCGCCGACTTCGGCGCCTTCGTCAACTTCTTTGGCCCGCGTGACGGTCTCGTCCACATCTCGCAGCTCGCCAATGAGCGCGTCGCCAAGACCTCGGACGTCGTCAAGGAAGGCGACAAGGTCTGGGTCAAGCTGATGGGCTTCGACGAGCGCGGCAAGGTTCGCCTGTCGATGAAGGTCGTCGACCAGGCGACCGGCAAGGAAATCGCGCGCGACAAGAAGGCCGAAGGCGAAGAAGACGCCGCCTAAGCGATCTGACAATGAAATCGAAGCGGGCGCGGCTGTTGTCGCGCCCGTTTTCGTTTGCAGCAATTCCAGGAAAGGTGCGAAGCGGCTTTCCGTCCGGAATTGCGCAAGACACCAAAGGGCAGGGGAACATGTCTGCTGAGGCGCTGAAGACGCTTTTCCATCCGTTCGAGACCGAGGCTCTTGCCTTGCCAGGCAAGGGCGAACGCGTCCTTTTCCTCGGCGCCGAGCCCGGCCTGCGCTTGCCCCAGGGCTTCGCCGCCACACTGCATCTTGTCCAAGGCTTCCGGCCCTATTTCCGTGCACTGCAGGCGGCTGGCTTCGCGATCACGCCGCAACCGGCGGATGATGGTTTTGAAGCCGCGCTGGTGATCGCCGGCCGCCATCGCGGCCAGAATGAACTGCGCGTCGCGGAGGCTCTCCAGCGCGTGGCGCCGGGCGGATTGATCGTCATTGCCGGAAGCAAGGACGACGGCATTGCCAGCCTGCGCAGGCGCATCGACGAGCTTGTGCCGCTCGACGGCCATATGCCGAAGTATCATGGCATGGCCTTCTGGCTGCGCCGTCCGGTGGACGTGCAGGCTGCCACTGCGCTACGCGTCGCCAACCCGGCCTTGCTGGTCGAGGACCGGTTCCACACCGCACCCGGCATGTTCTCCTTCGACCGCGTCGACGCGGGTTCGAAACTGCTGGTCGACAACCTGCCCGGTGATCTGCGTGGCAGCGCGGCCGATTTCTGCGCCGGCTGGGGCTATGTGGCGGCGGAAATGGCTGCCCGCTCGCCAGGCCTGTCGGGTCTCGACCTTTACGAGGCCGATTTCGATGCGCTGGAGTCGGCCAAGGGCAACCTGGCCAACACCGTGGCACAGGGCTTTTTCTGGACGGACCTGCTCGCCGAGCCTGTCGAGCGCCGCTATGACGTTATCGCCATGAACCCGCCCTTTCACCGCAGCCGCGCGGCGGAGCCGGAGATCGGCGCCGGCATGATCCGTGCCGCAGCCAAGGCGTTGAAGCCCGGCGGCAGGCTGTTCATGGTCGCCAACCGCGAGCTTCCCTACGAGCCCGTGCTATCGGCCGCCTTTGCCAGCCACGCCGAGCTTGCCCGCGACGGTATGTTCAAGGTGTTTTCCGCTCGGCGCTGATATAAGCGGGCGTCGCTCAATGCAGAGTGGCGACGCGCCGCATGTCCTCGCCGGCGTGCCCATCGACGACCCCGACCTTCAGCGGCGCCGGCCGCCCGAACAGGTAGCCCTGCACGACTTCGCAGCCTGCCGCCCGCAGCAGCGTTGCCTGGCTCTCGGTCTCGACGCCTTCGGCGATGATGCTCACGCCGAGCGCACGTGAAAGCCCGACAATGGTGGAGACGACGGCACCGGAAC
Source organism: Mesorhizobium sp. B2-3-5 (assembly GCF_006442395.1). NCBI lineage: Bacteria > Pseudomonadati > Pseudomonadota > Alphaproteobacteria > Hyphomicrobiales > Phyllobacteriaceae > Mesorhizobium > Mesorhizobium sp. B2-3-5. The sequence goes on along the minus strand of NZ_VFVX01000012.1, from coordinate 82,889 downwards.
TGGAATCGGTATCGATACGGCTGACGAAGGAACGATCGATCTTCAGCTTGCCGAACGAGAAGTCGATCAGGTAGCTGAGATTCGAATAGCCGGTGCCGAAGTCGTCGACGGCCACGGATATGCCCATCTCGGCAAGCTCTTTCAGGATGGCGGCCGCGCGGTCACGGTCCTGCATCATCGCCGTCTCGGTGACTTCCAGTTCCAGCCGTGACGGCTTGATGCCGGTGGTCCTTATCGTGTCGCGCACGATGCCGACGAAGTCCTTGGTCATGAACTGGACCGGCGAGATGTTGACAGCTACGAAGCAGTCGTCCGGCAAATGGCTGGCGTCGCTGCAGGCCTTGCGCAGAACCCATTCGCCGATCGGGTTGATCATCCCCGTCTCCTCGGCGATCTGGATGAACTCCATCGGCGGGATCATGCCACGCTCTGGATGGTTCCAGCGGATCAGCGCCTCATAGCCGACGATGCGGCCGGTCGGCAGGTCGAGTTGCGGCTGATAGTGCAGGTCGAAGTCTCCGCGTTCGAAGGCGGTGTGCAGTTCGGATTCGACCCATTGGCGGTAGTCGGCCACCCGCCCCATCTCGCTGTCGAAGACCGACCAGTTGCCGACGCCGCTGGCGCGCGCGTTCTGCAGCGCCAGGTTGGAGCGGCGCAGGATGAGGACCGGGTCGATGCCATCCTTGGGCATGGCCACGATACCCACCGACAGGCTCACGGATTGCTGATGGCTGCTGAGTTCATAGGGCTCCATCATCTCGTCGATGAGCCTCTCGAGCATGCTTTCCATCGTTCCCTGGATATGGTGATCCTGAAGCAGCACGGCGAACTCGCCGGCACCAATGCGCCCGATCACGGTGCGCGCGGGAACGCAGGTTTTCAGCCGCTCGGTGAAGGCGCGGATCAACTCGTCGCCCTGGGTGTAGCCGATCGCGTCGTTGATCTGCTTGAACCGGTCGATGTCGATGTCGATCAGGAACACCGGTTCTCCGGTCCGGCTTGTGGTGCATGCCGCCTCGGCGATCTTGCCGACCATCGCCGGGCGGGCCAGCAACCCGGTCAGCTTGTCGAAATGGGTCTCGTTGAAGACGAAATCCGCCGATTCATCGATGCCGGCGAAGAAGGACATTGCCGCCACCGATGCCGCCAGCGCGCAAAGCGCGGCCATGATCGCGACCATCAAGTCCATCGATATGCCGGCAAACCCGTTGCCGAGACCGTGCTTCAGGCCCCAGATGCCCAGGATGAAACTGCCGATACCCGAACTTGCTATGGTGAGCAGTCGGAACACCGGTGTTCGCTTCGGGTTGCTGACGGCAGGCATTGAACGGTCCCCAGATTGCGGGACTCTATAGCGGGCGCCTTCTTAAAATGGCTTTCCGCGAATGCATCCAATTTTACCGGAGAGGGTTATTTCTTTCCTGGAAAGAAGCTATTTCCAACGCCAGGATACATGTCGCGCAAAGCGTATGGCCGCAAATCCGCTCCTCAGCCATCCGTCTGCTTCAACTCGTCCAGCGTCGGCATCGAGACGATGTGGTAGCCGGAATCGACATAGTGGATCTCGCCGGTGACCCCGGAGGCGAGGTCGGACAGGAGATAAAGCGCAGACCCGCCGACCTCGTCGATGGTCACGGTACGGCGCAGCGGCGAGTTGCGCTGCTGGTAGGAGAACATGTGGCGGGCGTCCGAAATGCCGGCGCCGGCAAGCGTGCGCACCGGTCCCGCCGAGATGCCGTTCACCCGGATGCCACGCGGGCCGTAATCGTTGGCGAGATAACGCACGCTGGCCTCGAGACCGGCCTTGGCGACGCCCATCACGTTGTAGTTCGGCATGACGCGGACCGAACCGGCATAGGTCAGCGTGATCATCGAGCCGCCATCCTTCATCAGCGGCGCGGCATTGCGGGCCACCTCGGTGAAGGAATAGCAGGAGATCACCATGGTGCGGACGAAATTGTCCCGGCTGGTGTCGGCGTAAAGGCCTTTCAGCTCATTCTTGTCGGAAAAGCCGATGGCATGGACGACGAAATCCAGCCCGCCCCAGGCCTTGCCAAGCGTCTCGAAGGTTTCGGCGACCGAAGCGCTGTCCTCGACGTCGCAGGGAACGACCAGCGAGGCGCCGAGCTTGTCGGCGAGCGGTTTCACCCGGCGGCCGAAGGCCTCACCCTGGTAGGTGAACGCCAGTTCCGCCCCATGTTCGGACAATTTCCTGGCGATGCCCCAAGCGATCGAATGGTCGTTGGCGACACCCATGACAAGCCCGCGCTTGCCCTTCATCAATCCGTCCATGGCCGCCAATCCTTCTACAAAACCAGGCCTTATGCGGAATAGCGCTGGAAAACGAGCGTTGCGTTGGTGCCACCGAAGCCGAAGGAATTTGACAGGACGGTGTCGATCTTGGCGTCGTCGATGCGCTTGCGCACGATCGGCATGCCCTCGAATTCAGGATCGAGCGTCTCGATATGGGCGCTTTCGCCGATAAAGCCGCCTTGCATCATCAGGATCGAATAGATGGATTCCTGCACGCCGGCCGCGCCCAGCGAATGGCCGGTCAGTGATTTCGTCGAGGTGATGAACGGCATCTTCTCGCCGAACACCTCGCGGATGGCGCCCATTTCCTTGGAATCCCCCACCGGCGTCGAGGTGCCGTGGGTGTTGATGTAATCGACCGGCGTGGTGACCGTCGACAGCGCCTGCCGCATGCAGCGGACCGCGCCTTCGCCCGAAGGCGCCACCATGTCGTGGCCGTCCGAGGTCGCGCCGTAGCCGACGATCTCGGCGTAGATCTTGGCGCCGCGCGCCTTGGCATGCTCAAGCTCTTCCAGCACCAGCACGCCGGCGCCGCCGGCAATGACGAAGCCGTCGCGATTGGCGTCGTAGGCGCGGGAAGCAGTCGATGCCCGGTCATTGAACTTCGACGACATGGCGCCCATGGCATCGAACAGGTCCGACATCGTCCAGTCGAGATCCTCGTGGCCGCCGGCAAAGACCATGTCCTGCTTGCCCCACTGGATCAGCTCATAGCCATTGCCGATGCAATGCGCCGAGGTCGAGCAGGCCGACGAGATCGAATAGTTGACGCCATGGATCTTGAACCACGTGGCCAAGGTGGCCGAGGCCGTCGACGACATCGCCTTCGGCACCGCAAAGGGGCCGATGCGCTTGGGGCTGCCGTTCTTGAGCGTGGTTTCGGCCGCTTCGACGATGGTGCGGGTGGAGGGGCCGCCCGAGCCCATGACGATGCCGGTGCGCTCATTGGTGATGTCGCTTTCGCCAAGCCTCGCATCCGCGATCGCCTGGTCCATGGCGACATGGTTCCAGGCCGCGCCCTGCGACAGGAAGCGCATCGCGCGGCGATCGATCATGGCGGAAGGGTCGAGTGTCGGCGCACCCCAGACCTGGCAGCGGAAGCCATGCTCGGCGAAGGAGTTGGAGAAGCTGATCCCGGATCTGGCGTCATGCAGCGAGGTCTGCACCTCGTTGGCGTTGTTGCCGATCGACGACACGATGCCGAGGCCTGTGACTACGACACGTCTCATTCGCAACTCCTTCCAGGGATGCCGGCCAATGGGCGGGCCAGGGCTGTGGTCAAGCGACCGCCGACTGCTTGGACAAACCGACCTTCAGGTCCGTCGCCGCATATATGGGCTCGCCATCCGCCTTCATCCAGCCATCGGCGATGCCCAGCACGAGCCGACCACGCATCACGCGCTTGAAATCCACGCCGTACTCGACCTTCTTGACCGATGGCGTGACCATGCCCTTGAACTTGACCTCGCCGGTCGACAGCGCCATTCCCTTGCCGGGTTCGCCGAGCCAGCCAAGGTAGAAACCCGTCAACTGCCACAAAGCGTCGAGGCCGAGGCATCCCGGCATGATGGGATTGCCGATGAAATGGCAGGCAAAGAACCAAAGGTCCGGCTTGATGTCGAATTCGGCTCGGATGAAGCCCTTGTCGAAGGCGCCGCCGGTCTCGCTGATCTCGGTGATGCGGTCGAACATCAGCATCGGCGGGTAGGGCAGCTGGGCATTGCCCTCTCCGAACAGCTCGCCGCGGGCGCAGGCCAGCAATTCTTCGTAGTCGTAGCTGGATTTCGAACCCGCCATCAATCTCGTCCCCATATCGTCCGGGCGGTAGCGCGCCCTTGTCGTTGGTGTCCTAACACAATCTGTTTCAGGCCGGAAACCGGCGTTTGCGCTTAACCCGCCAGTCAGCCCGGGTCAATGCGCGCTATTGATCGCATTCGGACGACAGAATATATGTCGACACGGCGCTCGGTTTCGGCAGACATTCATTTTTTTGCCATTCTGGGCGTGTCTTGAGGCGGGACTGTGAGCTTGGAAGACCAGATGGACCGGGGCTGCCGGAAGGAAAATGTCGCTGTGGACAAGCGAGTACGGGAAGCGGGGCTGAGGCCGACGCGCCAACGCATCGCGCTTGCCGATCTGCTTTTTGCCAAGGGCGATCGCCATCTCTCCGCCGAGGAACTGCACGAAGAGGCGCTGGCCGCCGGCGTGCCGGTGTCGCTGGCCACCGTCTACAACGCGCTCCACCAGTTCACCCAGGCGGGGCTGCTGCGCATTCTCGCGGTCGAGGGTGCCAAGACCTATTTCGACACCAACACCTCCGACCACCATCATTTCTACATCGAAGGCGAGAACCGGATTTTCGACATCGCCGACGGCCCGGTGACGGTCACCAACCTGCCGGACCCGCCCGAGGGTATGGAAATCGCCAATGTCGACATCGTCGTGAGACTGCGCCCCAAGCGCCAGGAATGACAGCCGGGGCCAGACCAATCGGCCCGTCCCGAATAATTGGCCGGGCCAGAATAATCGGCCTGGGATGAAACCGCTCGACCTGATAGTCCGGCTCGAATGGGCTGTCGTGACCATGGCCGCTGTCGTATTCTACGGTTCAACGGGCGTTTCCTGGTGGCTCTTCGGATTGCTCATCCTGGCGCCGGACCTGTCGATATTGGGCTATCTTGGTGGCCCGCGCATCGGCGCCATCGCCTACAACGCCCTGCACATCGTGATCGTACCGGTGCTGCTGTTGCTCGTTGGTCGCCTGGTCGGCAATGCGACGGCAATCGCGGTCGCGCTGATCTGGATCGCGCACATCGCCATCGACCGTGCGCTTGGCTATGGCCTCAAGCTGTCAACCGGTTTCCAGGACACCCATCTTGGCCGTATCGGGCGTAAACGCGAGACGTTCAGTCCTTGACCCGCTCGCCCGGATACGCGCCCCAGACCGCCGCCTGGGCGAGCCAGCCGGTATGGCCGTTGAGCGTCATCTCGCACCACTGGCCGTCGCAGGACTTGATCGTGCCCATGACGCCCGGCTCGACGATTGCCACCACCCTGGCACCCTTGTCGGGGCTCTTGAGAAGATTGACTTGGGCGCCCTTGCCGCGCTGCCAGGGCGCGATGATGGCGGTGCGTCGGCCTGAGAGCAGCGACTGGTTGATCCAGCCTTCCGAACCGTCCGCATCGCGCACGCGCCGCCATGTGTCGAATTCCTGGATGACCTCCATCGGCAGCCCGGCCTTCAGGTACATCCAGTCGACCGAATAGTTGGCGCCCGGTCCGACACGCGAGTTGACGCGGCCGGATTTGAGGCTGACGAATCGCGGCAGCGGCAGGCCGCTCGGTCCGAGCGTGACGGCGCTCTGGGCGGGTGCCGCCGCGCTCTGCGCCGTGGCAAGCGGAGAATAAAGGAGAGCGCCGAGAAATGCTGCGCTGAGGGTCAGGCGAAGCGACGCGAAACCAGACACTTTCGTTCCTTTCGGTGCCGGCCCGGTGGCTGCGGCGCCCCTTTTTCTTTGTCTTCGGCGGCACCGCTTGTTACATGGGTAAATCGGCTACCGCGACCGGCTTTCAGTTTCGCCGGTCTTGGTTAAAGAGGTCTCAACGAGGGAAACAATGGTAGGCAAAAAGAAGCCTCTCGTGGTCATCACGCGAAAGCTGCCCGACCCGGTCGAGACCCGCATGCGCGAGTTGTTCGATGCCAGGCTGAATGTCGAGGACAGACCGATGACGCAGCCGGAACTGGTTGCCGCGGTCAAGGAAGCCGACGTGCTGGTGCCGACCGTGACCGACCAGATCGACGCGGCGCTCATCGCCCAGGCCGGCGACAACCTCAAGCTGATCGCCAATTTCGGCAATGGCGTCGACAAGATCGACGTGGCGGCGGCGGCCAAGAGGGGCATTACCGTCACCAACACGCCCAATGTGCTCACGGAAGATACCGCCGACATGACCATGGCGCTGATGCTGGCGGTGCCACGCCGGCTCGCGGAAGGCGCCAATGTGCTGACAGGAGACAAGAAATGGGCCGGCTGGTCGCCGACCTGGATGCTTGGCCGGCGCATCTGGGGCAAGCGGCTCGGCATTGTCGGCATGGGCCGCATCGGCACGGCCGTTGCCCGGCGGGCCAAGGCCTTCGGCCTTTCCATCCACTACCACAACCGCCATCGCGTGCTGCCGGCGGTCGAGGACGGGCTGGAGGCGACCTATTGGGAAAGCCTCGACCAGATGCTGGCCCGCATGGACATCATCTCGGTCAACTGTCCGTCGACGCCCGCGACCTTCCACCTCTTGTCGGCGCGGCGGCTGGCGTTGCTGCAGCCCACGGCCTATGTCGTCAACACCGCGCGCGGCGACATCATCGATGAAGAAGCGCTGGTCAAGCTGATCCAGGACGGCAAGATCGCCGGAGCCGGTCTCGACGTCTACGAGCACGAGCCGGCCCTGAACGGCAAGCTGCTCAAGCTCGCCGCCAAGGGCAAGGTCGTGCTCTTGCCGCATATGGGCTCGGCGACACTCGAGGGCCGCATCGACATGGGCGAGAAGGTCATCATCAATATCAGGGCCTTCGTTGACGGCCATCGTCCGCCGGACCGCGTGTTGCCGCTCAGAACCTGACGGCTCGCCTTCCTTAAAGTGAAAGCCAAAGCTTACGAAATGGCCCAAAGCTTACGAAATGGCTTTGCGCATGGTGATCGAGGTCGGCCTGGCGTAGCCTTCATGCGCCGTCTGTTCGGTCTCGTGGAAGCCGAGGCAGGCGAAGGCGGCATGGTTCGTGATGAGTTCGATCCGTGTCTGAAGTTCCAGCGCCGCCTTGCCGCGGTCGAGCGCAAGACGTTCGACCGCCCGCATCAGCTGCCGGCCAATGCCTTGCCCCTGGCAGTCCGGTGCGACGGCGAGCTTGCCGACATAAAAGTCGTCCCCCCGTTCGAGAGCAAAGACGCAGCCGACGATCCTGCAGCCATTGAGGGCCACGAAGCCGGTCTCCCGCCGAGCCTTGTCACGCAATGTGTCGACGGTGAGCAAGTGGGCCGAGGATGGCGGGTCGATGACGCCATCCATGGAGGCGAAGGCCTGCATGATCAGGGCGAGCACATCATCCCAGCGGTCGAAATCGGCGGCGATGCGGATGATGGAGAAGGGCACGGTCTGCTTCAAGGTCAGCGCCTGGTGTAGCGGATCGTTTCGAAGCGCGCGGCGAGCGCATCGTAGAGCAGCAGCCGGCCGACCAGCGGTTCTCCGATGCCGGTGATCAGCTTGATCGCCTCCATCGCCTGCAGCGTGCCGACGACGCCGGTCAGCGCGCCGAGCACCCCGGCCTCGGCGCAGGACGGCACCAGCCCCGGCGGCGGGGCTTCGGGAAAGAGGTCGCGATAGCTCGGGTTCGGCTTGCCATCCTTGCCGTCCTCGAATGGCTTCAGCACCGTCACCGAACCGTCGAAACGTCCGACAGCGGCATGCACCAGCGGTTTTCTTTCGCTCGCGCAGGCGTCGGCCACCGTGTAGCGGGTTTCGAAATTGTCGGAACCGTCGACGACGATGTCATAGCGTGCGACGAGGGCAGGGGCGTTCTCCGCCGTCAGCCGGAATGTGTGCGTTTCGACCGTGGTGTTGGGATTGATGCGGATGATCGCCGCCTTGGCGCTATCGGTTTTCAACATGCCGACCGTATCGGTGCCGTGGATGACCTGACGCTGCAGATTGGAGAGCGACACCGTGTCGTCGTCGACAATGCCGAGCGTGCCGACGCCGGCCGCGGCAAGATATTCGAGCACCGGCGCCCCCAGCCCGCCCGCGCCGATCACCAGGACACGCGCTTGCTTGAGCTTCTGCTGGCCCGCGCCGCCGACCTCGGGCAGCACGATGTGGCGGGCATAACGTTCGATCTCGTCGGCGGTGAGCGCAGTGATCATGTCAGGACCATATCGTGGCCGAAAAACCTTGTCAGGTCTTCATGCATCTCGCCCAAAACTGTGAGGCGGTTTTGGGGTGCCGACATGCATGCTAGACGGTTGGCCTGACCTTGCCGTGGTCGACCGTCAGGAACTGTGCCCGGCCCAGCAGGCTGGAAAACAGCGCGGCATCGGTTCCCGTCATGAAAGCCTGGCAGTTCAATTCCTCCAGGATCGAGAACAGCGCCGCCCGCCGTCCGCCGTCGAGATGCGCGGCGATCTCGTCAAGGAGCAGGATCGGCGTCATGCCGGACATTTCGCCGGTCAGCCTAGCATGCGAGAGGACGATGCCGACCAGCAGTGCCTTCTGTTCACCGGTCGAGCAGAGCTCTGCCGGCATCGCCTTGGGCCGGTGCCGGACAACGAGATCCGAACGGTGCGGCCCCTCGAGCGTGCGCCCGACGGCGCGGTCGCGGTCGCGGCCTTCCATGAGTGCCCGCCGGAACCGCTCCTCGACATCGACCGCCGGCGTGCTTGCGATCTCGGCCTCCAAATCGCCCGCGAGGCCGATGTCGGCCTGCGGGAACGGCCCCGTGCCGGGCAGCCTGTCGATCATGGCGGCCAGCAGGCGCACCATCTCGGCGCGCGCCGCGGCGATCGCCACGCCGGTTTCGGCCATCTGGGTCTCGATCGCCTCGAACCAGCGGTCGTCGCGCGAGCCTTCGGTCAGCAGACGATTACGGCCGCGCATCGCCTTCTCGTAGTCGAGGGCGCGCTGGCCGTGGCCAGGGTCGATCGCCAGCACCAGCCGGTCGAGAAAGCGGCGGCGATCCGCCGCCGGTCCGGTGAACAGCGCATCCATGGCGGGCGTCAGCCACACGACGCGCAGCCATTCCAGCATATCCTCGGCCGACCGTGCGTTGGCGCCGTTGATCCGCACCCGCCTGCCGCCCTCGCTGTCGCCGCCGGAAATGCCGGTGCCGATCTCGACCTGGCCGTCAGGTCCGTCGAGCCGGGCGTGCAGCGCAAAACCGCCGTCGCCGCCCTCGCGCGCGACATCCGCGTAAGGAGCACGGCGCAGGCCGCGCCCGGGGGTCAGAAAGGAAATGGCTTCGAGAAGGTTGGTCTTGCCGGCGCCGTTGTCGCCGGAAAAGACCACAGGGCCCGGCGCGAGATCGATCGCCAGCGCCGCATAATTGCGAAAGTTAGTAAGTGTTAGCTTACTTATATGGGTTTGTACCGGCAACCGCTATCCGCCTGTAGAAGTCGCCATCGTTCTCGCTGCCGGTCCGCGGCGGAGCCGCGTGACGACAAGTGCCGGCTATACCCGCATCGGCATCAGCACATAAAGCGCGGTCTCGTCGGCCATGTCGTGGATCAGCGTCGGCGAGCCGGCGTCGGCCAGCATGAATTTGGCTTCGGTGCCGGTCAACTGCGCCGCGACATCGAGCAGGTACTTGGCGTTGAAGCCGATCTCGATCGGGTCCGCCGAATAGTCGGCGGCCAGTTCCTCGGTGGCGCTGCCGGAATCCGGGTTGTTGACGGCGAGCGTCACCTGGCCTTCGCTGATCGAAAGCTTCACGGCGCGGCCCCGTTCTGAGGAAATGGTCGAGACGCGATCGACCGCGGCGGCAAAGCTTTGGCGGTCGAGGATCAGCTTCTTGTCGTTGCCGGTCGGAATGACGCGCTGATAATCGGGGAAGGTGCCGTCGATCAGCTTCGAGGTCAGGACCACGCTGCCGATGGTGAAGCGGATCTTGGTGTCCGACAGTTCGGTGGTCACGGCGACATCCGGATCGTCGACCAGCTTCTGCAGCTCACTGACCGTCTTGCGCGGAATGATGATGCCCGGCATGCCCTCGGAACCCGCCGGCGCGTCGATCTCGGCACGGGCCAGGCGGTGGCCGTCGGTGGCCACGGAGCGCAGCTTGAGCTTGCCGCCGACCTCATGCGTGTGCAGATAGATGCCGTTGAGATAGTAGCGCGTCTCTTCGGTGGAAATGGCGAACTGCGTCTTCTCGATCAGCCCCTTCAGGGCAACCGAGTCGAGGCGGAAGATATGCGAGAAGGAGCCGGCCGAAAGCTCCGGGAAGTCGGATTGCGGCAGGCACTGCAGGCGGAAGCTCGAGCGGCCCGACGTCACCGTCATGGCGTTGCCGTCCTCATCCGTCTTCAGCATCACCTCGGCGCCGTCGGAGAGTTTGCGCACGATGTCGTAGAGAAGGTGGGCCGGAACCGTGGTCGCCCCGCCGCGCTCCACCTTGGCCGGTGTCGCTTCCGTCACCTCCAGGTCGAGGTCGGTGGCCTTCATTTCGAGGCTGGCGCCTTCGGCGCTGAGCAGCACGTTGGACAGGATCGGTATGGTGTTGCGCCGTTCGACCACGCGGTGGACGTGGTTGAGCGACTTCAGGAGATTTGACCGTTCCAGGATAACACGCATGACGAAACAGGCTCGCTTGAAAGGATGAGCGGGTCTCCGGCTGGCGGCGCCCCGCGAAAGGTCTGAACAGGCTCAGAATCTGCGTAAACTGACAGGAAAAAGCCAGCAAACGCAAGCCCGCGCCACCGGTTCAGGCCGGCTGCACAGGCTTTCTGGGGATAAAAGGCACGAAGTCCGCCGGCCGGTGCGGCGAATCCGGAATCCGGATCGTCTCCCGGCAATGCCGTGGGCCCATTTCGGGTTCGCGGCCGGGCAGGCAAGCCATTGAATTCCAGAACGGTTCTGGCTTGCCTGTCGCGGTACCGGTCAGGCCTGGTCGTTGATCAGGCGCCGCAGCAGTTCTAGTTCCTGTGCCAGCGTGTTGTCGGCGCCGGAAAGGTCTTCGATCTTGCGCACGGCATGCAGCACCGTGGTGTGGTCGCGGCCGCCGAAGCGCCGCCCGATTTCGGGCAAGGAGCGCGGCGTCATCACCTTCGACAGATACATGGCGACCTGCCTGGGCTTGACGATCGTGCGCGTGCGCCGGTTGGACAAAAGTTCCGTCTTCGACACGTTGTAGTGGCGCGCCACGATGCGCTGGATGTCCTCGATGCGAACCCGCTTCGGCTCGCCCGTGCGATAGATGTGGCCGAGGATCTCGTCGATGCGGTCGATGGTGATCTGCGGCTCGAACGACTGGCGAAACAGCAGCTGATTGAACGCACCCTCGAGTTCGCGGCCGCTGCCGGTCACGGTGCGGGCGACGTGATTGAGGATTTCATCGGAAATGTCGAGCGACGCGTCGTCGGTCCTGGCCGTGGCCAGGCGCAGTTTGAGCATGCCAAGGCGCATGGCGAAATCGGGCGCCGACATTTCGAGCGCGACGCCGCCATTGAGGCGCGAACGCACCCGCGGCTCCAGCGATTCCAGCTCCGACGGCGGCCGGTCCGCTGCGACGACAACCTGCTTGGCGCTGTCGAGCAGCATGTTGATCAAATGGCAGAACTCATGCTGGATCGACTTGCCCTGCAGGAACTGCATGTCGTCGATGATCAGGAGATCGATGTCGCGCAGCTGCTCCTTGAGCGTCAGCGCATTGTTGTCACGGATCGCCGTGGCGAAGCGCCACATGAAATATTCGGCGGTGAGATAGACGACGCGGGACTTGGGATTCTGCTTCAGCGATTCCGCCGCGATGGCCTGGAGGAGGTGCGTCTTGCCAAGCCCGACGGTCGCGTGCAGGAAAAGCGGATTGAAGCGCACCGCGCTCGACTGCGATTCCGCTACGGCCTTGGCGGCAGCGAACGCCACCCGGTTCGACGGTCCTTCGATGAAGGAGCTAAAAGTGTAGCGCGGATCAAGCGGCGACCCCAGCACATTGTGGCGGAACTCGTTCTCGGCCGAAACGCCCGGCCGCGGCACCGGAGGCCGCTCCACCCTGCCTGGACTCACGGTGCCGGCGGCCAGCGCCGTCTGCGTTTGCCGCGTCATCTTGCGCGCCGGCGCCAATTCCGGTTCGGCATGGCTGCGCCCCTGGCGAGTGGCCGTGCGGACGACGATCTCGATCTTGAGGACTTCGGAATCCTCCTGCTTCCACAGTTCGGAGATGAGGTCGTGATAATGACCGTTGATCCACGAGCGCAGGAACGCGGTGGGCACGGAGATGCGGACAATGCCCTTGGAAGCCTCCGCGACCTTCATGCGGCCGAACCAGCTCGAATAGACTTCAGCCCCCAGACGCGCCTTCAACTGGGTCTTGACCCGGTCGAACTTCTGCTCCGCGTCGCTGGAGACCACCATCTCGTTTGCTCCGATCAAAGTTCCAGGAAATGGGAGGTCGCCCGTAAGCTCCCTTTCGATGCCGCTCTGCATGATCGAGTTCCTTGCCTTTCTGTACCTGTTTTTCCGCTGGGGATGCGCCTCCTGCATCTTTTCCAGCGACTGTGCCTTCGCTACGAAGCTCCTTGCCGCCGCCGGCAATGAACGTCGCCCACTATCCGGGGGAACCGGTGCCGGCCCATGGAAGCCAGTCCGCGTTGGGTACGTCAGGGCAACACGACACCGTCCGGCGAAAGAGCGCCGGCGCGCTGTCTACCTGCCATGTCTAGTTACGCCAGTCCCCTACCGTACCGAAAAAGAGCAAACCAAACCGTCCGCGGACTTGATCCGCGTCGCAAATCCCGCCAATTTAAGCTGGCCCGATTCAGGCTGGGTTAAGGGCTCAGGGCCCCGTCCCTTTCGATGGATGGACATTACCGAAATCGCTGTGGATAGGGCAAGGCCACGTCTAACGGATTTTTAAGGAATCTGGTTACCTCGGGCGGGTTCGGGCGCCATGCTGCGGCGGTATGTTTTAACAAAGCCATTGTGATTCAAACCCTTTTCCGGCGAATATGAAAAAGCCGGGCCGGTTTGAAATTTTCTGAAATAATTCGCTTGACAGCCAGTTGTCCTCCCGTCCCTCCGGCGTGCTGTGGACAAGTTGTGGATGACTATCGCTAATTGATTGAAAAATATTGATTATTTATGCTGGCTTGGAATTTTTCAGCCTACACTTTTCAAGCATGTCGACCATCAGTAGGCATGCATGTGCCGGCAAAGCATTTCGAACCCTGGAATCCGTATTGGACGCCATTTCTCAGTATTCTTTTTAAGTACTTGCCGGCAAACGAAAAAACCCGGCACGATCGGCCGGGTTTCAAAGAAGATAAGCCTGGAAAGGCGATGTCAGGCCGAGAGCACTTTGAGGCGCTGGGCCAGCCGCGACACCTTGCGGGACGCGGTGTTCTTGTGGATCACGCCCTTGGTCGCGGCGCGCATCAATTCCGGCTCGGCGGCCTTGAAAGCGGCCTGGGCGGCTGCCTTGTCGCCGGAGGCGAGTGCCTCCTCGACCTGGCGGACATAGGTGCGGACGCGCGACCGACGGTTCTTGTTGATCGCCGCGCGGCGGGCGATCTTACGCGTTGCCTTTTTGGCCGAGGATGTGTTGGCCATGATGCCTCTCTTCTGATCTGGTCGGCGCACGCGGCATGCCGCAGGGCGCAAAAAACAAACGGGCAGCCACGGGGCCGCCTCGGTTGGTGCGGCTTATAGTTCAGCTTTTCCGGCGCGTCAACGCTGCCTGGCGTTCTTTTTGGCCGGCGTCACGGGGTTTCGGGCCCGGGCCGGCGATGCCCTACCGGTTGGTGAAATTCGGCTTCCGCTTTTCGGCGAAGGCCGCCATGCCTTCCTTCTGGTCTTCGAGGGCGAAAAGCGAGTGGAACAGGCGGCGTTCGAACCGCAATCCCTCGGCAAGCGTCGTTTCATAGGCACGGTTGACAGCTTCCTTCGCCATCATCACCGACGGCAGTGAGAAATCAGCGATTTTGGCAGCCGCCTTGACCGCCGCCTCGACAAGCTCGCCCGCGGGCACGACCCGCGATACCAGGCCCGAGCGCTCGGCTTCCGCCGCATCCATCATCCGCCCGGTCAGGCACATATCCATGGCCTTCGACTTACCGACGAACCGGGTCAGTCGTTGCGACCCGCCCATGCCGGGAATGACGCCGAGCGTGATTTCGGGCTGGCCGAATTTGGCCGTATCGGCGGCGATGATGAAATCGCACATCATCGCGAGTTCGCACCCCCCTCCCAGCGCATAGCCGGCCACCGCCGCGATGATTGGCTTTCGCGCCCGCGTGAATTCTTCCCAGCCAGCGAAGAAGTCCTGGCTGTAAGCGTCGACGTAGGAGATCGCCTGCATCTCCTTGATGTCGGCACCGGCGGCAAAGGCCTTGTCGGAGCCGGTAACAACCATGGCGCCGATGCCGGGATCGGCGCTGAAACCGTTTACGGCTGCGACGAGTTCATTGAGGATCTGGGAATTCAGCGCGTTGAGCGCCTGCGGCCGGTTCAGCGTGATCAGCCCGACCTTGCCGCGCGTCTCGGTGATGATCGTCTCATAGGCCATGCTGCTTCTCCTCGCTCGACCCCGGTCTAACTCAGCTCTGACACGTCCGGCAATAGAAGGTCGAGCGTCCGCTCTGCACGATGCGCTCGACGTGACCGCCGCAGCCGGGCTTTGGGCAGGACTCTCCCTCGCGGTCGTAAACGGCGAAGGAGTGCTGGAAATAGCCCAGCGACCCGTCGGCGTGCACATAGTCACGCAGCGATGACCCGCCGGCGGCGATGGCGTCCGATATGACCGAGCGGATCGCCCCGGCGAGACGTTCGCTCTGTTCCTTCGCCTTCTTGCCGGGCTTGGCGATGGTGCCCGCCTCGCGCAGGGGCGACAGGCCGGCACGCCACAGCGCCTCCGAGACATAAATATTGCCAAGCCCCGCGATCAGCCTCTGGTCGAGAAGCGCTGCCTTGAGCGGCGATCTGCGACCTTTCAGCAGCGAGGCGAGCAGCACGCCGTCCAGCGCATTGCCCGTGGGCTCCACGCCCAGTCCGGCCAGCATGGGATGCGTCTCCGCCGGCTCTTCTGAAAACAGCATGAAACCAAAGCGGCGCGGGTCGTTGAAGATCACGCGGGACCGGACGCCGGCCGTGGAGACGACATGGAACACGACATGGTCGTGCACCGTGCTTTTCGAGCGTTCGTGGTGGAACACGCCCAGCATCTCGCTGTCGTCGTCGGTCTCGATGCGAAAGGAGCCCGACATGCCGAGATGGCAGATCAGCACCGGACCATCCTGCATATGCATGGTCAGGTACTTCGCCCGGCGGCCGAGCGCGGTGATTTTCCTGCCGGTCAGCCGTTCCGAGAACCGTTCGGGAAACGGAAACCGGAGATCCAGCCGCCGCGCCTCGACCTTGGCCAGACGGGCGCCTTCGAGAACCGGCTGCAGGCCGCGCCGGACCGTTTCGACTTCGGGCAATTCAGGCATGGCCGCCAATCGTCGCGCGGAAAGAAGTGCCGTAGCGGCCGCGCGCCACCCCGAGATGTTCGGCTACGGTCTCGCCGATATCGGCGAAGGTTGCCCTCAGCCCTATGTCGCCGCCTTTCAGATCCGGCCCGGTGCCGATGACGGGAATGCGCTCGCGCGTGTGGTCGGTGCCCCGCCAGGTCGGGTCGTTGCCGTGATCGGCCGTCAGGATGAGAAGGTCGCCTTGCCGCAGCCTTGCGAATGCCTCCGGCAGCCGCAGGTCGAAGGCCTCGAGCGCGGCGGCATAGCCGGCGACATCGCGGCGATGGCCGAACTCGGTGTCGAAATCGACGAAATTGGCGAAGACGAGATCGCGGTCGCCGGCGTCGTCCATTGCGCCCAGCGCCTCGTCGAACATGGCCATGTTGCCGGCGGCCTTGCGCACTTCCGAAATCCCGCGATGGGCGAAGATGTCGCCGATCTTGCCGACGGCGATGACGCGGCTTCCCCGCGCCGTCAATCTATCGAGCAAGGTCGGCTCTGGCGGTGGCACGGCGTAGTCATGGCGGTTGTAGGTTCGAGCGAAGGTCGTGGTGGTCTCGCCGACGAACGGCCGTGCGATCACGCGGCCGATCCTCAATGGGTCAACCAGTCGGCGCACCACCTGACAGAACTCATAAAGCCGCTCCAGCCCGAAATGGACTTCATGCGCGGCGACCTGCAGGACCGAATCGACCGACGTGTAGCAGATCGGCTTGCCGGTACGGATGTGCTCCTCGCCGAACCGCTCGATGATCTCGGTGCCCGGCGCATGGCAGTTGCCGAGAATGCCAGGCACCTTGCCCTCGCGGATCATCGCCTCGGTCAGATCGGCCGGGAAGGCGGGAACGGTACCCGGGAAATAGCCCCAGTCGAAGCGGACCGGCAGGCCCGCGATCTCCCAGTGACCGGAAGGGGTGTCCTTCCCGCTCGAAACTTCTTGCGCCGCGCCATGGAAGGCATTGGCGAGCACATCCGTTCCGAAATGGGCAAAACCCAGTCCTGTCGCCGTCTCGGCCGCCTTGCCAAGCCCGAGCGATGCCATGTGGGGAACAAACAGCGGGCCCTGACGAAGGCCTTCACGATCCGCGCGGCCTTCCGCGCAAGCTTCGGCGATGTGCGCGAGGGTGTTGGCGCCGGCGTCGCCATAGCGCTCGGCGTCGGCCGCGCCGCCAATGCCGAAGGAATCCAGGACGAAGAGGAAAGCACGCGCCATCGGATCATTGTTGCCAGTGTGGACGACCAGACATAGGGTTCCACGGCGGCGTTGGCAAATCGGAAACCGAACGGCAACGGCTTGGCGCGATAGTCCGATGCATGTCGCCCAAAAGTGCGCCGCGAGACAATGCGTCGCGACCGGCCAACGCAGGGATCGAACAAAACGCAATGACGGTGTTGTCATGAAGGCTGCACTCAAGGCAGGCGCTGCTCTCATCGCCCTGCACGGCGCATTCTGGTGTGGTCCGGCACGGGCCGACTGGCGCGATGATATCGGCACGTTTCGCATCGGCATTGTCGCCGGGCCTGGTGGCGGAAACACCGTTCCGGGTGTGGCGCAGTTGACGCAGGCCTTTACCAATGCGCTGGGCATGAAGGTGGAGTTCGTCGTTGCCCGCGACTATGCCGCGCTGATCGAGGCGCAGGCCAATGCCCGGATCGAATACGCCATCTATTCGGCGATCGCCTATGCCACCGCGCAGCAACGCTGCGGATGCGTCGAGCCGCTCGTGGCTCCCGTCGATTCCGACGGTGCGGCGGGCATTCGCTCCGTGTTGCTGACTAGGGACGGCAAGCTGCCTGGCCTGGCTGATATGGAGACCCATCGGATCGCCATGCCGCCGCCTGACAGTGTCGGGGGTTCGCTTTTGCCCCTGGCAGGACTGGCCGCCGAGCATGTCAAGGTTGCCGAAAATGCACCGTTTCTGATCCACGCGGATTCAGCGTCGGCGGCGGAAATGATGCTCGTCGACGGCAAGGCCGACGCCATGTTCGGCTGGGTCAGGGCCGCGGCCGATGGCCAGCCGCACCTATCTGGTGGCACGCAGGCAAGGCTCGAGGTGGCCGGCCTTTCGGCATCCGCTCTCCAGGTCGTGTGGACATCGGCGCTGCTGAGATACGGTCCCCACACCGTGCGCAGCGATCTCGACCCGGAAGCCAAACGGCGGCTGACCGTGTTCCTCACCAACCTCAAATCGACGATGCCGGACGTCTACGATCTCCTGGAAACGAAGCACTCTGGCGGATTTTTGACCGTGGCTCCAAAGGATTATGCGACGGCGGAAGCCATCGTGCGCATGGTCTCGCCCGATGGTGGGCAGCAGTAAAAAAGCCCCAGCGATCCAGTGTCTGATGGAATCGCCGAGCCGCTCTAAGTCTTTGTTTTTACGCAATTCCGGCCGAAAGGCACGCTGCATGCTGTTCCTGGAATTGCTCAGCAGTCGCTGCAGGGGATCGTCAGGCTTCTGCGGGGGCGCAGATAGTAAGTCTCGCCCATCGATATGCCGTTGGCGAGGGCGGCGGTCAACCCAAGCTTCTGTTGAGTGTCCGCGGTCCAGCTGATGATGGGCTGGTAGCCCAATGTGCTGTCGACGCGGATCAGGAAGGTGCCGGCGACCTTGAGCGTTGTCGGAACCGTGGTGGCCGAGCCTGCTGTGGCGCCGACGCTGTTGACGCCGTTGGCCACCTTGCGTGACCACACCACCAGCACTTTGGGCGGCGTGTCGGTGGTGACCTGTATCGCGGTGATGGTGATGTTGGGCGTCGAGCGGTTGTAGGGCTGGATGGTTGACGTGCCGATTTGCATGATGGCGTCGAGATCCGCCTTCACGATGGTCGGCTGTTGCGTGACGAGATCGGCCACCATGCTGCCGATACGGCTGACCTTCTTGCTGGTCTCGATGGCCTGCGAAGCCTCCATGGTCATGAAATACAGGATCAGCAGGATAGGCACGATAAGGGCAAACTCGACCGCCGCCACGCCGCGGCGATTGGACCAGAACCCAACCGCCTTGCTCCAGATCCCCGCAATTTCCAGATGTGCCCCCGCACGCATCATACCATTGCCTTTTTTCTTGTCGGTGCTTCCGAACTCAATTGAACGGCTCGTTCTGCCAGGTCACCGACGCAAAATGCAGCGTCCTGCCGCCACTCAGATTGGCCATCGACTTGGCCATCAGATCGGTCATGACAGGCCATTTGTAGAAGACCCGCAGCATATTCTTCGATTCCGCCGGCCCCGGGGAGTTCACGAATGTCTGGGAACTGGTGCCCTGCATCAGCACGACATCACCGTTCTGGATTTTGAAGCCCGCCTGGGCCGCGTCGGCGAAAGTCGAATACTGGCGAAGATCGACGAGCAGCTGTTGTGGGCAATCCGTGGAGACGATGATTTCCAGTTTGTTGCAGATCAGGGTTGTCAAATTATTCCCAGCGACATCGGCCGGCCGCAACTGGCCGGTGCGCAGCTGGCGCGCGACATCGTCGGTGATGTTGGCCATCACCTCCTGGCCGGCGAATGAGATGCAGCTCTCGAGGATGGCGAACACCAGGAGAGCGAAAGGCAATGCAAGCAGCGCGAATTCCAGGGCCGTGCTGCCGCGCCGGTCGCGAACGAAGCGCCTGAAAGACCGGGCGCGCGCCATCTTGCGTTGATCCGTCGAACCGATTGCCTTGCCCATACTGTTCCTGCCATCCCTGGACGGTCCCGACAGGGGTACTAACGCAAACCAATTGAGGTCCGGTTTGAATGATCATTAAAGTCGGCGCGGGGGTCTTAACCGGGCGGTAACCCGGCCGCCGGTCCGCCGCGCGGCCTATTTGCTGACGCTCATTTCAGCCTCTGAGGATTTTTCCGCCTCGCTCTTGTAGGAGCTTTCGCAATAGGGCGTGCAAGACATGGTCTGGACCTCGGCACGTCGATAAATGCGGACAGACGAGGCTGCCTGCCGCACGACGGTAACCTGCGCGTCGACGATCGGGCTGCCTTCCTGGTCGAGAACGACGAGATTGGTGACGCCGAAACCCTTGCCTGTGAGCACGATCGTGGAGGCGTCCTGGACGGAGGCATCGGCGATTGCCGGGTTGCCGACGACGACCGTGTCGGCGGGGCGCGACAATTTGACGATCTTGGCCTGGTTCATGGTGACCTCGATGCCGGCACCGGCCCTTGCTGGCGTGATCAAACTCGCGGTCGCAAGGAGCACGGCAATCAGGATTGAGGGTCTCGGCAAGGCCATTATGGCGCTCCACGCAAGCGGACTGTTCAACGGAACATGAACGAGATTGGTGAACCAACGGTTAAGTCGACCCACGCCGACGGTTGTCGCGGTCGGCACCGCTGCTCGCGTGGCCAGGTCCGGGCTGGGCCACAAGCTTCGCCAAGCCCTTGCCTTCTGCGGTGTTGGCCTGGGAAATGGTGCTTTAACCGGCGCTTAGCGCGGAGTTAACCACGCACTATGTTCGATCCGGGAAAGGAATCGGTAAGGCTGTTTATTAAGCCGATCGAAAGAGCTTCTCCCTAGATTGGCAGCATCCGATCAACCATCACAGAAGTTGACGGAAGTGCTGTAACACGTGGAGTAGGAGCTCTCGAATGTCTAATCTCATTGCACGTTTCGTGAAGGACGAATCCGGCGCGACCGCTATCGAATATGGTCTGATCGCCGCTCTCATCGCACTCGCCATCATCACCGGCGCTGGCGCGCTCGGCAATGCCATCAACGCCAAGTTCACCTCGATCGGAACCACCCTGAACTCCAGCGGCAGCTGATCGGCTTATTGCTGAACGTTCAGATCGTGTTCTGGACAGGGGCCGCCAAGTGGTGGCCCCTGTTTTGTGTTGCGTGTTCATGTCGCGGCCGACAACGGTCGTGTTTGCATTGCAGGCCTCATCAATTGCAGGCCTCATCAATCGTTAATTGATTCATTCTAGATTGAGCCCCGTGGACAATAGGCACAGCGCCGATGCTTGAAGCCCTGATCTTCGTCGTCTTTCCGTTCTGCATGCTGTTTGCCGCGATCTCCGACATGCTGTCGATGACGATCGCCAATCGCGTGCCGGTGCTGCTTGTCGTCGTCTTCGCGCTGGTGGCACCGCTGACGGGCATGGAATGGGCGGCCTATGGTTGGCATTTCGCCGCCGGGGCCCTGGTTCTGGCCGTGACGTTCGGTCTGTTCGCGATGGGTGGCATGGGTGGAGGCGACGCCAAACTGCTGGCCGCTACGGCCGTGTGGATGGGGCTCAACGTGCATCTCGTTGAATACCTTGTCGTCTCGACATTCATTGGCGGCCTCTTGACGCTCGCCATCCTGCTTTACCGGAAGTCGCCGCTGGCGGTATTTACCGGCCGCAATCCATTCCTGCGTCACTTCGCGGAAGAGTCGGCGGGGGTTCCTTATGGGATCGCGCTCGGCCTGGGCGGATTGCTGACCTATCCGGATTCGCCTTTGATGGTGTGGGCGCTGGCAAGGCTGGCCGGCTGAACACGATCTGATTTCCCCATCTCCTACCGCGTTGTCCGACCTGGCTTTGAAGGAAACCGGCCGATACTTGCACGCATGGCGACGCACTCCATCCAATTTATGTAAAGCTTAAATTAATCACGATCGTAAGCATTGCATTAACCTTGTTTTGACGATTGCCGCTGCAAAGTCCGGCTTGGCTAGGTTTGCCAAGGCGAGGTTCGGACAAATGCCAGCATCCCGACTGATTATTCTAAGCGTGGCGGTGGCCGCGGCGGGTGGCGCTGGTTATGTCGCGAAAAACATGGTCGTAGCGCCGCCGCCCCAGATCGTCATCGATTCCGGCCCCAAGGCTCCCGCCGTATCTCTGCAGGACGTGCTTGTGCTGTCGGGCGATGTCGCGATGGGCAGCGCGCTCGGGAACAACATCACCTGGCAATCCTGGCCGGCTGACGGCATCAACGCCAATTTCATCACCAAGGCGACCGCCCCCGACGCGCTCGAGAAACTGAAAGGGTCGATAGCCCGCGTGGCGATGTACGCGGGCGAGCCCGTGCGGCGTTCCAAGCTGATCGGCGAGGGGCAAAGCTTCATGTCGTCCATCCTGCCTTCCGGGATGCGGGCGGTCGCCACGACCATTTCGGCTGACACTTCGGCAGGCGGCTTCATCCTTCCAAACGATTTCGTCGACGTGATCATGACCCGCAGGGCGGATGCCAGCAGCGGCAGCACCGGGTTCAACACCGAAACCATCCTCAAGAACATCCGCGTCCTGGCAATCGACCAGACCATCCAGGAGGACGAGGAAGGCAAGAAGACCAGGGTGGGCCAGACCGCTACGCTGGAGCTGACCCCCCGGCAGGCGGAAATCATCACCGTTGCCCAGCAGATGGCCGATCGCCTGACCCTGGCGCTGCGGTCGATCACGGACACCCAGGAGAAGAATCCGGGCGAGGCCGACTATCTCGTTTCCGGCAATGGCCGCAGGGGAACGGTGAGGCTGATCAAGTCGGGTGAAGTTTCCGAAGTAGGGGCAAGAAAATGAGGCTAAGCGGTAAACTGCCGGCAATCATAGCCACGGCATTCGGCCTGCTGCTCGTCGGAACGAATGTTCAGGGCGTCGTCGAGGCGAAGAGTACGCAGGTGTCGGCCACGACGGCCACCCAACGCGTGAAGCTTGGCCTCAACAAATCGGTCGTCATCGACCTGCCGAGCGATGCCTATGACATCCTTGTCGCCAACCCGACAGTTGCCGATGCCGTAACCCGGACCGCGAGGCGGATCTACCTGTTCGGCAAGGCGGTCGGCGAGACCAACATCTTCGTCTTCGGTCCGAACGGCGAACAGATCGCCAGTCTGGACCTGGCCATCGAACGCGACGTCGCCGGGCTGGAGGACTACATCAAGCGCTTCCTTCCGACTTCGGCCATCAAGGTGGAATTGCTCAACGACAACGTCATCTTGACCGGGACGGTCGACACGCCTCTGGACGCGAAACGGGCGGTTGATCTGGCGACGATCTTCGTCTCGGGCGGTGAAGCGACGACGGGACAATATTCACAGACCGCGGCCGGCGGCTCGGCCCAGAGCGGTGTCGACATCAACAACCCGGATACGCAGCGCCGCACCTCTAAGATTGTCAATCTCTTGCAGATCATCGGCGACGACCAAGTCACGCTGAAGGTGACGGTAGCCGAAGTCAGCCGGTCCGTAATGAAGCAGCTCGGCGTCAACATGGTCGGCAACGGCGGCAGCAACGGCATCAGCTACGGCGCGCTCAGCGACAATTTCACAGGCCTCGGCAAGCAGTTGTCGAATTCGGGCTTCAACATCGGCAACTCGGCGTTGAGGGCCTACATCAACGCCATGGAGCAGTCCGGGGTCATGAAGACCCTGGCCGAGCCGACGTTGACCGCGGTGTCCGGTGAGAAGGCGACCTTCAAGGTCGGTGGCGAATACAATATAGTGAGCGGGGTCTCCCAGAACGTATCCACTGACAACCAGACAGGCCTGAAGACCTATACGATCGACAAGATCGAGTACGGCATCGGCCTGGAATTCCAGCCGGTTGTGCTGTCTCCCGGCCGCATCAGCCTGAAGGTTAGGACCTCGGTTTCCGAGCCGACCACCGAGGGATCGGTATCGCTGTCCTCAGGCGTGACCAGTCCCGGCATGAATGCCCTGTCGCTGCGCAAGCGCCTTGCCGACACGACCGTGGAATTGCCGTCCGGCGGTTCCATGATGATCGCAGGCCTGGTTCGCGACGATGTCAGGCAAGCCGTCAACGGCTTGCCTGGGCTTACGAAGATTCCAGTGCTCGGCGCGCTTTTCCGCAGCAGGGACTTCGTCCGCAACGAAAGTGAACTCGTCATCATCATCACGCCCTATCTGGCACGGCCGGTTGCACGCAACGATCTCGCCAAGCCGGACGACAATTTCAATCCTCCGAGCGACGGCGCCGGCATGTTCCTCGGGCGCGTCAATCGCGTCTACGGCACCATGCAGACCGACAAGCCCAACGGCCGCTATCACGGCGTTGTCGGCTTCATCTATAAGTGAATGGGGAAGCGGACATGTCTCAGTCAGCGTTGAAGACAAGGACCACCAAGACGACGAGCACCAGCCGTTCGCGCCTGCGGGCCCTCCCGTTCCTGGCGGTTGCGGCGACGGCCTTGCTGGCCGGTTGCGCCCAGCGCGACAGCGTCACTGTCGGTGCCATTCCGGATGACTATCGCACCAACCATCCGATCGTCATCGCGGAGAAGAACCAAAAGATCGACCTTCCCGTCGGCGCTGGCGACCGCGGCATGACCGGCTCGCAGCGCGATACGCTTCTCGGTTTCCTCGACGGCTATGACAAGAGTGCCGCACCGACGCTGACGATCCAGATTCCCCGCGGATCGGCCAACGAGGTTGCCGCGACGGCGGCCGGTCGCGATTTTGCCAGGCTCGCGGTCGCCAGCGGCGTCAAGCGCAACCGGATCGTCGTGGTCGCCTACCAGGCCGGATCGAGCGAAATATCCGCTCCGGTTCGCGTCGCCTATATCTCGGTAAAAGCCCAGACCGACAAATGCGGACGCTGGCCCGATGACCTGGTCGAGACGTCGGAAAACAAGCACTACGCCGACTTCGGCTGCTCCTATCAGAACAATCTCGCCGCTCAGATGGCCAACCCGGCCGACCTGATTGGTCCGCGCAAGCAGACCACAATCGACGCGGAAAATCGTGGCGCGGTGATCGACGTCTATCGCAGCAGGGGCATTTCGGGTGAATTCCTCGGCAATTCGGAAGTGACCTACTGAGCCGCCCTCGGGAAAGAGAAGCCAGCGAAAGAACGGGCCACGGAAAGAGCATGACCATGAGCAACCTTGCCTATGACGCCACCATGGACGGCGGCGATACCTCGCCGCAGGACATCGCCGCGATGCAGGCGTTGCGACCGGTTCCGCGCATCTCGATCCAGGCATTCTGCGAGACGGAGGGCGTTGCCAATCCGGTCGAGCGTGCCGGCGAGGATCGCCGCATGACCAAGGCACATCTCAAGGTCCATATGGGCGGCATTCCCACCGCCATTGAATTCTATCAGTCGGCGCCCACGCCTAACCTGATCCTGCTGGAGTCGCGCAGCGAACCCAAGCAACTGCTGGAACAGCTCGCCCAGCTGTCGGAACACTGCGACCCGTCCTCGAAGGTGGTGGTGATCGGTCATTACAACGACGTCGGTCTCTATCGTGAGCTCATCCGCTCCGGCATCTCGGAATATGTCATCGCGCCGGTGTCGATGGCCGATATCGTCAGTGTCGTTTCGTCGATCTTCGTCGATCCGGAGGCCGAGCCGCTCGGCCGCTCGGTTGCCTTTGTCGGCGCCAAGGGTGGCGTCGGCTCGTCCACGATCGCCCATAACGTGGCCTGGGCAATGTCTTCGCTGTTCAAATCCGAGGTCGTCGTTGCCGACCTCGACCTCGCCTTCGGCACCGCCAATATCAATTTCGATCAGGATCCGGCACAGGGCATCGCCGAAGCGGTGTTCTCGCCCGAACGCATCGATGAGGTATATCTGGACAGGCTGCTGACCCAGTGCGCCGAACATCTGTCGCTGCTCGCGGCGCCCTCGACGCTGGAGCGCGTTTACGACTTCGATCCCGATGCCTTTGCTCAGCTTGTCGATACCGCGCAGCGCAGCGTGCCGCTGCTGGTTCTGGACGTTCCCCATGTCTGGACGGGCTGGGCCAAGAACACGCTGGTCAAGGCCGACGAGATCGTCATCACGGCGACGCCGGAACTGGCCAATCTGCGCAACACCAAGAACCTGCTCGACATGCTCAAGCGGCTTCGCCCCAACGACCCGCCGCCGAAGCTGATCATCAACCAGACCGGTGTTCCCAAGCGCCCGGAGATTTCGCCGTCCGATTTCGCCGAGCCGCTCGGCCTCACGCCGATGTCGGTCATCGGCTTTGATCCGGTGCTGTTCGGCAATGCAGCCAACAACGGGCGCATGCTCGGCGAGATGGATGCCAAGAACCAGGTGGTCGCCACCATCAACGAGATTGCCCATGTGCTGACCGGGCGCAGCGAAATCAGGACGAAAAAGAAGGCTGGCCTCGGCAGCCTGCTCGGCAAGCTCTCGCGCAACAAGAAGTGACGCTTTTGGGACCGGTAGTCGATCATGTTTGGTAAAAGAGGCAACGACGACGGCAACCGGTTCAAGCCGGAATTCCGCCAGCCAGCACCGGCGCCCGTCACGCCGCCGGCGGCCGCGGGTTCGGCGGACACGGCGGTGCTTGCCCGGCCCGCGGCGCCGCCTCCGCCGAGCGCCCCTGTCGCGCCGCCGGCCCGCCGCGCGGTCGACGCGCCGCCCATCGCGCCAGAGCAGAAGCGAGGCCCGCGCGAAAAGAGCGAAACCTACTACGACACCAAGAGCCAGGTTTTCTCGGCCCTCATCGACACGATCGACCTGTCGCAGCTCGCCAAGCTCGACCCCGAAAGCGCGCGTGAGGAAATCCGCGACATCGTCAACGACATCATCGCGATCAAGAATTTCGCGATGTCGATCGCCGAGCAGGAGGAACTGCTCGAGGACATCTGCAACGACGTGCTTGGCTATGGGCCGCTCGAGCCGCTGCTCGCCCGCGACGACATCGCCGACATCATGGTCAACGGTTCCAAGAACGTCTACATCGAAGTCAACGGCAAGGTCGAACAGACCACCATCCGCTTTCGCGACAATCAGCAGCTTCTCAACATCTGCCAGCGCATCGTCAGCCAGGTCGGCCGCCGTGTCGATGAATCCAGCCCGATCTGCGACGCCCGTCTTCCCGACGGCTCTCGTGTCAATGTCATCGCACCGCCGCTTGCCATCGATGGCACCGCGCTCACAATCCGCAAATTCAAGAAAGACAAGCTGACGCTCGATCAGCTGGTGAAGTTCGGTGCCATTTCGCCGCAAGGCGCGGAAGTTCTCAAGATCATCGGCCGCGTCCGCTGCAATATCGTCATCTCGGGCGGCACGGGCTCCGGCAAAACGACGCTGCTCAACTGCCTGACCAACTACATCGACCGCGAGGAGCGCGTCATCACCTGCGAGGACTCGGCCGAACTGCAACTCCAGCAGCCGCATGTCGTGCGCCTGGAAACCCGTCCGCCCAACCTCGAAGGCGAGGGCGAGGTGACGATGCGCGACCTGGTCAAGAACTGCCTGCGCATGCGGCCGGAGCGCATCATCGTCGGCGAAGTGCGCGGACCCGAAGTGTTCGACCTGCTGCAGGCCATGAACACCGGTCATGACGGCTCGATGGGAACGATCCACTCGAACAGCCCGCGCGAATGCCTGAACCGTATCGAATCCATGATCGCCATGGGGGGTTATTCGCTGCCGCAGAAAACCGTGCGCGAAATCGTCGTCGGCTCGATCGACGTGATCATCCAGGCGGCGCGTCTGCGCGATGGGTCGCGGCGCATCACCCACATCACCGAAGTGATCGGCATGGAAGGCGACGTCATCATCACCCAGGACATCGTTCTCTACAACATCAAGGGCGAGGACGCCAACGGCAGGCTGCTGGGCGAGCACGTCTCGACCGGCATCGGCCGCCCGCATTTCTGGGATCGGGCGCGATACTACGGCGAGGAGCAGCGTCTCGCCAATGCGCTCGAGGCCATGGAGAAACGTGCTGACTGACGCATCCGCAGGCGTGAAGGTTCTGGTCGATGTTTGGAATTGACGGCACCGTATTGGCGTTTGTCGTGCTCGCCGGCTTCAGCGCCGGCGCGGTCGCCTATGCATTCCTGTTCACCCGGATCAGCAACGAGAAACAGGCCGGCAAGCGGCTGGAAACGATCAAGGCCGCCGAGACCGACCGCTCCATCGTCAAGGCCACGCGCGACCGCGCGACGGATGCGGCCAAGCGCCGTAAATCCGTGCAGGATTCGCTGAAGGAGCTCGACGAGAAGCAAAAATTCAAGGACAACGCCGTCAAGAAGCCGCCGCTCAAGGTGCAGATTCGGCAGGCCGGGATGAAGGTTACGGTCGAGCGTTTCTATATCTATTCCGTGATATGCGGCCTCGCGCTGACCATTGTCGCTTTCACGCTTGGAGCGCCGCTGCTGGTCCTGCCCGGTGTGCTGGTGGCCGGTGCGTTCGGCCTGCCACGTTGGTTCGTCTCGTTTCGCCGTGCGCGCCGGGTCAAGGCATTCCTCAACGAATTTCCGAACGCGCTCGACATCATCGTGCGCGCGGTCAAGTCGGGCCTGCCGCTGAACGATGCCATACGCCTGATCGCCAACGAATCCCCCGAGCCTGTGAAGGCAGAGTTTCGCCGTATCGTCGATTCACAGCAGATGGGCCTGTCGATCCCCGATGCGACCTTGCGCATGCCCGAAACCATGCCCTGCACCGAGGCGGGTTTCTTCGGCATCGTCATCCAGATCCAGTCACAGGCCGGCGGCAATCTCTCCGAAGCGCTGGGCAATCTTTCGCGCGTGCTGCGCGATCGCAAGAAAATGAAGGCCAAGGTCCAGGCGCTGTCCATGGAGGCGAAGGCTTCCGCCGCGATCATCGGCGCACTGCCTTTCATCGTCTCCTTTCTCGTCTATCTCTCCAGCCCCAACTATCTGATGCCGCTGTTCAACACCAGCATTGGCAATCTGATCCTCGGCGTTTCCGGCGTCTGGATGTCGATTGGCATCTTCGTGATGCGCAAGATGATGAACTTTGAAGTCTAGGGCCGCGGCATGAGCGAACAAGTCGTCAAGTCACTGACGGATCCCAGCCTTCTGATCGCGCTGCTGGTCGGCATCGCCGTGTTCGCGACCGTGTTTACGCTGCTGCCGGCCCTGGGCGGAAACCAGCTCAAGGCGCGCATGAAATCGGTGGCGCTGGAGCGCGATGAGCTTCGCGCCAAACAGCGCGCGCGGCTTGCGAGCGAGGCCGATCGCCGCCGCAAGGGCCTGCGCGAGCAACAGTCGATCGGCATGCGCAACATTGTCGACCGGCTCGATCTGCGGCGCGCTTTGGCAGACGAAAGCACCTTGCAGAAGCTCAAGGTCGCCGGCTTTCGTGGGCAGAATCCGCTGACGCGGTTTCTTTTCTTCCGTCTCGTGCTCCCTTTCGTCGGCTTCGCGTTGGCTCTGGTCTACATGTTCATACTCGGAGGATTGCCGGACAAGCCATTGGTCGTCCGGCTGTTCGTCTGCGTGCTCGTTGCCTATGGCGGCTTCTACACACCAGTGCTCTACGTCAACAACCGCGCCACCAAGCGCAAGCAGTCGATCCAGTTGGCATGGCCTGATGCGCTCGACCTTATGTTGATCTGCGTGGAATCAGGCATGTCGGTGGAAGCAGCGCTGCGCAAGGTGGCCGACGAGATCGGCGCTCAGTCGGTGCCGCTGGCGGAAGAGTTCATCCTGACCAACGCCGAGCTTTCCTATCTGCAGGAACGCAAGCAGGCCTACGAGAATCTCGCAAGCCGGACCGGCCTGGAATCGGTCAAGTCTGTGTCGCAGGCGCTCGTCCAGGCCGAGCGCTACGGCACGCCGGTGGCGCACGCGCTGCGCGTACTTGCCGCTGAAAGCCGCGACATGCGCATGCACGCCGCCGAGAAAAAGGCCGCGGCCTTGCCGCCCAAGCTCACCGTGCCGATGATCCTGTTCTTCCTGCCGGTGCTTTTCGCCATCATCCTTGGCCCTGCCGGCATCCAGGTCAGCCAGCGCGGCATCTTCGGCGATCAGCACAAGTCCAGTAGCCCGTGACGTATCCATTCAGACAAGAAACCGCGCGGCGTGCAGCGCGGCCTTCTTGTCTGGCACGGTTCGGTGATTGGACGCCGCATGCCTGCAGGTGTCGCAACGGAGTTTGCGCAAGGTAGAAGGGATCGGCGGCTTGGCGTTTCCGTGAAAACGAAAAGTGCGTAGCGGTTTTTTCCATCCGGGATTGCGTAAAAGCAAAGAGTCAGACCGGGTCAACGATTCCATCAAACGCTGAACCGCTCTTAGTTGGTCGCGGCTTTCGCCTTGTCCTGATCCTTGAGCTGGCTCCAGGCATTCTGCTGGGCCAGCATCTGCCTGAGATAGGCGACATTGGCCTGCGCCTGTTCGGGCGAGAGTTCCTGCGAGGCGATCTTCTCGGCTTCGTCGAAACGGCCTTGCAGGCCCACGACCAACGCCAGGTTCTGGCGCACGCGGCTGTCGGCATTAGGCTGCTGGGCGGCCGAACGCATATAGGTCTCGGCGGTGCGCAGATCCCCTTCCAGCACGTAGGACATGCCGAGATTGGAGAGAACCGAAGGCTCATTCGGCTTGAGTTCGAGGGCCTTGCGGTAAAGCTGGCGCGCTTCGTCCTTCTGGCCGATCTGATCGAGGATGGCCGCCTCCGCCGACACCAGCTTCCAGTCGGGATATTCGGGCGTCTGTGCGCGACGCACGGCATCGAGTGCCGCCTCGAACTGACCATTGGCGGCGAGCGCCTTGCCATAGGCGGCGAGCACGTCGCGGTCCTTCGGATAGGCGATCGCCAGCTTGCGCATCACGGCAAGCGACTGGTCGGCATCGCCGTCCATCTGCAGCGCGGCCGCGAAGCTGGTCGCTATATGCTTGTCGTTGGGGTTCCTGGCGTAGGACTGGCCAAGCGCGGCGGTGGCATTATGCAATTCTCCAGCCGACATGGACTCCAGCGGCTTGCCGCTGGTGCGGGTGATCGAGCCAGTCGTGAGCCTGCTGGTTCCGCAACCGGCGACGCCCGCCGCGAGCGCCAGCATGAGGGCCGTGGCGACAAGCCGTTTTCCCCTTGCATTCACTGTGCGGTTGGTCGGCATCGGCACCTAAGCCTCCATTCATACGCGTGGCCGTTACGCGGCCATCTTCCCTCCCGCAGAAATATTCTGTTAACCCTAACGGAGAGTTAAGAAACGCCGACTCGGGGCCTGGGCTCGGCATGGAGAACATCGAATGCCTGTTGAACTCGTCGAAAAGAAACTGGATGGCGCGTTGCCGGTGCACCTGGTCGCCGGTGAGGGCCTGGAGGCCGCCGGCCTTGCGCCATCCGCGATCGCCTGGGCCAGGGCCAATGGATTTTCGGGTGAAGCAGGCAGGACGCTGGCCGTGCCCGGCGAAAACGGCGCGCTTGCCGGCGCCTTGTTCGGTGTTGGCGATGGAGAGGGCGCGCTCGCTCTCGGCGCGCTGTCGAAGACCCTGCCGGAGGGGGACTGGCATTTCGCCTCGGCGCCCGCCGAGCCGGAACTCGCGGCGCTCGCGTTGGCGCTCGGCGGTTATATTTTTACCCGCTACGGCAAGAAACCGGGCAAGGCGCTGCGCTTTGACGTGCCGGCCGGTGTCGACGCGGCTCGTGTGCGCCGCATCGCCGACGGCGTCTTCCTGACGCGCGACTTGGTCAACACGCCGACCAGCGACATGGGACCGGATGATTTGGAAAAGGCGGTGCGGACCCTGGCCGGGACCCACAAGGCCGAAGTCTCCGTTGTCAAGGGCGACGACCTGCTTGCACGGAATTTCCCGATGATCCATGCCGTCGGCCGCGCCTCGACCGGCGTGCCGCGTCTGATCGACATGACATGGGGGCAACAGGGCGCGCCGAAGGTGACGCTGGTTGGTAAAGGCGTCTGTTTCGACACCGGCGGCCTCGATATCAAGCCGTCCTCCGGCATGCTGTTGATGAAGAAGGACATGGGCGGCGCCGCCAATGTTCTTGGTCTGGCCTCGATGATCATGGCTGCCGGGCTGAACGTGCGGCTTCGGGTGCTGATCCCCGCGGTCGAGAATTCGATCGCCGGCAATGCCTTCAGGCCGGGCGACGTGCTGGCGAGCCGCAAGGGCATCACGGTCGAGATCGGCAACACCGACGCGGAAGGGAGGCTCGTGCTGGGGGACGCGCTGGCGCTCGCCGACGACGAAGAGCCGCAGCTCCTGGTCGACATGGCGACGCTGACTGGAGCCGCCCGTGTCGCGCTCGGCCCCGACCTGCCGCCCTTCTATACCGGTGACGAGGCGCTGGCCTCGGAACTCGCGGCGGCGTCGCTGGCGGTCGAGGATCCGTTGTGGCGCATGCCGCTATGGCGGCCTTACGATGCGAAGCTGTCATCGAAGATCGCCGACATCAGCAATGTCACCACGGACGGTTTCGCCGGTTCGATCACGGCGGCACTGTTCCTCAAGCGCTTTGTCGAGAAGACGGCGAGCTGGGCGCATTTCGACATCTTCGCCTGGAACCCTGCCGACCGCCCCCACGGTCCTGCTGGTGGAGAGGCCCAAGGCATTCGGGCCCTGGAGCGGATCATCTCGGCACGGTTTGGCTGATGTGACGGCCGCAAGCAGAGCCGGCAAATTGCTGAAACTGAAACGGAACCGAAACAATTTGCTGTCATGCTGGGCGGATGTCGATTGCGATGCGCCCCAGCCAGGCCTTGCGACTGTGGCAGCAGGTGATGCTGTCGCAGGTGCGCGAAGACGCGCCCGATCTGACCATGCGCCAGACGGCGATCCTGTTCACCATCTATCTCGATCCGCCGCCGCACACGGTGCGCGGGCTCGCCGCTCGCCTCAATGTGACCAAGCCGGTCATCACGCGCGCGCTCGACACGATGGGTGCGCTGAAGCTGGTGTCACGCCATCGCGACGAACTCGACAAGCGCAATGTGCTGATCAAGCGCACGGTCGAGGGCGCGCTCTTTGTCGAGCGCTTCGGCGATGGTATCATCGCCAGAGCCCACGAACTGCCGATCTGACTGTATTGCCGTTACAACAGGGTTGCCGATTTTGACCGCTCACGATCCACGCCTTCATGCCTTCCGCACCGATCTCGCCGACGCGAGGTTGAAAGGAGAGGTCGTTGCCGAGCGCTTCGTCGCCGGCCGGCCGGCGCGGATTTCGGTCCCGGCGGCCGATATCCGCAAGGCGCCGAAGTCGGATTCGGGCGTCAACACGCAGGCCTTGTTCGGCGACGATGTCCTGGTTTTTGAGGATGCCGCAGGCTGGGCCTGGGTCCAGGCCGAGCGAGACGGTTATGTCGGCTATGTCGCCGACGCTATGCTGGGCGGACGCGACCATGCCCCCACCCATATCGTCTCGGTACCCCGCACCTTCCTTTATCCGGGTCCGGACCTGCGCTTTCCGGTCGCGGGCCAATTGTCGATGGGATCGAGGGTGGCGGTGACGGACACCGCTGAAACGCGCGGCACGCACTATGCCGTCCTGCCCTCCGGCGAGACGATCATCGCGGGCCACCTGCGGCCAATCAGCGAAGTTGTCTCTGACTATGTTTCGGTCGCCGAGACATTTCTCGGCACGCCCTATCTCTGGGGCGGCGTTTCCGGCTTCGGCATAGACTGTTCGGGTCTCGTGCAATTGGCGATGCGCATGACCGGCAGGGACGTGCTGCGTGATTCCGACATGCAGGCGGCAAGCATCGGCGAGCCGCTCGATCCGGGCCCGGAGCATGCCGGATTGCGCCGGGGCGACCTCGTCTTCTGGAAAGGCCATGTTGCCATCATGACCGACGCCGAGACCATGATCCACGCCAACGGCCACACCATGCTGGTCTCGCGCGAAGGATTGAAGGATGCCATCGGCCGCATCGGCTATCTCTATGGCGGCCCGACAGGGTTTCGCCGGCCGTAGGGTTTCTTCCTTCTCCCCGTCACTGTACGGGGAGAAGGTGCCCGAAGGGCGGGCAGCGCGAACCTCGGACCCGTTGGCGCTGCCCCTCACCTGCCTGCTGGCATCCTCTCTCCGTAAACGGGGCGAGGGCGCTTTCCCCCGAGATTTCGCCAATCTCTTATGGCGAAGTAGATAGCGCGATCCCCTTTTGTTCCGATTCTGCTTGGCGATCGCGCGCGCGCGCGCTACCTCTGGCACGTGACAGAGCAGCCGCGCCTTGCTGACCAGAATGCCGCCATTGCCCTGCCCGAGCCATTCGTAAAATGGTTCGGTGAGAAGGGCTGGTCGCCGCGCGCCCATCAGATCGAACTCCTGGCGAAGGCTCAGAGCGGACAGTCGGTGCTGCTGATCGCCCCGACCGGCGCCGGCAAGACGCTGGCAGGCTTCCTGCCGTCGCTGACCGAACTGGCCGTCAGGCTAAGGCGAAAACCAGGGCACGCGCATCGCGGCATCCATACGCTCTACATTTCGCCGCTGAAGGCGCTGGCCGTCGACATTGAGCGCAATCTCGGCAAGCCGGTGGAAGAGATCGGGCTGCCCGTCACTATCGAGACGCGCACCGGCGACACGCCTTCGCACAAGCGCCAGCGGCAGAAACTCGTGCCGCCCGACATCCTGCTCACCACGCCAGAGCAACTGGCGCTGCTGATCGCGGCTCCCGATGCCAGGCGGTTCTTCGAGGATCTGCGCTATGTCGTGCTCGACGAACTGCATTCGCTGGTGACCTCCAAGCGCGGCCATCTCCTGGCACTCGGCCTGGCGCGACTGCGCAGCTTTGTTCCTGGCCTGCAGACGATCGGCCTGTCGGCGACGGTCGCCGAACCGGATGAGTTACGGCGCTGGCTGGTCAGCCAGAACCCACCCAGCGAAATGGCCGAATTGATCGTCGTCACCGGCGGTGCGAAGCCCGAAATATCGATCCTCGATTCGGAAGAGCACGTGCCCTGGGCCGGACATTCGGCTCGTTATGCGACGCCGGAAATCTACCGCGAAATCAAGCGCCACAAGACGACCTTGCTATTCGTCAACACGCGCAGCCAAGCGGAGCTGCTATTCCAGGAATTGTGGCGCGTCAACGAAGACACGTTGCCGATCGCGCTCCACCACGGCTCGCTCGATGTCGCGCAGCGCCGGCGCGTCGAAAAGGCAATGGGCGACAATGCGTTGCGCGCCATCGTCGCCACCTCCACGCTCGACCTTGGCATCGACTGGGGCGATGTCGACCTGGTCGTGCATGTCGGAGCGCCGAAAGGAGCAAGCCGGTTGGCGCAGCGCATCGGCCGCGCCAATCACCGCATGGACGAACCGTCGAAGGCAATCCTCATCCCTGCCAATCGCTTCGAGGTGCTGGAGTGCCGGGCGGCGCTGGACGCCAACTATCTTGGCGCGCAGGACACGCCGCCGCTGGTCAATGGTGGGCTCGATGTGCTGGCACAGCATGTGTTGGGCTGTGCCTGTGGCGCACCGTTCAGTGCCGATGCGCTGTTCGAGGAGATCCGGACTGCCGCGCCTTACGCCGATCTTGATCGCCAGACATTCGACCGCGTCATCGATTTCGTCGCCACCGGCGGCTATGCTTTGAAGAACTACGAGCGCTACGCCCGCATCCGTCTGAACAAGGAGGGACTATGGCGGGTATCCAATCCGCGCGTCGCCCAGCAATACAGGCTGAATGTCGGCACCATCATCGAGGTGCCGGCGCTCAACGTGCGGTATGTCCAGGCCGGCAGCAAGGGTTCGGCGTCGCGCGGCGGCCGGGTTCTGGGCAAGATCGAGGAGGCTTTCCTCGAAACCCTGACCCATGGCGATACTTTTATGTTTGCCGGCAAAATTCTGCGTTTCGAGGGCATCCGCGAAAGCGAATGCTTCGTGTCCAACGCGCCTGGCAGTGATGCCAAGGTGCCCTATTATGGGGGCGGCAAGTTTCCACTTTCGACATACCTTGCCGAGCAGGTCCGCATCATGCTGGACGACCCGCAGCGTTGGAAGCAACTGCCTGAACAGGTAGCCGATTGGCTGAGATACCAGGCAGAGAAATCGGTGCTGCCCAAACGCGGCGACCTGCTGATCGAGACTTTTCCGCGTGGCAACCGCTACTATCTGGTCGCCTACCCGTTCGAGGGCAGGCTCGCCCACCAGACGCTCGGCATGCTGCTCACCCGTCGGCTCGACCGGGCGGGTGCCAGGCCGCTGGGCTTTGTGGCCACCGACTATGCGTTGGCAATATGGTCGCTGGGCGACATGGGCGCGATGTTCAAAGCCCGCAAGCCGTCTCTCGGCGCGCTGTTCGACCAGGACATGCTGGGCGACGATCTGGAGGCCTGGCTCGCCGACAGCTGGCTTCTCAAACGCACCTTCCGCAATTGCGCCCTGATTTCAGGGCTGATCGAAAAACGGCATCCGGGCCAGGAGAAGAGCGGTCGCCAGGTCACCGTCTCCACCGACCTGATCTATGACGTGCTGCGCAGCCACGAGCCCGACCACATCCTGCTTCAGGCAACGCGCGCCGACGCGGCGGCCGGTTTGCTCGATGTCAGCAGACTTGCGGACATGCTCTCGCGCATCCAGGGTCGAATCATGCATAAGAATCTGGAGCAGATTTCGCCGCTCGCGGTGCCGATCATGCTCGAGATCGGCAAGATGCCGGTAAATGGCGAAGCCGATGAAACACTTTTGATGGATGCGGCGACACTGGTCGAGGAGGCCATCGGACCGGGAATGAGTGAGGCATGAATTTTTCGCTGGCGCGTGCATCGCTGATTGCCGAGGCCGACCTTGTCGGCATCGCCGGCGAGCGTGCGGTCTGCGATCCGCGCGGCGTGCTCTACTTCCCGGAACTCAAACTGCTCGCGGTCTCCGACCTGCATCTGGAAAAGGGGTCGTCTCTGGCAAGGCGCGGTACGCTGATCCCGCCCTACGACACCGGTGCGACCTTGCTGCGGCTGCAGGCGGTGATATCAGACTATCAGCCGTCGATCGTCATCAGCCTGGGCGACTCCTTTCACGATGGCGGCGGCGCCGGGCGCATGCATGCCAGCTTCCGCGAGCGGCTGGAAGCGCTGATGGCCGGTCGCCAATGGTTCTGGGTCGCCGGCAATCACGACCCGGAAGCGCCGGCCGACCTGCCCGGCGAAACCGTGCGGGAACTTGCCATCGGCGCGCTGCTGTTTCGGCACGAACCGTCGAAGGTGCGCGTCGAGGGCGAGATCGCGGGCCATCTCCACCCTTGCGCCCGCATCGTACAGCGCGGGCGCTCGGTGCGCAGGCGCTGCTTCGCCGGCGATGGCGGCCGCATGATCATGCCGGCCTTCGGCGCCTATACCGGTTCGCTCAACGTCCTCGACCGCGCCTATGCCGGGCTGTTCCGCCTGGAATCGCTGATGGCCTATATGCTTGGCACCGACCGCATCTTCGCCATCTCCGGCTCGATGTTGCACCCCGGCTGAGCTCAGCGTCCGTAGTACAAGGTTACCGTGTGCTTGGCTTCGGCGAAGAACAGCCAGCGCTCGACCAGCATGCCGGCGAATTGAGCAACGGCGGCGAGCGCCGAAAGCACCGCCGCCAAGGGCCACGGAAAGGCGAAGGCGGCAACCAGCAACAGGATGGGTAAAGCGAAGGCCAGCGCCTGCGTGATCCGGCGCAGCTTCGCGCTGTGCTTGCGCGCGATGCGAAAGCCCATTTCCTTGAGCAGGTAGTTTTCTTCGGTGTGCGGCCATTCCAGTGTCCGCACCGTGCCGCCGGCAAGCCCGGTTGCGGTGTTGGCGGTGGTCGCGGTTTCCAGCCGGTCGTTGTAACGCCAGGTTGCCAGTTTCCAGATCCAGCCAAGCAGGACGAGCGGCACGGAAAATGCCAGAAAGATGTTCGAGCCCAGGGCAAAGCCTTGCAGCACCGCGTTCAGAAGCACGCTGCCGCTCATCGCCGAGAAGATGAGGTAACCGGGCAAGGTGTAGGGGCTGTGCCACTGGGCGATGGGCTTCAACGAGGCATAGATCATGCCTGTCATACAGACTGTGACGATGGCGCCAATGGCGGCCAGAAGCCCGGCGGCCGCCACCCAGCCGTCGAGGCGGCCAAGAATGACCCAGCCGATGCCGAACAGTCCTGCCGGGATGAAGGTGGCCACCGAGGCAACACCTTCACGCGACAGCCAGGAGCTGCGCCATTGCGAGAACGCCCGCCAGGCCCGCTCGGGCCGGCCGAGATGGCCCGTCGACGACAGCAGGCCGGCAACAATCAGGCCGAGCGCCAGTCCCATGCCGATGAAGCCCAGCCAGAAATCGTGCGGAATGAACCCAAGCGGCGCCAGCACGCCAAGCAGCGCGAGCAGGCCGTAGCCGGCGCCGGTGGCGGTGGTGAAGAAAACGACCGAGAAGGCGGGATGCATGTCAGTTCGAAAGCATGCGGTCGACCCAGCCCAGGAAGCCGCCTTCGGCCCGCACCGGCTCCAGCGCGGGAGCGGGCACCGATGCGGCGCGCTGTGTGTGGGCGCGCGGCGGCAGATATTTGTTGGTGGGGTGATAGCCCATCTCCGGCATCAGGTCGACGCCGCCGCGCTCTGCCACCAGTTGCGAAACCGCCGACTGGGGATCGCCGAGATCGCCGAAATGCCGGGCGCTGGTCGGGCAGGCGGCGACGCAGGCCGGCACGCGGTCCTGCTCGGCCAGATTGTCGTTGTAGATGCGGTCGACACAGAGCGTGCATTTCTTCATGACGCCGACATCGGTGTCGAATTCGCGCGCACCATAGGGGCAAGCCCAGCTGCACAGTTTGCAGCCGATGCACTTGTCTTCGTCGACCAGCACGATGCCGTCCGAGGCCCGCTTGTAGGAGGCGCCGGTCGGACAGACAGTGACGCAGGCCGGCGTCTCGCAATGCAGGCAGGAGCGCGGGAAGTTCACCGTGCGCCCGCCCATTTCGGTGGTGTGCTCGTAGCTATGCACGCGGTTGAACCAGACGCCGTCGACATGGCCGCCATAAGGGTCGATGTCGGTCAGCGGCGCCATATGCCCGCCGGTATTCCATTCCTTGCAGGCGGTGACGCAGGCCTGGCAGCCGACACAGGTGTCAAGATCGATAACCAAGCCGAGCTTTTTGTCGGTGTGGGTGGGAAGGCAAGTCATTCCGCAGCCTCTCTTGCCCGGCGAAAATCGGCGCCGAAGCTCAGCTTGTCGGGCAAAGGCTCGAAATGCGGCGGCTGGTGAAAACGCTCGAACTGGGGCTCGGTGAAACCGGCTTCCTCCGCCGCGCATTTGACGATGCGTACGCGCAGGTCGAACCAGGCCGCCTGGCCGGTAACGGGATCCGAGTTCGAATAGCATTTGCCACTGGCGTCGGCCGATGTCTGGTCGCCGATGATGTGATTGAGCAGGAAGCCGCGATTGCTCTCGGCGGCATCGTCCTTAAGCCCCCAGCTGCCGCGCCTTTTGCCGATGGCGTTCCAGGTCCAGACCGTGCTTTCGTTCACCCCGTCGATCAGCTTGATCTGCCCCTTGACCTTGCCATTGATGCTCTCGATCCAGACCCAGTCGTCATCGACAAGGCCGAGGCTGGCGCCGGTCCGGTGATGCACGAACAGCCGGTTCTGGCTGGTGATCTGCCGTAGCCATGCATTCTGCGAACCCCAGGAGTGATACATGTGCATGGGCCGCTGCGTCAGCGCGTGCAGCGGATATTTTTCAAGATCGACGACCGCTTCCTCGAACGGCATGTACCAGAGCGGCAGCGGGTCCATGTAGGTCTCGATGCGCTGGCGTTCGGCCTCCGGTGGCTGCATCCGCCCATGGCCGCGCGCGGCCAGTCGAAAGCGCTGCAGCGGTTCGGAATAGAGCTGGAAGATGATCGGCTCCGCCGCGGTGATAAAGCCCATCCGCACCGCGAAATCGAGATAGGAGCGGTTCGCCATCTTGTAGTAGCGCTGGTCGTCGGCAAAGTCGTGATGCCAAAAGCCGCCATTGTCGATGTAGCGCTGCAACTGGTTCGGATTGGCCTCGCCCTTGCCGATCGAGGTCCCATCCTTGCCGCGCCAGCCGGCCAGCGGGCCGGTGCCCGGCGTGCGTTCGTGGTTGACGATGTAGTCGGCATAATCCGCATATTTGGCCGATCGGTCGTCGTTGACGAAGCCCGGCAGACCGAGCCGCGCGCCGAGCTCGATCAGCACCGACTGGAACGGCCTGACGTCGCGGTCGGGCTCGACGACGGGATGGCGGATGGCGTCGCCCGGCCCGTCGGCATGGCTGATGGGCCGGTCGAGCAGGCTGATGCAGTCGTGGCGCTCGAGATAGGTGGTGTCGGGCAGAACGAGGTCGGCGAACGGCACGGTCTCGGAATAATAGGCGTCGGAATAGATGATGAACGGGATCTTGTAGTTGCCGGCCCCATCGTGGTCGGTCAGCATGCGAATCGTCTCGACGGTATTCATCGAGGAATTCCAGGCCATGTTCGACATGTACATCATCAGCGTGTCGATCGGGTAGGGATCGCCCGCCCAGGCATTGCGGATGACGGTGTGCATCAGGCCGTGCGCGGCCAGCGGCGCGTCCCAGGAATAGGCCTTGTCGATGCGCAGCGGCGTGCCGGCTTCATCGACCAGCAGATCATCGGGCCCGCAGACGAAACCGAGCGGCATGCCGTCGAGCGGCGTCATCGGCTCGACGATCTTGCCGGCGGGCTTCGGGCCCGGCGGCGCCGATTTGGGGTAGGGCGGCTTGAAACGAAAGCCGCCGGGAACATCCACGGTGCCGAGCAGCACCTGCAGCAGGTGGATGGCGCGGCAGGTATGAAAACCGTTGGAATGGGCCGAGATGCCGCGCATGGCGTGCATCGAAACGGGCCGACCCTTGATCGTCTCGTGCCGGCGCCCCGCCCAGTCGGTCCAAGCCACCGGCAGCTCGATCGTCTGCTCGAAGGCGACATGGGCGAGTTCGGCGGCGATCCGGCGGATCGTATCGGCGGGAATGCCGCAATGCTCCGCGACCGCGTCCGGCGCATATCGCTCATCGAGGTAGCGGTCGGCGATCAGCTGGAACACCGGCACGCAGCGGCGGCCGTCGACTTCGAAGCTGCCGGTCAGCGCCGGCTTCGCCTCCGGGTCGATTGCCTTGACGGAGGTTTTCGCCGCCCTGTCCCAGGCCAGCGGATTGCCGTCGGCGTCGCGCAAGAACAGCCCGTCATCGGCGGCGTCAGGCTCCTGGATGACCAGCATATGGGCGTTGGTATAGCGCAGGAGATAGTCGAGATCGACGCGCCCGGCTTTCATGAGTTCGTGGATCAGCGCGAAGACGAACAGGCCGTCGGTGCCGGGCCGGATGCCGATCCAGTCGTCCGCAATGGCATTGTAGCCGGTCCGGCATGGATTGATCGACACAACCTTGGCGCCGCGCGCCTTGAGCTTGCCGAGGCCGATCTTGATCGGGTTGGAATCATGGTCCTCGGCGACGCCGAACAGCATGAAGTACTTGGTGTTGTCCCAGTCGGGCTCGCCGAACTCCCAGAACGAGCCGCCGATCGAGTAGAGGCCACCAGCCGCCATGTTGACCGAACAGAAACCGCCATGGGCGGCGAAATTCGGCGTGCCGAACTGGCTCGCCCACCAGCCGGTCAAGGATTGCGACTGGTCGCGCCCGGTGAAGAAGGCGAGTGTCTTCGGGTCGGTCCGGCGGATGGTCGAGAGCCGCTCTGTCGCGATCGAAAAGGCTTCTTCCCACTCGATCTCCCGGAACTCGCCCGAGCCCCGTGGCCCGCTCCGGAGCAGCGGCTTCCTTAGCCGGGCCGGGCTGTAGTGCTGCATGATGCCGGAACTGCCCTTGCCGCAGATCACGCCGCGATTGACCGGATGGTCCTTGTTGCCGTTGATGTAGCGGACCTTGCCGTCCTTGACGTGCACGTCGATGCCGCAGCGGCAGGCGCACATATAGCAGGTCGTCTTGGCGATGCGGTCGGAAACGCTTGGCGAGGTGTCGACGCCGTCGCCTTCATCGGGCGCACGCGTGTCGGCAAGCGGGCGTTGCGATGCTGCCGAATTCGCGCCGCGCGGCGGTCCGTGCATCATGATCCGGCCGTATCCGCGCGGTTCGCGGACTTGGCCCGCGTCTTCGGCCCGGGACCGCGCATGTAATGCTCTTCCGGGTGATAGCCATCGCCAGCCAGCCGCCGCCGGATACCGCGGGCCCAATGGGCAAGCAGGGATCTGAATCGCCCGATCATTTTATCAGCTGCTATTCGTTGGCCAATTTTTTCTAATTTCAGATCAAAAAGTAGAATAAGGCTATCGATCCGTCTAATTAGTTGTTCTTGTAAATTCGATCGGTATTGGTTCTTAATGCGTCCATGACCCTGGATCAGTTGCGCATTTTCGTCGCCGTCGCCGAGCGCGGCCACATGACCAAGGCGGCGGAGCTTCTGGGCATTTCCCAGTCCGCCGCATCGGCCGCCATCCGCGCGCTTGAAGAGCAGCACGGCGTCCACCTGTTCAACCGCGTTGGCCGCAACATCGAACTTGCCCAGACCGGCCACCGGTTCCTGCCCGAGGCCAAGGCCGTTCTGGAGCGGGCCGCGGCCGCCCGCAACGTGCTGGAACATGTCTCGCAGACGGTCGCCGGCAGTCTCTCGATCGCCGCCAGCCTAACCATCGCCAGCTACTGGCTGCCGCGCCGGCTGGCGTCCTTCCACGAGGCCTACCCCGCGGTGAGGCTGAGCGTCAGCATCGGCAATACAAGGCAGGTCGAGGCCAGCGTGCTGGATGGAACCGCCGATCTCGGCCTGGTCGAGGGGCGCACTGAGTCCGACATATTGCGTCGCGCCAAGGTCGATACCGACCGGTTGATGCTGGTGGTCGCCAGCTCCCATCCCGAGATCGCCGAAACCGCGCCGGGACACCCCGACATCAGGGGCTTGCGCTGGATCATCCGCGAGGGCGGCTCGGGCACGCGCGAAGTGCTGGAGGACCTGGCGCGGCGTGACGGGATTTCGCTCGCCGACCTGCAGGTATTCCTGGTGCTGCCCAGCAACGAGGCGGTTCGCCAGGCGGTCGAGGCGGGCGCTGGCGCCACCATCATTTCGGAACTCGTGGTCGGACGCGCCGTCGCCGAAGGCAGTCTGAGAGCCGTGCCGATCGAACTGCCGAAGCGCGACTTCGCCATGATCACCCATCGCGATCGCCAGGCAAGCCTGGCCCAGATGGCGCTCAAGGCGCATCTCGGCGCCGGAACCGCGGGAAGTGGCCCGGCTTAGAGCAATTCCAGGAAAAGTGCGTAGCGGTTTTCCGTCCGGAATTGCGTCAAAACAAAGTGTAGCAATTCCAGGAAAAGTGCGTAGCGGTTTTCCGTCCAGAATTGCCCAGAAACAAAGATGGTTCAGCCGAACTTCCGCTGGGCGTCGAGCGCCAGGCCAAGGCCGACCGAGCCGAACATGTCGCCTTCGATGACGGAAGCTTGCGGCACCAGCGACAGGATTTCCCGTCTGGCCAGCGGGATCGCGGTCGAGCCGCCGGTCAGGAACACCGCGGTGATGTCCGCCGGCTTGACCTGCGCGTCGCGGATGGTCTGGCCGACCGTTTCGGTGATCCGCTCGATATCCCTGGCGATCGTGGCGTTCAGCCCCTCGCGCGTGATCTCGGCGGCGAATGCGGCGCCCGGCAGCGTCACGGCTACTTCCGCCGACGACCTGTCGGTCAGCTCTATCTTGGCCTTTTCGACCAATGCCGCCAGCGCGTGCCCATAGCGATGCTCGACGATGTGGATGAAGCGGTCGACCAGATCGGCGCGTTCGGCCTCGTAGCGGATCTGGCGCAGATGCGTCATCGCCTTGGCGGTATAAACCAGGTTGATGCGCTGCCATGTGGCGAGATCGATGAAATAGCTTGCCGGCAGATTGCGCTTGCCGTCCTTGGTCGGCGTCAAATAGCCGAGCCTCGGCATCACATGGGCGATGCTGAGCAGCCGGTCGAAGTCGGTGCCTCCGATATGGACGCCACGGCTGGCCAGTATATCGTCCTTGCGGTCGAACGACCGGGCGCGCTGCGGTGAGACCTTGACGATCGAGAAGTCCGACGTGCCGCCGCCCATATCGACGATCAGCGCCAGTTCCTCGCGCGTCACCTTCTGTTCGTAGTCGAGCGCCGCGGCGATCGGCTCGAATTGGAAAGCGATATGCTTGAAGCCTTGCGCGTGGGCAGCAGCTTCGAGCTCGCTCTGCGCCTTCGCATCGGCCTTGGCATCGTCATCGACGAATTGTACCGGCCGGCCGAGCACCACGCTCTCGACCGCACCGCCTGCGTGTTCCTCCAGCCTTTTCCTGAGATGACCGATGAACAGGCCGACGATCTCCATGAAGCCGATCGAGCGCGCCTTGATGCGGGTCTTTTCGTGCGCGAGCGAGCTGCCAAGCACGCTCTTCAGCGAGCGCATCAATCGGCCTTCGACCGCATCCGTGTAATTGGCGATGGCCTGGCGGCCGTAGCCGATGCGGCCGTCCTCGAAGTTGAAGAAGACGGCACTCGGCAAGGTGACCTGGCCGTCCTCAAGAGGAACGAGGTGCGGCTGTCCGCTGCTGACCACGCCGACGGTGGAGTTTGACGTGCCGAAATCGATGCCGGCGAATGCTGGTCGCATCGCAGCCTCCTGTCATTGGCGGGCAGCGGATCGGCGCTCGCGGGAGAAGCGTGCGCTGCGGTTCGGACGACCGAACCGCTCTGCCGGATTGAATTGTGCGTGTATGCCCGTCGGGCGGGGAGGTGCGGTCTATAGCATGGCGCGAGAAAGGGAAACCCCTTTTGGCGTCTCAGTCCTTGCGGAAGAGCAGCCTGCCGAGCCAGCCCGTTATCATGGCCAGCGATATCGCGAAGACGCCATAGAGAAAGGCATAGTCGTGGGCGACGCGGAAGATCGACTGTTCGAAGCCGGACTTGCGGATTTCCAGCTGGGCCGAGCTTTCCTTGATGAACAGGCCGCTCTTGAACAGGAAGGCGCGCGCCTTGTGGGTGCCGACCGGAACATTCGGCGCCAGCCGGACAGTGGCGCGGAACAGGTTCTGCGACAGGAACTGCACGCCGCCGACATTCTCGCTGTAGAGGCCGGTCGCCGATTTGCGCTCGCGCAAGGCCGCGGTGAATTCCTCGATCGTGGCCGGGCTATCGCCGGCGTCCGCGGGCTGCATGTAGAGATTGGAGGCGCCGAGCGACAGCTGCCTGTAGCTGTTCGGTTCGGTGATGTCCTGCAGCGGTCGTGT
Source organism: Mesorhizobium sp. B2-3-5 (assembly GCF_006442395.1). Taxonomy (NCBI): domain Bacteria; kingdom Pseudomonadati; phylum Pseudomonadota; class Alphaproteobacteria; order Hyphomicrobiales; family Phyllobacteriaceae; genus Mesorhizobium; species Mesorhizobium sp. B2-3-5. The sequence goes on along the minus strand of NZ_VFVX01000012.1, from coordinate 38,529 downwards.
CGTCGCAACCGAATAGGAGACCGGCACGTTCTCGAAGGTCTCGGATTCCAGATTGATCCAGACGCCGAGCACCCGGTCCTTGCGGCGTACCACTACCGGCTTGGGTGGCCCTTCAAGCACGACGATGACATCGTAGCGACCCTGGCGCGCAACCAGCGGATCGGGGTTTTCCAGCGAACCGAAGATGGTCAGGTCGGCGCCGGAAAAGCCGGCGGTGATGGAGACATTGTCCGTGGAAAGACCGATCTGGATGCTTTCTATCGGCGGCGTCTGTGCTCTCGCTGGCGTGGTTGGCGCAAGCAAGGACAGGAAGATGGCGGTTGCGAGCGTCCCCAACCCCCTCATCAGTTGAGACCCGCGCCGGACAGCGAATAGAGATTGGGCGGCGTCACGAACAGATCGATGGCAAGCCGGATTGCCACGGCCAGCACCAGCAAAGCCAGCAGCGCCCTCAATTGCTCGCCGCGCAGCCTCTGGCCGGCCTTGGCGCCATATTGCGCGCCGGCCACGCCGCCGGCCATCAGCAGGAAGGCCAGCATCACATCGACGGTTTGGTTGGTGGTTGCGTGGACCAGCGTCGTGTAGGCGGAGGTGAAGATGATCTGGAACAGCGAAGTGCCGATAACGACGTTGGTGGGCACTTTGAGCAGATAGATCAGCGCCGGCACCATGATGAAGCCGCCGCCGACACCCATGATGGACGACAGGAAGCCGATGGCGGCGCCGAGGCCAAGCACCGGGATGACGCTGACGAACAGTTTCGACGCCCTGAAGCGCATCTTCAGCGGCAGGCGGTGGATCCAGTTGTGCTGGCCGGATTTCTTCAGCACCGGCGCCGCGCCACTGCGCGTGGCGCGCAGGGCATTGACGCTTTCGACCAGCATCAGACCGCCGACGGTGCCGAGCAGCACGACATAAAGCAGCGAGATGAACAGGTCGAGCTGACCCAGCCTGCGCAGCAAACCGAAGACAAAGATGCCGCCGGTGGAGCCGACGATGCCGCCGGCCAGGAGCACCCCGCCGAGCTTGAAGTCGAGCGTGCCTCGCTTCATGTGCGACAGCGCGCCGGAGAAGGATGAGGCGATGACCTGGTTGGCGCCGGTGGCGACCGCGATCGCCGGGGGGATGTTGTAGAAGATCAGCAGCGGTGTGATGAGAAAGCCGCCGCCGACGCCGAACATGCCCGATAGGAAGCCCACCGCGGCGCCCATGGCCAGCAGCACGAAGACGTTGACGGAAATTTCCGCAATCGGGAGATAGATGCCCACCCGTCAGTCTCGATCAGTTTGCCTGTCGGCCAATGCTGCCGTTGCGGCAGTCTCGCACCGAAAAGCCAATTTTTTCTTGCGCCGAAACGGTGGTGGGGTCAAACCCCGCCACCGTGCCGAAACAAAAAATATCTCAATCAGTTAACAGGCAAATGTGTGGCAGGGGCATCGCGGAAACGACGCTTCTTCCGTTATTTGCGCGCCAGCAGTGCCTTGACCAGTTTTTCATCGACGGCACCGGTCGCCGGCAGCTTGTTGTCGGCCTGGAAAGCGATGATAGCGTTCTTGGTCTTGTCGCCCATGACGCCATCGGCGCCGCCGGCATCGTAGCCGTTCTTGTTAAGGATCAGTTGGATGTTCTTGACCGCCTTTTTCATGTCGATGCCGGCGGTCGTCTGCGGCGTGCCCTCCTGCCAGGATTCGGGAATGTCGGCCGAATTGGCCGCCGTGTTGAGTGGCTTGGCCTTCCACAATTCGGTCGCGGCACGGGCGCGCTCCAGCTGTTCGGGCCGCAGCGCATTGGCGATCTCGTCGCGTTTGGTGGCTGCATCCTTGTCGCCGGTCTTGGCGACCAGCGCGAACCATTTGTAGGACTCCTCGAGGTTCTGCTTCATGCCGACGCCCTTTGCGGCGAGGATGCCGAGATTGAACTGGCTGTCCTTGACGCCGAGGTCGGCGGCCTCCTGGAACCAGTGCGCGGCCGATTCATTGTCGGCCACGCCATCCGCGGCCATGGCGAACAGCACGGCCAGATTGTGCATGGCGCTGGCGTTGCCCTGCTCGGCGGCGAGCTGGTACCAGGTCTTCGACTTCTTGATGTCGCGCGCGACGCCGATGCCCTTCTCGTAGAAGTTGCCGATGCGGTATTCGGCCGGCGCGAAGCCGAGTTCCGCCGACTTCTCGTACCATTTGGCGGCCGCCGCCATGTCTTCCTTGACGCCGCGCGACTCCGCGTAGCGCGAGCCGATCTCGAACAGCGCCTTGGCGTCGCCGCCAGCAGCGGCATCGCGCAGCGCGGCCGGGCCGGCATCGGCCGGGATGTCGAACTTGGCCGTCGCTGGCGTCGGCGCAACCGCTCCGGTGGCACCTTTGCCGGGGCTGTGGTTGGTCGCCATTGGCATGGCCGGCTGCGAAGCGGTATCCGTCGCTTGCGCGCCGCTGGCGACAGCGGCCGGCCCTGAAGCCGTTGCGTCCGGGACCATGGAAACGGGCGCGGTTGGCGCCGGAGCGGCCGAAGCCATCTCCTCGGGGGCGGTGGCGCTCGGGCCGGAAGACGTGGCCGAAGCCGCGGACGCCGCCGGCGCCGTATTCGCCATCGCGTCCGTGTCTGACGGCATGGCGAGCGCGGTCTGCGCGACCATCTCATTCTTGCTTGCCGGAACGGAGGGATCGGCTTGCCTGACGGGGCGGGCAGGCGCGCTGTCCGTTGTCGCCGGCTGGGTTTCGATCTTCGGCTGGCTCGCCATGTCGACGGATGCCGTCTGCACTGGTTGCGCGGTGATGATCGGGGTCGCGTCGCTATTTGCCACCTGGGCCGGATCCGAGAGAAACGCCTTGCCCAGCTGCAGGCCGGCAAGCGCCAGCATGATCGCTGCCGCAGCCATCAGGATCGGCTTGCGCCGCGCCTTGAGCAAGTCGCCGATTCTCAGTGCCTTCACCGGCCCTTTCATGGTCGACTGGCGCTTCAAGGCATCCGCCTCGGCTGCGGCGGCCTGGGCGGCGCGCCGGGCGGCCGCGATGAAATCCGATTTCGCGGCATCGCTTTCACTGGGCCTTGCCGGTTGCGCCCGCTCGTCGCGCACACGCTTCATGATGGCATTGAGGTCGGGTGCGCCGGAGCCGGGTTCCAGCGGGCGGTTGGCCACTTTCGGGTCGAGCGGCTCGTCGAGATCGACACTCGGGATCTCGGCGCTCGGCGCCGAGCCGGCCAGCGGCGGGACATCCGCCGTCTTCTTGCTCTTGAAGGCGCGTGCCAGCCCGCCGAACAACGATTTGCGGCCAGCCGGCTGATCCTTCTCGGCTATGGTGTCGGAACCGAGTGCGGCCATGGCGGCCGCTACGGCGGCTTCCGCCGGCGTGCGGGCGCCCGGCCCGCGTGGCAGGCCGGTTTCGGCATGCATCACCGGCTCGCCGGGGAAACCAGGTTCACCGCGCGATATGGCCGCGCCACGCGCGTCGAGATCGGCCAAGTCACCGCTCAGCGGCAGCGGTTCGTCAATGTTCATCGACGGCGCGTTCACGGCCATCTTGGGCCGCCGTGCGCCCCGCCAGCCGCTCGTATCCACCGGCGCCGTATCCAGGAGCTCGCTTACCGCTTCGGACGGTTCGCTGGTTTCCAGCGAACCCAGCCTGTCGACAATCTTGAGCAGCGTATCGTGGATGGCCTCGAATGTCCGCGAATTGCGCTCGTCGGAACGGCGCGTCAGACTTTCCAGTGTCTTCAGGTCCTGGGCGAGGCCTGAAACCGCCGTCGTGTTGGCGTTCGAACCGGCCAATGACCGCACCGCGTTCTCGGCTGCTTCGCGTGCCGCGCCGAGAATGGAATCGCGGGTTCCCGCCAGCGCCTTCTCGATTTCGTCGAGGCGCGGGCTGATATCTTCGAATTCTGGCAGCGGCGTGCTGGGCTTGGACAGGTGAGCCGACAGGCCGGCGACCTGTGCCTCCAGGCTGCGGATCAGCGCCGGATCGATGCCGGCCACCTGCGCCGCCGACGCGTCCAGCCGGCTTGAAATGTCCTCGAGCCGGCTTTCCAGTCCACGGATCGCCGCTTCGCCGGCAGGATCGGGAACGCGCGTTTCCATGCGCTGGGCGAGCGCGGTGAAGCGGGCGTCGATGGCTTCCATGATGCCGGCGCTGTCGATCTGCGGAATCATGCGCTGGTCAAGCCGGTCGGCAACTTCGTCCAGCCGGCGTTCGAGATCGCGAAACAGCATGTTGCCCTGTTCGATGGCGTCGCCCTGGCGGCGTTCCATCATGCCGGACAGCACGTCGAAGCGTTGCTCCAGCCCATGGAAGATATAGTCGGCGTCCGGCATGGCCGGCGCCTGGTCGATCTTGTCGGCGATGAGCGTGATCTGTTTGGCCAGCCGTTCCATCGCCTGTTCGGGCAGGTTGGCGCGACCGGCCAATTCGTCGACCCGGTTGGACAGCGTGCTCAGGCGATCCATGACCGCGTTGCCGGGGCGGTCCTGCGCCACTTCCTCGATCTGCCGGGCGAGCGAATCGATCCGCTTCTCGATGCGCTCGAAAGCTTCATGGTCGACCGAATTGGCCTGTGCCGCGACGGTCGAGGCGACGATGGCACGGGAAATCTCGTCCAGCCGCTCGTCGATCATGGCAAGCGTGTCACCGCCGCGATTGTCCTGCTGGCTGGCGAAGTGATCGACGGCGCCGGCAAGTGTGCGGACCTTTTCCTCCAGCGAGCGTAGCGACAGCGATTCCGGCAGGTTGTTGACGGCATTGCTGATCTGCTCCAGCCGGCCGGTCAGGGCCGCAAGGGCGGGATCGTCGGAGCGTTTGCGCTGGTCGGCATCGACCCGGTCTTCGAAAGCCGTCCAGCGGCGGTCGAAATCGTCCCAGCGGCGGTCGACTTTCTGCACGCTCTCCTCGCGCGCCAGCGTGTCGAGCGCGGTCTTGACCTGCTCGAGCTCCAGCCGCAGCAGGTTGACGCTTCTGTCGTCGCTTTTTTCCGACAGCGACTTGATGGCGCCGGAAAGCCGTTCGAATTCGATGCCGAGTTCGGCGCTGCCCTTGCCCGATGCGCCGGGCCTGGCGTTCGACTGGAAGGCGCGGTCGATATCCTTGCGCAGCGCATCGAATTCGCGCTGCAGCCCTGCCGTCATCTGGTGGCGCAGCTCCTCGCGCATGCCGCGCAGTTCGCCGGCGATCTTGCCGACCATGGCGACGCTGTCTTCCTGGCCGCGGACGCGGTCGATGTCGCGGGCGATGGCCTGGTAGTTCTGGTCGAAGGAGGGGGCAGGCGCCGGATTCTGAGGGCGCGGGGCCGGCTGCGGTTCCTCGTACCAGCGCTGCTGGCCGGTTAGCTGGGCGGCTGGATAATGGGGGTCGGCGGCGGGATAGCGTGGCTCGGTCGCGGGATAGCGCGGGTCGGCGCCGTATTGGCGGGAAGCGGGACTCGCCGTCACCTCCTCGCGCGTCTGCCCCAGTCGCTGTTCCAGCGTCTCCAGCGAGCGGTTCAGTTGCTCGAGCGTGGTCTGTGGCCTGCGCTGCCTGCCGGCGTTGAGTGTATCGAGGTAGGACCGCTTGCTGTTCATCGGTGCGTCCGTCTTTCAGATTGGCCGGTTTGCGACCAGCTCTCCAAGTCCCTGCCGGAACGAAGGCGACCGCGCTTCCATGCCACGGTGGAAGACAAGCTTCCCGGGTTTCACCCGCGCTCCGAAAAACCGTGAGAAATTCGATACAGGATAAACACGGGTAGCCGACACGCGCACATTTCGCCCAACGTGGTAAACAACGCGTTAACCAAGCTTAAGAAGTTGCAAGGAAGTTGGCTGTCGCTGCCCGCAGTGCGGCATAAAGCACCGGTCACAGAACGCCCTTGCGTCATCAGGCGGCTATCGGTATAGAATTGACGTAAACGTAAAGGGCGCCTTGAAGCGTGCTGTTTGCGATTTTGTTTGTCGAAACCACGGCTGGAAGCACGCCCCCGCTTCCAGTCAGGCGACGCATGGTCCGGGACCGCGACGCCACCAACGGGGAAAGCCAGTGACCATGAAGCTTATCTCGGCCGGCGAGACCGCGGCCAATACCAACAATATACCTGTCGAAGCCGGCGAGGATCTCGCCCGCATCGGCGAAATGGCCAAGAAATACGGCGTGACGCTGCGCACGCTGCGCTTCTACGAGGACAAAGGCCTGCTCAACCCGCAGCGTGACGGTTCGACCCGCCTCTACACGCGCCGCGACAAGGCCCGGCTGAAGCTGATCCTGCTCGGCCGCAAGGTCGGGTTCTCGCTGCGCGACGTCAAGCAGATGATGGACCTCTACGATCCGACCGGTTCCAACACCAAGCAGTTGCGTCTGGCGCTGGACAAGTCGGAGAAGCAGCTTGCCCGCCTGCAGAAGCAGCGGGCGCTGATCGACGACGCCATCAACGAACTGAGCGGCTCGATGACGGCGGTGCGCCGGATGTTGGCCGAACGGACCACGCCGCAGGCGAGCGTCGCCAGCTAAGGCAATTCCAGAAACGGTGTGAAGCGACTTTCCGTCCGCTTCCGATTAGCTGATCCCGACGATCAAAGCCGCGTGGCCGTGCCGCGCGGCTTTTTTTCCTTGTCAGATTTGGTTTCCTTGTCAGACCGCACCCTGACCTCGCGAGATGTTGGCCGCTGGCCGGCATCATACCGCCCCGCCAGGCTCATTGCTTCTCAGAGTGCGGAAATCTTGTCGCAGCGAAAGAATTGACGTTTACGCAAACGTCAATTTTTGCTATCCCCGGCTCCAACACGGGTCCGTATGCTGCCCTGACATGACTTCGGGGCTTCCGGACCAGGTCCGTAGGGTGGAGAAAAGCATGCCGATATACAGGGCTCCGGTCCAGGATACGCTGTTCGTACTCAACGAAGTGCTGGGCTATCAGCGCTATTCGAACCTTCCCGGATTTTCCGACGCCACGCCCGATGTGCTGGAGGCGATCCTCGCCGAGGGCGCCAAGCTCGCCGAGAACGTCATGCATCCGCTCAACCGTGTCGGCGACATGGAAGGCTGCGTGCGTCACGACGACGGCTCGGTGACGACGCCCAAGGGTTTCAAGGAAGCGTTCGGCCAGTATCGCGAAGGTGGCTGGATGGGGCTCGCGGCACCGGCCGAGTTTGGCGGCCAGGGGCTGCCCTACATGGTGCACCAGGCTGTCTCCGAATACATGGTGTCGGCCAACATGGCGCTGATGATGTATCCGGGACTGACGCAGGGCGCGATCGCCGCCATCATCACCCATGGCACTGACGAGCAGAAGGCCAAGTGGTTGCCGAAGCTGGTCGAGGGCGCGTGGACCGGAACCATGAACCTGACCGAGCCGCATTGCGGCACCGATCTTGGTTTGCTGCGCACCAAGGCAGCGCCGAATGGCGACGGCACCTACAAGATATCTGGTCAGAAGATCTTCATCTCGGCCGGCGAGCACGACATGTCGGACAACATCGTCCATCTGGTGCTGGCCCGCATCGAGGGCGCGCCGGAAGGCGTCAAGGGCATTTCGCTGTTCATCGTGCCGAAGCTCAAGCTCGACGCATCGGGCAATCCGGGCGAACGGAACACGCTCTCCTGCGGCTCGATCGAGGAGAAGATGGGCATCCACGGCAATTCGACCTGCGTCATGAATTATGACGAGGCTGAGGGCACACTACTCGGCGAGGTGAATGGCGGCCTGAAGGCCATGTTCACAATGATGAACGAGGCGCGGCTCGGTGTCGCCCTGCAGGGACTGTCGATCTCCGAGGTTGCCTATCAGAATGCCGTTTCCTATGCCAAGGACCGTTTGCAGGGCCGGTCGCTGTCGGGACCGAAGGCTCCGGACAAGAAGGCTGACCCGATCATCGTTCACCCCGATATCCGCCGCAGCCTGATGACCATGAAGGCGTTCAACGAGGCCGGCCGCGCGCTGGCGCTGTGGACGGCGATCAAGTCCGACATCGCGCATCGGTCTCCCGACGACAAGGACCGGCAGGCCGCCGAGGACTACACCGGCCTGATGACGCCGGTGGTCAAGGGCGTGTTCACCGACAAGGGCTTCGACCATGCTGTCATGGCGCAGCAGGTGTTCGGCGGCCATGGCTATATCGAAGAGCACGGCATGAGCCAGTTCGTGCGCGATGCCCGTATCGCCATGATCTATGAAGGCGCCAACGGCATCCAGGCGCTTGACCTCGTCGGCCGCAAGCTCGGCCTGAATGGCGGCCGCGCGGTGCAGGCCTTCTTCAAGGAGGTCGGCGAATTCTGCGAGGAAAACCGTGCCGACGAGAAGATGGCGCCGTTCACCAAGGCGTTGAAGAAGGGCCTCAGCGATCTGCAGGCGGCGACCATGTGGCTGCTGCAGAATGGGATGGCCAAGCCCGACAATGCCGGTGCCGCCTCGACAGACTACATGCATCTCTTCGGCCTTGTGGCGCTGGGTTACATGTGGGCGCAGATGGCCAAGACGGCACAGGCCAAGACGGGCGCCAATGGTTCCCAATCTTTGCATGAAGATAAAGGGGCCTTTTACGACAACAAGGTCGTGACGGCGCGTTTCTTCATGGAGCGGATCATGCCCGAAACGTCGGCGCATCTCGCCCGTATTTCGAGTGGTGCGGATACGCTGATGGCTCTCCCGGCGGAAGCGTTCTAGAAATGGCTGGCGTCCCCCTCCCCCTTGAGGGGAGGGTGGCCCAAAGGGCCGGGAGGGGTCGCGCGTGCCTGATGTGCCTTGGGAGAAGTATCATCGTATGACCAACCCTGCGGAAATCCTGAACCTCCCCAAACCCGCCTGGGCGGCGGACGAGGTCGGCATGCTCTATGACATGGCCTCCCGCTTCATGGCCGAGGAGATCGCGCCGCGTTACGACGAGTTCGAGAAGAACGAGATGGTCGACCGCGAAAGCTGGCTGAAGGCAGGCGCGGCCGGCCTGCTCTGCGCCTCGATGCCGGAGGAATATGGCGGTTCCGGCGGCACCTTCGCGCATGAGAGCGCCATCATCGAGGCGATCGGCCATGTCGGCGTCGACGGTTTCGGCATCGGCCTGCACAATTCGATCGTTGCCCCTTACATCCTCCACTACGGTTCGGAAGAGCAGAAGAAGAAGTGGCTGCCGAAGCTGGCGACCGGCAAGTTGATCGGCGCCATCGCCATGACCGAGCCGGGCGCCGGCTCCGACCTGCAAGGCGTCAAGACGCGGGCCGAGAAGGACGGCAACCAATACAGGATCAATGGCTCCAAGACTTTTATCACCAACGGCCAGCTTGCCAACTTCATCATCGTCGTCACCAAGACCGACCCGGAAAAGGGCGCCAAGGGCACGTCGCTGATCGTTGTCGAGACCGACGAGGTCGAGGGCTTCCAGCGCGGTCGCAACCTCGACAAGATCGGGCTGAAGGCCAACGACACGTCGGAGTTGTTCTTCAACGACGTGCGCGTGCCGACCTCAAATCTGCTCGGCCACGAGGAGGGACAGGGTTTCATCCAGCTGATGCAGCAATTGCCGCAGGAGCGGTTGCAGATCGGAACCGGGGCGATCGCCATGATCGAGCGGGCGCTGGCGCTGACCATCGACTACGTCAAGGAGCGCAAGGCCTTCGGCAAGGCCATCATCGACTTCCAGAACACCCAGTTCAAGCTGGCCGAGCTCAAGACCGAAGCCACGATCGGCCGCGTCTTCTACAATGATTGCGTGACCCGCCACATCAATGGTGGCCTCGATCCGGTGACGGCCTCGATGGCCAAGTACTGGCTGAGCGACCTGCAGGGAAAAGTCGTCGACGAATGCCTTCAACTGCACGGTGGCTATGGCTACATGAATGAATATCCGATCGCCCGAATGTTCCGCGACGCTCGCGTCCAGCGCATCTACGGCGGCACCAACGAGATCATGAAATTGCTGATCGGACGCTCGCTCTGATGCATGTCGCCCAGAAGTAGATCGACATGCATCAGTCTGAAGCCGTTCGATAAACCCAAGGAGCAAGAGAATGAGTGACGCTTATGTCTATGACGCCGTGCGCACGCCGCGCGGCAAGGGCAAGAAGGACGGATCGCTGCATGAGGTGCCGGCGGTGCGGCTTGCCGCCAAGACGCTGGAAGCGCTGCGCGACCGCAATGGGCTGGACACAGGCACGGTCGACGACATCATCTTCGGCTGCGTCGACCCGGTCGGCGAGGCGGGTTCGGTCATTCCGCGCGCCGCCGCCTTCGAGGCCGGCTACGACACCAAGGCGCCCGGCATGCAGATTTCGCGCTTCTGCGCCTCGGGGCTTGACGCCATCAATTTCGGCGCCGCCAAGATCGCGCAAGGCGCTGACGAGATCGTCATTGCCGGCGGCGTCGAATCCATGTCGCGCGTCGGTATGGGCGCCTCCGGCGGCGCATGGTTCATGGACCCTTCGGTCGGCCTGCCCGGCTGGTTCGTGCCGCAAGGCATCTCGGCCGACCTGATCGCCACCAAATACGGCTTCAGCCGCGACGACGTCGACGCCTATGCGGTCGAGAGCCAGAAGCGCGCCGCCAAATCCTGGGCGGACGGCCGCTTCAAGAACTCGGTCATCCCGATCAAGGACCAGAACGGCCTGACCATTCTCGACCATGACGAGCACATGCGGCCTTCGACCGACATGCAGTCGCTGGCCTCGCTCAACCCATCCTTCGTCATGCCCGGCGAAATGGGCGGCTTCGATGCCGTCGCCGTGCAGAAGCATCCGGAAGTGGAAGAGGTCAACCATGTCCACCATGCCGGCAACTCGTCCGGCATCGTCGACGGCGCGGCGGCCGTGCTGCTCGGCTCCAAGAAGGCCGGCAAGGCGATGGGCCTCAAGCCGCGCGCGCGTATCCGCACCTTCGCCAATATCGGTTCGGAGCCGGTGCTGATGCTGACCGGCCCGGTCGACGTCACCGAGAAGCTGTTGAAGCGCGCCAAGATGAAGCTGTCCGACATCGACCTGTTCGAGCTCAACGAGGCCTTCGCCTCGGTGGTGCTGCGCTACATGCAGGCATTTGACATCGATCACGACAGGATCAACGTCAATGGCGGCGCCATCGCCATGGGCCATCCGCTCGGCGCCACTGGTGCCATGATCTTCGGCACCGTGCTGGACGAACTCGAGCGCCGCGACCTGAATACCGCGCTGGTCACGCTGTGCATCGGTGCCGGCATGGGCACCGCAACGATCATTGAACGCGTCTGACGGGGAGAGAACAATGAGCTACATCAATTTCACCCTCGATATCGACGCCGACGGCATTGCGCTGGTCACCTGGAACATGCCGGACCGTTCGATGAACGTCTTCACCGAAGAGATGATGCGCGAGTTGAACGCCATCGTCGACAAGGTCGCTGGCGATGCCGCGATCAAGGGCGCGGTGATCACCTCCGGCAAGGACACTTTCTCCGGCGGCGCCGACATAACCATGCTGCAGAAGATGCTGACCACCTTCGCCGCCGAGAAGGGCAAGGATGTCGAAAAGGCCACCAAGGCGCTGTTCGAAAATGCCGGCTACATGACCGGCCTGTTCCGCAAGTTGGAAACCTCCGGCAAGCCTTGGGTTTCGGCGATCAACGGCACCTGCATGGGCGGCGCCTTCGAGATGTCGCTCGCTTGCCATGGTCGCGTCGCCGCTGATTCCGACAGGGTCAGGATGGCGCTTCCCGAAGTGAAGATCGGCATCTTCCCCGGTGCCGGTGGCACCCAGCGCGTGCCGCGGCTGACCGATCAGCAGCAGGCGTTGCAGATGCTGACCTCAGGCCAGAACCTGTCGCCGCAAAAGGCGAAGTCGATGGGCCTGATCCATGAGATCGCCGATCCGGCCAAGCTGGTCGAGGCGGCCAAGGCGATGATCAGGAACGGTCTGAAGCCGGTGGCGCCGTGGGACGAGAAGGGCTTCAAGCTGCCCGGTGGCCAGATCTATTCGCCCGCCGGATTCAATCTGTGGCCGCCGGCCATCGCCATTCTGCGTCGCGAGACCTATGGCAATTATCCGGCCGCCGCCGCGATCCTGAAATGCGTCTATGAGGGCCTGCTGGTGCCGTTCGACACCGCCTTGCGGATCGAACAGCGCTATTTCACCGAGATCATGCAGACCAAGGAAGCGGCGGCGATGATCCGCTCGCTGTTCGTCTCTCTGCAGGAACTGAACAAGGGCGCGCGTCGCCCGGCCGGCGTGCCGGAAACCAAATTCAAGAAGATCGGCGTCCTCGGCGCCGGCTTCATGGGCGCCGGCATCGCCTATGTCACCGCCAAGGCCGGCATCCCGGTGGTGCTGCTCGACCGCGACATGGAGTCGGCTGAGAAGGGCAAGGCGCATTCCGAGAGCCTGGTTTCGGATCAGGTGAAAAAGGGGCGCGCCAAGCCGGAAGAGAAGGACAAGCTCTTGTCGCTGATCAAGCCCACCGCAGACTATGCCGACCTCGCGGGCTGCGACCTGGTGGTGGAAGCCGTGTTCGAGGATTCGGCGGTCAAGAAGGCGGCCACGGAACAGGCGGAAGCGGTGCTGAAGTCGTCGGCGATCTTCGCCTCCAACACGTCCACCATCCCGATCACCGCGCTGGCCAAGAATTCGGCACGGCCGAAGAATTTTGTCGGCATCCATTTCTTCTCGCCGGTCGACAAGATGATGCTGGTCGAGATCATTCTCGGCAAGAAGACCGGCGACAAGGCGTTGGCGACCGCGATCGATTTCGTACGCGCCATCAAGAAGACGCCGATCGTCGTCAACGACACGCGTGGCTTCTACGTCAACCGCTGCGTGCTGCGCTATATGTCGGAGGCATACAAGATGCTGATCGAAGGCGTGCCAGCACCAATGATCGAGAACGCCGCCAAGGCCGCCGGCATGCCGGTGGGTCCGCTGGCGCTGACCGACGAGACGGCTATCGACCTTGCCCAGAAGATCATGAAGCAGACCATCAGGGACCTCGGCGACAAGGCGGTCGACCCCAAGCAGATGGCGCTGATCAACACCATGGTCGACGATCAGGGCCGCTTCGGCCGCAAGAACGGCAAGGGCTTCTACGACTACCCGGCCAAGCCCGCGAAGAAGAAGCTCTGGCCCGGCCTCAAGGACCTCTATCCGCAGATGGCGCCCGAGAAGGTCGATTACGAGGAACTGCAGCGGCGGCTGCTCGTGACCATCGCGCTGGAAGCGGCACGCGTGATGGAAGAGGGCATCGTCACCGATCCGCGCGAGGCCGATGTCGGCTCGATCCTGGCCTTCGGCTTCGCGCCTTACACCGGCGGTGCGCTGTCCTATATCGACGGCATCGGCGCCAAACGCTTCGTCAAGATCGCCAAGGGTCTGCAGAAGAAGTATGGCGCCGAGTTCAAGGCGCCCAAGCTGCTGATCGATATGGCCGAGAAGGGCGAGACCTTCTACGAACGCTTCGATCCCTACGCCAAGGGCGACGTCAAGCAAGCCGCCTGACACGAGAGATGTATGTCTGGGCGCGTATGGCGCGCATGCTGGCCACGGCGCGCAGTCGTGGCCCCTATGTCATGGGTAGCGAAAGCCAGCTGGCCTTTCGCTGCCTGCCGACCGACATCGATTTCAACGTCCATCTCAACAATGCGCGTTACATGATGCTGGCCGATCTTGGCCGCATTGACTTGTTCGTCCGCGCCGGCCTGATCGGATTGGCGGGAAAGAACGGCTGGGCGCCGATGATGGGCGGCCTGCAGGCGGTCTACGCGCGCGAGATCAGGCTGTGGCGCCGCTTCGAAGTGGTGTCTTCGATCGAGACCTGGGAGGGCAGCCAGGTCATCGGCAAGCACCGTTTCGTCCTCGACAATGGCGAGACGGCCGCCTTGATCCTGACGACCGCCGGCGTCTACGACCGCAAGGCTCGCCGCTTCCTCGACATCGAAGAGGTTGTCGCGGCGCTCGGCCGCGCCGCGGACCCGCGACCGCCGACGCAGGCGGAACGGATTTTCATGACTTCGCATCAGGGTCTGCGCGGCCTCGCCAAGGCGGCCGATTGATCACCGCAAGCCAATTTCCACGGCCGGCGGCAAGGTTCGGCGCGCTGGCGGGCAGTGTCTCAGTTTGAAATTGCCGATCACGTCGGCGGGGCGCTTCTGGCCTTTAGGTCCGGTTGGCATCTAGTGGTGAAAATCTGACGGTACCCGTGGCAAAGGAGCCGATTGGGTGGCAAGCCGCCGTTCAGCGCCCTATGCGAGCACGAAATTCGGCAGTCGAATTGGTGCGTGGAAACGGTTGGGAAGGCAACTGTACACCGAGAAAGGCACAAAGCGGCCCCCACCCTTCAGAGACTTGATAAGTGAGAAGGCGTTCAGGCGGCAACGTTGATTTCACGGTAGCGTTATGTGCCTCATAGACAGCGATTGCGTGATCACGGTCATCAAATCGACCGCCAAAGACACTGTTTCCAATCACCGCCACACCAAAGGACTGTGGATCATTGGTAGCAGCACCCATCGTGAACCCTATCGTTTGCGCCACGCTGTCATACCAGGCTTCTGGCTCACGAACTGTTAGAATAACCTTTGCATCAGGGTAGTGATCGCTCAGTTCGCGCCAAAAATGCGCCGTTGGCCAATCGACCGCGGATAGATAGCCGGCATACGCGGCATCCCAACTCGGAAGTTGTCCCTGGCCAGCGGCGCGCCATAGCGCCTTCTGCTCGGGATTGGCGTGGACATCAGCCATGTGATGACACGGCCCGAACCCAAGATGCTCCAACGCGAGCTTCAGCGAATATGTGCCAGTGCGACCCATGCCCGCGCCAATGACATCCAGAGCCATGATCATCCCCTAAGGCGATTTCAATCAGTCAAAATACCGCTGTTCCTCTATTCCGCTATATGCTTGAAGGTCAGCTCCAACGTCGCCTCCGGCTGTTCGATGCTGGGTACCAAGCGTCAGATTTTCACCACTAGGCTTGTTCTCCAGGCGGTCGATATTTAATCGACGATGCCTTTTGCAGTGCTGCAAGCGTATCCTCCACGGTCAGGAGGACGGTCGTCTGGATGGAACTCAGCGCTCCGCCAGAGCCGATCGCGAGCGCCGTGGCCGCCATCGACACGTTGTCGGGAGCCTCCCACAAGTTATATCCGTCGTGCTCGCCAAAGGCGTACCAGAAGCCGTGCAGTTTTCCGCCAACCGATTCAATGTACTGCTTCGCCGCCTCTCGGCGGTCCTCTGGGTTCTTGATGAGCTTAGCCCAGGTGGCCGGCGTGTAGCTGAACCGGGTTAGGTATAATGGCATGGTCTTATCCTCCCTGTTTTCCGGTAAGCATATAGGAGGTCGCAGGCTGGCGCGACAGCGGCGTCAAGGCCGCCGGATTTCAAACTGAGACACTACCCGCCGGCGCCATCGGTGGACAAACCGGTGTTCGCGGACTAGAAGGAAAAGGCATTTTTTCCTGTCTGGAAGGAGAGCACGACATGCTCTCGCACGACCGCGTCTGGGCCGCCATCGATGCTCTTGCCGAGCGCTATTCGCTTTCGGCTTCGGGCCTGGCAAGGCGCGCCGGGCTCGATTCGACGGCCTTCAACAAGTCTAAACGTCTGTCCTCCGATGGCCGGCCGCGCTGGCCTTCGACCGAGTCGCTCGCCAAGATCATCGAGGCGACAGGTGCTTCGCTCGACGAATTCACCGGACTGATCGAAGGCCGCATTGCCGCCGCGCCCACGCGCAGGCGCTCCGTGCCGTTGCTTGGTTTCGCCCAGGCCGGCGCCGGCGGCTTCTTCGACGATGCCGGCTTTCCAGCGGGGCAGGGCTGGGATCTGGTCGAACTGCCGGCGCAGTCGACCGAAAGCTCCTATGCGCTGCAGGTGCAGGGCGATTCCATGCTGCCGCTCTACCGCAACGGCGACGTCCTCATCGTCGAGCCAGGCGCGGCCACCCGCAAGGGCGATCGCGTCGTCGTCAAGACCACGGCCGGCGAGGTGATGGCCAAGGTGCTCGAGCGCCAGACCGTCACATCGATTTCATTGGTCTCCCTCAATCCCGATCACCCGGACCGCGACATTCCCATGCGCGATGTCGAGTGGGTGGCGCGGATTGTCTGGGCAAGTCAGTAGGCCGGACTGGTGCGGCTCCCTCATCTCGCTTTGGCGGTTCTTATGGTCCCGGTGATGGCGGCCCTGGTCGTTGCTGGCGGCCATAAGCTGAAAGGCGGCGAAAGCGCGGTCACAGTGGATCGGATCGATCCTGGCGCCGACACGATCTCTGAGACCAGCACGGACACAATGCCTGAGGAACCGGCGACATCAGCCATTCCCGCGCCCACCGCCGCCGCTCAGCCGCCAAAGCCGGCGGCGCATTCGCGGGCGATCGACCCCGAAATTGTCGCGCCGCCGGAACTGCCGACCGGAGAGCTTGAGCGGGTCGAGCCGCGCCAGCCCTTGAGCAAGCTGGCGCTCGCCATGCCGCCCAAGCCGAAGATGCCTGACGACTGGAACGGCACGAAGCTGTTCCAGCCGGTCGCGCCGGCCGCCGGGCTGATCGAGGCGAAAGGCTATTCAGTCGCGGTTTCCGGTATCGATGTGGTCCAGCAGGACGAGACTTGCACCAGCGACGGCAAATCCTGGCCGTGCGGCATCCGTGCCCGCACGGCGTTCCGCGCCTTCCTGCGCGGCCGCGCTGTGGTTTGCCTGGTGCCGCCTGAAGGCGGACGCGACCGGATCGCGGCGGAATGCCGGATCGGCAAGCAGGATGTCGGTCAATGGCTGGTCGAAAACGGCTGGGCGCGCGCCGCAAAAGGCGGACCCTATGTCGATGCCGGCGAAAAGGCGCGCAGCAAGAGGAAGGGTATCTTCGGATCGGCGCCGAACCTTGCCGGCATGCCGGCGGAGCCCGCCGCGTCGGCCCCGGCGCCTCAGGCGCCGGGCTCGATCCTGGAAGAGGACGGTGGGGTCCTCAAACCAGCTGGCCAGCCAACGCCTTCTGAATGAGCGCGCGGGTCTCGGCGACGCCGTAGAGCGCGGCGAACGACCCGAAGCGCGGGCCGCGTTCCTGGCCGATGAGTACCTGGTAGATCATCTGGAAGAAGGCACCCGAAACGCCGGGGCCGCCTTCCGGGCTCTGCTTGGAGTGATCCTGATAGCGTTCGATCTTGCGCGCAACGTTGAGCGAGGCGTTTTGGATCGCTTCGCCGCTGGCGTCCGCCGGCAGCGCGCCAAGTGCCGCTTCCAGGGCCTCCAGCGCCTCGCGCTCGACATCGTCGGCGGCGCGAAAAGTCTTCGTCGGCTTCACGAAATCGTCGAAGTAGCGGATCGCATAACCCGTCAGCCTGTCGAGTTCGGGATGGGTCGCCGGCGTCACGCCCGGCACATGGCGCGAGATGAAACCCCACAGCACGCCCTTGCTCTGGGCATTGGAGGCGCTGACCAGGTTGAGCAGCAGCGAGAACGGCACCGGCATTTCGATGGCGGGCGGGTTGCCGTCATGCATGTGCCAGACCGGATTGCCCAGCCGTTCCTTCCAGTCCTGCCGCCGATAGGCGGCCAGGAAGGTGTAATATTCGTCCACCGCCCTCGGAATGACGTCGAAATAGAGCTTCTTCGCCTGCCGCGGCCGCTGGTACATGTAGAGCCCAAGGCTCTCGGTCGGCGCATAGGTCAGCCACTCGTCGATGGTCAGGCCGTTGCCCTTGGACTTCGATATCTTCTGGCCGTTCTCGTCCAGGAACAATTCATAGACGAAATGCTCGGGCGCCCGTCCGCCCAGTATGTTGCAGATGCGATCATAGACCACGGCATTGGTCTGGTGGTCCTTGCCGAACATCTCGAAATCGACGCCGAGCGCTGCCCAGCGCATGCCGAAATCCGGCTTCCACTGCAGCTTCACCCTGCCGCCGGTGATCGAAAGCGTGGTTTCGGTGCCTTCATCGTCGAAGGTGATGGTGCCGGCCTTGGCGTCGACATGCTTCATGGGCACGTACAACACGCGGCCGCTCTTCGGTGAAATCGGCAGGAACGGACTGTAGGTCGCCTGCCGCTCCGGCCCGAGCGTCGGCAGCATCACGGCCATGATCTGGTCATAGCGTTCGGCGGCGCGCAGCAGCATCGCGTCGAAGCGGCCGGCCTTGTAGTATTGCGTCGCGCTGGCGAATTCGTAATCGAAGCCGAACGTGTCCAGGAAGCGGCACAGCATCACGTTGTTGTGGTCGGCGAAGCTCGCATAGTCGCCGCCGAACGGATTCGGCACCGAAGACAGCGGCTTGTGCAGGTACGGCTCCAGCGCTGCGCGATCCGGCACGTTGTCGGGTATCTTGCGCATGCCGTCCATGTCGTCGGAAAAGCAGAGCAACTTGGTGGCGACCTTGTCCTGCGTCAGCACGCGGAAGGCATGGCGCACCATCGAGGTGCGCGCCACTTCGCCGAACGTGCCGATATGCGGCAGGCCGGACGGACCATAGCCGGTCTCGAACAGGATCGTTTCGGGAAAGTCGGCGCCTTTATAGCGCTCGATGATCTTTTTGGCTTCCTCGAACGGCCACGCCTTGCTCTCGGCCGCCGCCGCCAGCAGTTCGGGATTGAGATCGATGATGTTTGATCCCGCCATGGTCCTGTTTTCCAGTTATTGCCGGCCCAGACAAATTCGAAGAAGACGGGCCGGAGCAAGGGGTTTTCAAACCGGTCTCTAGGCGCGCGTGGCCGGAGCGTCAACGATTGCGGCGCTTTTTCCTTGCGGCCCTTGGTCTCCATTCCTACCTTCGGAGCCCGTTCAAGGAGCAAAGAATGCCATCGCCGACCCCGCATGAGGCCCTGATCTATCTGATGGTCATCACCTCGGCCTCCGATCGTGACATGACCGACGTCGAACTGGCCAGGATCGGCGATGTTACCCGCTCATGGCCGGTGTTCGAGGACTTCAATCAGGACCGGCTGGTTTCCGTCGCCCAGACTTGTCAGAAGCTGTTGCATGAAAAGGGCGGTCTGGAGGGTGTCCTGGCCCAAATTGCCGAGGCCTTGCCGGAGCGCCTTCGCGACACGGCTTACGCCGCTGCTTTCGAAGTCGCCGCCATCGATCTCGAAATGCGGATGGAAGAGGTGCGGGTGCTGCAGCTGATCCGCCGTGAGCTCGATCTCGATACGCTGACCGTCGCGGCAATCGCCCGGGCGGCCAAGGCAAGGCTGCGAACGCTCACCTGACGGCAAGCATCACGGATCAGAAGAAGCTGACCGGGACCGGATCAGAAAAAGCTGACCGGGAAATAGCGCAGGTAGAATTCGGCGAAGGTGCCTTTCATCGAAATCTCCTGCAGCGCGTAATCGAGCGCTGCCGCCAGCGCCGGATTGTCAACCCGGGTGGCGATGGACATCCCCGTGCCCAGATATTCGGGAGCCAGATAGGGGCCGCCGGCAAAGCGGCAGCAACCGGCTGCGTCCGAACCGCCCAGCCAGAAGGCGAAGCGCATGCCGTCGCCAAAGGCGACGTCGATCTTGGCCGCCTTGAGATCGTTGTAGAGGTCTTCGGGCTTGTCGAACGGAACGATCTGAACGGTATCGAAATAGTCGCGCAGCATCCGTTCATGCGCC
Source organism: Mesorhizobium sp. B2-3-5 (assembly GCF_006442395.1). Lineage (NCBI taxonomy): Bacteria > Pseudomonadati > Pseudomonadota > Alphaproteobacteria > Hyphomicrobiales > Phyllobacteriaceae > Mesorhizobium > Mesorhizobium sp. B2-3-5. The sequence goes on along the minus strand of NZ_VFVX01000012.1, from coordinate 19,056 downwards.
GAGCCTGCGAGCACGCCGACACGTTTGCTGCGCAGCTTGTCGAAGACCGGTTCCGAGAGGGCCTTGGTCTTCGGCGTGATGAAGCGTGCCGGAAACTGCAGATAGGACCGCGAGAAGGCGTATTTCGATCGCGATTCCGGTGTCGCGGCGATGCCGGCGATGATCGCTTCGCCTTCGCCTTTCTCGAGCGCCCCTTCGAGCTCGCCCCAGGGCAATGCCTGGATCTGGCATTTGTCGACGATGCCGAGTTCCGCGCAGATGGCGCGCGCCAGGTCGATGTGGAACCCGGACAGTTTTCCCGCGCCGTCGAGGAAATTGAAGGGCGGAAAATCCGTGGTCGTCAGGAACCGCAACCGTGGCAGGGCGGAAAGGTCCGGCTTGGGCAAGCGTTCCTTGGCGTCCCACAACACCGGCACCTGCGGCTCAGCCGCGCGCGCGCCGACAGCCCCGAGGCCCAATGGCAGCGCTGCGATCAGCATCCATGCCAGGACCAGGAACCTCAATTGGAACGCCACGATAGAACTCCGCCGCACTCGTCTCGCGCCGGTTTTGGTACGAAAATGATACAGGCACAATGCTTTTTGATTTCAACGCGCCGATTTCAGGTTATGATTTGGCGTGTTTGCAAACAGCAGTGGCTGCCCTGGTGGGGGACCAGGGTCGAGAACCACAACCGGAAAACAGCGCTTTGCAATCCACGGTCGGTGGCGAAGTGCGGATAAGGCACACACCATCGGTTCCAATGCATGAGGCAACATGGGGTTGATGTTGCGATGGGTCAATTCGATCGGACGCTGGAATACATAGACCAACTGCAGCATGCCGGAACGGCGGCGGCGGTTTGCGAAAAGCTGTTAGGCATAACGTCGGATTTCGGTCTGACCGCGCTGATGGCCGGAACCGTTCCGCAGCCAGGTACGCCGACCGGGCAGCAAAAGCAGCATGTGCTGCTGTGCGACTGGCCCGTTGAATGGCTGGAGCGCTACGTGGCGCGCAACTATGTCGATCACGATCCCGTGGTCAGCCACATGAAGCAGTTGCAGGCGCCGTTCCAATGGCGGGAAGCGGCCCAGGACATTCGCATCGACAAGAGCAGCGGCGAAGTGATGGGCGACGCCGGAGCTTTCAAGCTGCGCGACGGGCTGGCCTTCCCGCTGATTACGCTCGATGGCCAGATCGTCATGGTATCGCTGGGCGGCGAGGCCGTGGAGCTGTCGGAGGCACAGTTCGGCCTGGTGTCATTGGTCTCGACCTATGCCGTTGGCCGCGCCATGCAACTCCACACCATGGCCGGCAAGACCATCGACCACATCGAATTGACGCCGCGCGAGCGCGAATGCCTGCAATGGGCCGCCGTCGGCAAGTCCGAGTGGGAGATTTCGCAAATCCTCGGCATCTCCGAACACACGTCGGAGAAACATCTTCTTAACGCCAAAAGCAAACTCGGTGCCGTCAACAGAGTTCAAGCTGTCGCCGAAGCGATAAGACGCGGCTACATTAGCTAGGTCGGCCGTGCCGACCTAGAACTTCCCGCCTACGTGATCACGCAATTTTCTTGTTGAAGCACGGCCGTATCATCCTCTGAACACAGGAGACGGCAGATGCTTTTTTGTCTTACAACCCACGAGTTGATGGAACGTCCAGACCTTTGGGAGGCCGTCCATCGCCTGCGCTACAAGATATTTGTCGAGGAGATGGGGTGGGAGGACCTGCGGCGCCCGGACGGGTTCGAGGTCGATCAGTTCGATCATGACGAGGCGGTGCATCAGATCGTCATCATTGGCAACGAGGTCGCGGGCTACCAGCGGATGTTGCCGACCACGCGGCCGCATCTGCTGACCTCGGTTTTGACCGATCTTTCCGAAGGAACGCCGCCATCGGGTCCCGACATCTGGGAGTTGACCCGTTATGCGGTGGCTCCTGGATTCCGCGATGGCCGTCGCGGCGTTTCGACCGTCGGCACCGAATTGATAGCCGGATTCGTCGAATGGGGGCTGAAGCGCGGCGTCGACAAGGTGATCATCGAGTTCGAGCCGATGTGGGTCTTGCGCGCGTTGCAACTGCATTTCCTGGCGACGCCGCTGGGCTATCAGCGCACCTATGGCAATCAGCAAGTCGTGGCGACGCTGCTCACCTTCAATGAGCACACGCTGAACGTGGTGCGCTCGCGCCGCAACCATCATGCCCCGGTTCTTGTCAGGGGATATCCTGACATGTTCGGGCAAAGGAGGGCGTCATGAGATCGGAAACGGCCATGGATCTGCACCCGCAACCTGAACTGCGCAACCACACGCTGATCGTCACCGTGTCGTCGAATGACGGCCGGCCCGTGCTCGACAGAAGGGCCTATGAAAGCCTTGCCAGGACGTTCCACGAAGCCGCCGACAATGACGAGGTGCGTGTCGTCGTGCTGCGTGGCCTGGCAGGCTGCTTCTGCCTCGGCGGCGACTTTTCCGAATTCCTCGACGCTACCAAGCATCAGAAGCTGATCGCCGCCGTCACCGACATGTTCCGCACGCTGGCGACGTTTCCCAAGCCCATCCTGGCCTGCGTCGACGGCGACGCCGTCGGCGTCGGCTGCACCATCCTGTTCCATTGCGACATGGTGATCGCCTCGGGTGACAGCACATTCCGCGTGCCGTTCGTCGATTTCGGCCTTGTGCCGGACGCGGCGACCAGCATCCTGGCGCCACAGAAGCTCGGCTATGCCGGCGCCTTCCGCTTCTTCTGCCTCGGCGACACGCTTCATGCCGAGGACGCCAAGGCGCTTGGCCTCGTCGCCGAGATCGTGCCTGACGGCGTGGAGCAGGCGGCGCTTGGGCGGGCAAGGCAACTTGCCAAGAAGCCGGTGGCTGCCTTGCTGCAGACGCGCGGCCTGCTCAAGGGCAACACCAACGCGCTGTGCGATCGCATCGACCAGGAGATATCGCTGTTCCAGCAGGCGCTGCAGGATGACGCCACGCTGCGGCGCCTGCAGCGCATTGCCCGGCTCGCGGCTTGAGCGATCGCGCCAGGAAATTGCGCCGCGCAGACAAATATCCGCGCGGCGCGGAAGCGTCAGTCCTGTTTTCCAAGGAATGACGGTCCTTCGCCGATGATCTTCTTGTCTTCCTTGCCGACGACATCGAGATCACGCCCCTCATAGGGCAGGGACAGAAGGATGCGCCGCATTACCGCCAGCCGCGCGCGGCGCTTGTCGTTGGCGTGCACGATGATCCATGGCGCGAATTCCTTGTGCGTACGCTCTAACATGGTGTCGCGCGCCTTGGTGTAATCGTCCCATTTGGTGATGCCTGCAATGTCGATCGGCGAGAACTTCCAGTTCTTCAACGGACTATAGCGGCGATCGTGAAAACGCTCGAGCTGCGTTTCCTGACCGATATTCAGCCAGAACTTGAAGAAGTGGATGTCGTCATTGACGATCAGCCGTTCGAAATGCGGTGTCTCGTCGAGAAACTTCTCGTGCTGTTCGGGCGTGCAGAACCCCATGACCGGCTCGACGCCGGCGCGGTTGTACCAGGAACGGTCGAAGGTGACGAATTCGCCCGATGTCGGGAAGTGGTCGACATAACGCTGGTAGTACCATTGCCCCAACTCGGTCGGAGTTGGCTTGGTCAGCGCCACGTTGCGCGCCGTGCGCGGGTTGAGGTATTGGCGCACCACGAAGATCGTGCCGCCCTTGCCGGCAGCGTCACGGCCCTCGAACAGCGCCATCAGCCGCTTGCCGGTCGCCTGCAGCCATGCCTGCGCCTTGACCAGTTCGATCTGCAATGTCTCGAGCGTCTGGTCATACTCGTCGCTTTTCATCTTCTTGTCGTAGGGGTAGCCGCCCGCGGTCAGCTTGTTGTCCTCAACCCAGTCCGGAAGCTCGGGATTCTCGATATCGAACTCCCGCTCCTCGCCCCCGATCCTGATTTTCAGCGGACCTGAAGTCGGCGCGGCGGAATCTTCCTTGGCTTTTTTCATCGAGACGAACCCTTTTAACCATCCGGACTCATGCTATTGGGAGCCACCACAGCGCCGCGCGTCCGTTTGGACGGGCAAAACACGCTGTAGCACTTTTGATTTTGCACATGATCCTCTCCGAAAATCGATTCCCGATTTTCGGGATCATGCGCGGGAGCGGTCCGGCGGAAGTTTCCGCCACCGGCCGGTGGGAAGGCATGGGACGCGGGCGTGCGAGCGAATGACTGACCTGGAGGCGGAGCAGAAAGGTATGACGCGAACCATGGCGATCCGGCTGTGGAACGGCCGCTGGCTGCTTGCTGCGGGTGTCGTGGCGGTTCTGATCGCCTTTGCCTTCGCCGGTCTTTCCGCCTATGTGCTGGTGCCGGCGCTGCTGCTGTTGCTCGCGGCCGCGATCCTGCCGGCAGCGGGCATGCGCCAGTCCGAAGAGAATGCCGCTGCGATCGAGGCGATCGGCCTGCAGCGCCTGTCAGGCGAATATCTGGCGGCGGCCGTCGCCGACCCGCTGATCATCTTCGATCAGGCCGCCACCATCGTCCATGCCAATGCCGCCGCCTTTGCCGCCTTTGGCGGCATCGCGCCGGGCCTGTCGCTGCCGCTGAAATTCCGTGCGCCGGAAATGCAGACCCTGCTCGACAGCGTGCTGTCGGGCACGATCGCCTCGGATGTCGTCGATTATACCGAGAAGCTGCCGGTCGAACGGGCTTACCGGGTCAGCGCGTCCTCGGTCGGGCACGGCACCGACCTCTATGTGCTGGTGTTCAAGGATCAGAGCGAGGCGCGACGCATCGATCGCATGCGCGCCGACTTCATCGCCAATGCCAGCCACGAATTGCGCACCCCGCTCGCCTCGATCGCCGGCTTCATCGAAACGCTGCGCGGACCCGCCCGCAACGATCCGGCGGCCCGCGAGCAATTCCTCCAGATCATGCAGAACCAGACCGGCCGCATGGCGCGCCTGATCGACGACCTCTTGTCGCTGTCGCGGCTGGAGATGAAGCCTTATCTGAAACCGGGGACCGAAGTCGACCTGCGCCAGACCGTCGACAGCGTCATCGATTCGCTTGGTCCGCTTGCCCGCGAAACCAGCGTCGCCATCGAGCGTGATTTCGCCGCGGGCCCCCTCAATGTGCCGGGTGATCGCGACGAGTTGTTCCAGGTCTTTGAAAACCTTCTGGAAAACGCCTGTAAATATGGCCAGTCGGGCGGCCGAGTGGTGGTGTCGATCGCGCACAGCGACGGGGCCGAGCCCGGCATCGACGTGACCATCAGGGATTTTGGCCCCGGCATTCCCGAGGAGCACATTCCGCGCATCACCGAGCGTTTCTATCGCATCGATGTCGAGACGAGCCGGACCCAGAAAGGCACGGGCCTCGGCCTGTCCATCGTCAAGCATATCCTGACGCGTCACAACGCCAGGCTGACGATCAAGTCCGAAGTCGGCAAGGGCGCTGCTTTCTCGGTCCATTTGCCGACGGCCTAAACCGCCCTAGTTTTCCACAAGAGCATTTCTTTTTTCTGTCATCCCGCTAGCGTATCAGCGGGGATTCGAGGAAACGACTCAAAATCAAAACACCCCGTGGGAAGGCATTTCGTCCATGCAGTCCGTGCACATAATGAGCGCCTATGACGAGGAGCTGAAATATCTGTCGAAGCGTATCGCGGCGATGGGCGGCCATGCCGAGCGGATGGTCGAGCAGGCGGTCGCCGCTCTGGTCAATGCCGATCCGGGATTGGCCCAGAAGGTGATCCGCGACGACATGGTATTGGACGAAGGGCAACGCGAGATCGACGACAAGGCGATCATCATCATCGCCAAGCGCCAGCCTATGGCGACGGACCTGCGCGAGATCGTCGGCGCCATCCGCATTTCCGCCGATCTCGAGCGGGTCGGCGACCTCGGCAAGAACGTCGCCAAGCGGGTCGTTGCCGTCACCGATGGCCGCCAGCCGAACAGCCTGTTCCGTGGCCTCGAGGCCCTGGCCAACTTGGCGCTGACCCAGCTCAAGGAAGTTCTCGATGTCTACGCCTCGCGCTCGGTCGACAAGATCGGCTTCGTGCGCGACCGTGACGACCAGATCGACGCCATGTACACGTCGCTGTTCCGTGAATTGCTCACCTACATGATGGAAGATCCACGCAACATCACGCCTTGTACGCATCTTCTGTTCTGCGCCAAGAACATCGAGCGCATCGGCGACCACGCCACCAACATCGCCGAGACGATCTACTACATCGTCACCGGCGACCAGATGCCGGCCGAGCGGCCCAAGGGCGACAAGACGGACAAGATCAGCCTTTCCGGGGCGTTACCAGTAAAGTGACTGCTCTTCCTCTCGAACGCTTGATCATATTGCGCTAGACTATTCCGGCGTTAAGCTCCTCGGGCCTTGAAGGGTCTGCTCTCAGGAGGTGGCGATGGAATACGTCCGGGAGTTCAAGTCCGCGCCGCCGACATCAGGCATCATCGCCTCCAGTGTCTATACGGCTGGGCGCCGTATCGCCGACATCCCGATCGAGGAAGCCGGCGAATGGGCCAGGAAATCCGGACACGTCGTCTGGATCGGGCTGCTCGAACCCGATCGCGACCTCTTGCTGCGCGTCAAGGCGCAATTCCATCTGCATGAGCTGGCGATCGAGGATGCCGAGCATCCGCATCAGCGGCCCAAGCTCGAGCAATATGGCGATGCGCTGTTCATAGTCGCCCGCACCGCGCAGCTGATCGACGGACGGGTTACCTTCGGCGAGACGCATCTGTTCGTCGGCTCAGGCTACATCGTCAGTGTCAGGCATGGCCCTTCGACGTCCTATGCCGCCGTTCGCCAGCATTGGGAAAGCTGCCCGCATTCGCTGGCCAAGGGCGAGGATTTCGTCCTCTATGCCATTCTCGATTTCATCGTCGACAATTACATGCCCGTGCTCGAGCAGATCGAGGACGAGGTCGAGGCGATCGAGGACAAGGTTCTGCTCAAGCCGATGTCCGGTCCCGACATTGAACGCCTCTATATGCTGCGCCGCGATCTGTTGCGCCTGCGCAATGCGGCGCTGCCGCTGGTCGAGGTCTGCCGCCGGCTGACCAGCTCCGATCTGCCGCAGATCCATTCCGCCATGCACCCGCTGTTCCGCGACGTGACCGACCACATCCGCACCGTCCAGGAAAAGATCGACAGTTTGCGCGAGGTGTTGGCGTTCGCCTTCGAGGCCAGTCTTCTGGTGGGTCAGAGCCAGGAAACGGCGATCTCCAAGAAACTCGCCTCATGGGCGGCCATCCTGGCGGTGCCGACCGCATTCGCCGGCATCTACGGCATGAACTTCACCGACATGCCGGAACTGAAGATGGAATATGGCTATCCGATCGTGCTCACCGTCATCGCGCTGATCTGCGCGGTTCTCTACTGGCGGTTTCGCAAGAATGGGTGGCTGTGAGGAAGTCAGTAGTCAGTAGTGGTTGATCGGCTCGTCGCCTATTCCCTCACTACTCACTACTCACTACTCACTCCGCTTAACGATTCCGCCGCCGCTCCGCCGCCGGCTGGAACGCAACGCGGGCGTGGTATTTGCAGTAGGGACCGGTTTCGGCGGCCTCGTTGCCGCAGAAGTTGAAGTCCTCCGAGAGCGGATCGCCATTCGGCCATTTGCAGGTGCGCTCGGTCAGCTCGACGAGTTGCAGATGCCGTGAGATCGGTATCACGACATTCTCGACCGGGCGGATATAGTGCCGCGCCACCGGTTCGGCGTCGAATTGCGTCTGAAGGGCTGTCGCGCCGATCGATGTCGTGACGTGGCGTGCCGTGCTTGCGGCGCGCGCCACCGATTTCTGGACGGTCGAGCCCTGCGTCGCCTTCTTCTGGCGCGCCGGCGTCGCTGTTGCGCGACCGCGGCCCGAGAGCTTCAGCCGGTGTACCTTGCCGATGACCGCATTGCGGCTGACCCCTCCAAGCTGGGCAGCAATCTGGCTTGCGCTCAGACCCTCCGACCACAGTTTTCTGAGAAGTTCGACCCGCTCGTCAGTCCAGTTCATGAGACCGCGCTCCTGCTAAGCGTGCGGCAATCAGAATCCATCCCCGACCCAGCACCACTGCTGGGGCAGACACCACATATATCTGGTGATTAGGTCCGCCGCACGAAATCTAGTTATTTCTCGACTACAATTACCTTATGCGCTGACTCGGTGACAAGAGTCCCAAGTGCAACACGAATCGGTTTTTTCGGTTTTCCCCAACTTGCCCGGTCGCTTATGAGCCGGCATCTCGTCAGGGGGCTTGCCGCGTGCCACTACGCGACGTTTTCGTTGACTTCATGGCCGAAAAACCCGATAAGCCGCAAAGGCCGCCGCTTTGGCGGCTTTTTTGATTTTCCGGTACCGGAGACGCATATAATGAGCGGTTCGGCGCTTTTCGAGACCTTTTCTCGCGCACCCCTGGCTTTCGACCACGGGGAAGGCACCTGGCTGGTTACGGACAAGGGCGAGCGATATCTCGATTTCGCCGGCGGCATCGCGGTCAATTCGCTGGGCCACGGCCACCCGCGTCTGGTCGCAGCCCTCACCGAGCAGGCGGCAAAACTCTGGCACGTCTCCAATCTCTACGAGATTCCGGAGCAGAGCCGGCTTGGCGAGCGGCTGGCCGATGCCACCTTCGCCGACAAGGTGTTCTTCACCAACTCCGGCGCCGAGGCACTGGAATGCGCCATCAAGACGGCGCGGCGCTACCACTTCGTCAAGGGCCATCCCGAGCGCTTCCGCATCATCACCTTCGAAGGCGCCTTCCATGGCCGCACGCTGGCGACCATCGCGGCGGGCGGCCAGTACAAATATCTCGAAGGGTTCGGACCCAAGGTCGAAGGCTTCGACCAGGTCGGCTTCGACGACATCGATGCCGCCGAAAAGGCGATTACGCCTGAGACCGCCGCGATCCTGATCGAGCCGGTGCAAGGCGAGGGCGGCATTCGTCCGGTGCCGGTGCAATCACTGAAGCGGCTGCGTCAGCTTTGCGACCAGCACGGGCTGCTGTTGATCTATGATGAGGTTCAGTGCGGCATTGGCCGCACCGGCAAACTGTTCGCGCATGAATGGTCAGGCGTCACCCCCGACATCATGGCGATCGCCAAGGGCATTGGCGGCGGCTTCCCGATGGGTGCCTGCCTTGCCACCGACGAGGCGGTTGTTGGCATGACCGCTGGCGTGCACGGCACGACCTTCGGCGGCAACCCTCTGGCCATGGCGGTCGGCAACGCTGTGCTCGACGTGGTGCTGGAAGACGGCTTCCTCGAGGACGTCCAGCGCAAGGCGCTGCTGATGAAACAGGGACTTGCCGCGGTCGCCGATGAGTTTCCCGATGTCATCGAAGGCATCAGGGGCACCGGCCTGATGCTCGGCCTCAAATGCGCGATGCCCAACACCAAGGTGAACATGGCGCTGCGCGACCAGCATTTGCTGGCGGTTCCGGCGGGCGACAACGTCATCCGCCTGCTGCCGCCGCTTACCGTCACAGACGCCGAGATCCACGACGCGCTCGACCGCATCCGCGCTGGTGCCAAAGGCCTGGCGGATGCCATTGCCGTGGCCGCCGCGAAGTAATCCCGGAACCATTGCCGATGTCAGTTCGCCACTTCACCGACCTTTCCGCCGTTTCCGAAGGCGACCTGCGCTTCATGCTGACGGACGCGGTGGCGCGCAAGGCGCGCCTCAAGGCGGGCGAGCGATCCAAGCCGCTCGAAGGCAAGGTGCTGGCCATGATCTTCGACAAGCCGTCGACGCGCACGCGCGTCTCCTTCGATGTCGGCATGCGCCAGCTTGGCGGCGAGACGATCATGCTGACCGGCACCGAGATGCAGCTCGGCCGCTCCGAGACCATCGCCGACACCGCCAAGGTGCTGTCGCGCTATGTCGATGCCATCATGATCCGCACCACCTCGCATGAGCGGCTGCTGGAGCTGACCGAGAGTGCCACTGTTCCGGTGATCAACGGCCTGACCGACGACACCCATCCCTGCCAGCTGATGGCCGATATCATGACCTTCGAGGAGCATCGCGGTCCGGTTGCCGGCAAGACCATCGCCTGGACCGGCGACGGTAACAATGTGCTGCATTCGCTGCTCGAAGCGTCGGCGCGTTTCCGCTTCAACCTGAACGTCGCAGTGCCCGAGGGCAGCGATCCGTTCGAAAGATACGTCGACTGGTCAAAGGCCAATGGCGGCAGGATCAGCTTCGCCCGCTCGGCCGAAGAAGCCGTCGACCAGGCGGATTGCGTGGTCACCGACAGCTGGGTGTCGATGGGCCAGGAGCATCGTGCACGCGGCCACAACGTCTTCCTGCCCTATCAGGTCAATGCTGCGCTGATGGCCAAGGCAAAGCCGGATGCGCTGTTCATGCATTGCCTGCCGGCGCATCGCGGCGAGGAGGTGACCGACGAGGTCATGGACGGGCCGCATTCGGTGGTCTTCGATGAGGCCGAGAACCGGCTCCATGCCCAGAAGGCCGTGCTCGCCTGGTGTCTTGGTGCTTGAAGTGTCTTGGTGCTTGAAGTGTCTTGGTGCTTGAAGTTGTCTGGACGCTTGAAGTGTCATGGCGCTGGTCTGGGCGCTTGATCCGCGGGGGCGCGATCCCTATCTGCGCCGCATCACGCAAATCAAGCGCGTTTGGACGCATGTGCCCACCGGGGCCGCATGGCCGCGCCCTGGAGCTTTGTCATGTTGGAAACCCATCAAGTGACTGAACATCACCCCAAACTCGGCGAGTTCGGCTACGCTGGCGACGACCATGTCGTGCCTTTCGAGGTCGGTCCGCTCGACGTACGCGGCCGCACCGTGCAACTCGGGCCGATGCTCGACGCCATACTCGGCCGCCATGACTATCCCGAGCCGGTTGCCCGCCTGCTCGCGGAAGCCTGTGTGCTCACGGTGCTGCTCGGCACCTCGCTCAAGTTCGAGGGCAAATTCATCCTGCAGACGCGCACCGACGGGCCGGTCGACATGCTGGTGGCGGATTTTTCCACGCCCTCGGCGCTGCGCGCCTACGCGCGCTTCGATGCGGATCGGCTCGAGGCACTGGTCGCGGCAGGCGAGACGTCCCAGCAGACGCTGCTTGGCAGCGGTGTGCTGGCGCTGACCATCGACCAGGGCGCCCATACGCAACGCTATCAGGGCATCGTCCAGCTCGACGGCGAAACGCTGGAAGACGCGGCGCGCACCTATTTCCGTCAGTCGGAACAGATTCCGACCGACATCAGGCTGTCGGTGGCCAAGCTGCTGATGCCCGGCGTCGGCGGCGTGCGCGAGCACTGGCGTGCCGGCGGCATCCTGGCGCAGTTCCTGCCGCAGGCGTCCGAGCGCATGCGCGTTCCGGACCTGCCTGGCGGTGATGGCGATCCGCGCGAGGAGATGCATGATCCCACCGACAATTCCTGGCAGGAATTGCTGGCGCTGCTCGGCACCATCGAACCGACGGAACTGATCGATCCCACGATCGGCGCCGAGCGGCTGCTTTACAGGCTGTTCCACGAGCATGGCGTGCGCGTCTTCGGCGGCGTCCCCGTCGCCGACCAGTGCTCATGCTCCAGGGACAAGATCCGCGGCATCCTCGAGGGCTTCTCCGCGCAGGAGATCAAGGACAGCACCGAGGACGGCGGCATCCATGTCGCCTGCGAATTCTGCTCGAAGCAATATGACTTCGACCCGGCGGAATTCGCGGCTGAGAAGTGAAGTATCGGCCTTCTCCCCGTTCACGGGGAGAAGGTGCCCGAAGGGCGGATGAGGGGCAGCGCGGCCCTCGGCAGCGATCGCGCGGATCCACGCAGCGCTTGTATGTTCTCACGAGCCGCCGCCCTCATTGCCCTGCCGCACATTTCTCCCCGTACAGTGACGCCATCGCAGCGGACCTCGCCAATCGCCGAGGTCTAGTTCACGGTCCGCTTTGTCCCCGGCAGGTCGAGCGAGAAGGCCGGGATGGCGATGTCGAACGTCTCGCCGCGTTTGTTGCGCATCGTGTAGTGCCCGACCATGATCCCCGACGGCGTCGAGAGCGGGCAGCCTGACGTGTACTGATAGCTGTCGCCGGGGTTGAGTTCGGGCTGGTCCCCGACAACGCCTGGCCCGCGCACCTCCTCGACCCGGCCCGCTCCGTCGGTGATGTGCCAATAGCGCGACAGAAGCTGCACGAACTCGTCCGACTGGTTGTCGATCGTTATCTGATAGCCCCAGACGTAGCGGTTCTCCGAAGGGTCAGAACGATCCTCGAGATAGAACGGCCTGACCTGCACTTCGATGTTGCGCGTGACGGCGCGGTACATGAGCGGCTCCAAAAACAATCCGGTACCTTTCGGCGCTCCCAGCGAGCAGGTCAACGTGCGCGTCTTGTCGCGCGTGACCCTGAAAGGCAGGTGGCGGCAAAGAATGTCATTTAAGTGACACATGACAATGGTGGTGTGCGCGCACGGGCGACTCGGCGCTCTGCCGACCTGTTGAAACGGCCGTCATGCGGGCCGTCTTTTCTGGAGTGACCAGATCTCGATGGAACTCACTCTCATAGCCGCCTCGCTCTCGACCGCACTCATCCTTTCAAACGCCGCCAGCATTGCGCTTGCCACCTCACAGCTGAAACGGCGCACCACGATCGCACCGCCAGCCGGCAGATCGCTGCCGGTGTCGATTGTCGTACCATCGCGTGGCGTCGAGCCGTTCACGCACGAGACACTGGAGCGCGCCTTCTCGCTCGACTGGCCGCGCTATGAACTGATCTTCTGCGTCGCCCATGCCGACGATCCGGTGGTCACGCTGATCCGTGCCGCCATGGCGCGCTTTCCCAAAGTGCCAGCCCGCCTGTTGATCGGCGATGACCGCATCAGCGCCAATCCCAAGCTCAACAATTGCGTCAAGGGCTGGGAAGCGGCGCGCCACAACTGGGTCATTCTTGCCGATTCCAACGTGCTGATGCCGAGGGACTACATTCAGCATTTGATGGCGGCATGGCGGCCGGATACCGGCCTCGTCTGCTCGACGCCGATCGGTTCGCGGCCCGATGGCTTCTGGGCGGAGGTCGAATGCGCCTTTCTCAACACGCTGCAGGCGCGCTGGCAGTACGCCGGCGAGGCGCTCGGCCTTGGCTTTGCCCAAGGCAAGAGCATGCTGTGGAACAAGCCCATGCTGGATGCCAATGGCGGCATTCGCGCGCTGGCGGCCGAGATTGCCGAGGACGCCGCCGCGACCAAGCTGGTGAACGGGCTTGGCCTGCGCGTCAATCTCGTTGCCGCGCCTTTCGAGCAGCCGCTCGGCCGGCGTAAGCTCGGCGAAATCTGGTCGCGCCAGGCCCGCTGGGCGCGGCTGCGCCGCGTCACCTTCCCGCTTTTCTTCGCGCCTGAAATCCTGACTGGCGCGGTGGTGCCGCTGCTGCTTGCGCTGGTTGCGGCGGCAAGCGCTGGCTTCAGCCTGCCGCTGACGGCCATCGCCGTTTTGGCCGCCTTCTACCTTCCGGAATGTGCCCTGGCCTGGTCCAAGGGCTGGTACCTGTCGTCGCGCATCGTCGCGGCGATCATGGTGCGCGACCTGATCCTGCCAGCGATGTGGGCACGCGGCTGGCTCGGCGGCGCCGTCGACTGGCGCGGCAATGCGATGACTATCGGCACCAAGGCGGCCGAACTGGAAGAGACGCCGTCTGGCGCCTGATAGCGCATGATGCCGCGTAGGCAGGCCTTACTTGGCCGCCTGCAACGCCTGCGCGATGTCTTCCAGAAGGTCGTCGGTATCCTCCAGACCGACCGACAGCCTGAGCGTACCTGGCCCGATGCCGAGTTCGGCGCGGGCCTCGTCCGTCAGGTTCTTGTGGGTGGTCGTGGCCGGATGGGTGATCAGGCTCTTGGCATCGCCGAGATTGTTCGAGATCAGCACGATATCGAGCGCGTTCTGCAAGGCGAAGGCAGCCTGCTTGCCGCCCTTGACGTCGAGGCAGATCAGCGTCGAGCCGCCCGACATCTGCTTCCTGACGATATCCGCCTGCGGGTGGTCGGCGCGGCCGGGATAGATGACGCGGGCGATCTGCGGCTGTTCGGCAAGGAAGTCGGCGATCTTGCCGGCGCTTTCCGTCTGTTGGCGCACGCGCAGCGGCAGCGTCTCCAGGCCCTTCAGCAGCGTCCAGGCATTGAAGGGCGACAGGCTGGGGCCGGTATGGCGGAAGTAGTCGTGCAGGTTCTTGTCGATCCACTCCTTGTCTGAAAGGATCACGCCGCCAAGACAGCGGCCTTGGCCATCGATGTGCTTGGTCGCCGAATAGACGACGATGTGGGCGCCGAGCTGCAGCGGCTTCTGCTGCAAGGGCGTGGCGAAGACATTGTCGACGACAAGCCGCGCGCCGATCGAATTGGCAAGTGCGGCGACAGCGGTGATGTCGACCACTTCCAGCGTCGGGTTGGTCGGGCTTTCCAGGAAGAACAGCTTGGTGTTCGGCCTCACCGCCTTTTCCCAGTTGGCGATGTCGGTGCCGTCGACCAGCGTCGCCTCGATGCCGTAGCGCGGCGCCAGCGTCTCGACCACCCAGCGGCAGGACCCGAACAGCGCGCGCGCCGCCACGATGTGGTCACCGGCCTTGACGCTGCACAGAAGCGCCGCCGTCACCGCCGCCATGCCGGATGCCGTGGCACGCGCATCCTCGGCCCCTTCCAGCGCGCACATACGCTTTTCGAACATGTCGACGGTCGGATTGGCGTAGCGCGAATAGATGAAGCCCGGTTCCTCGCCCTTGAAGCGGGCTTCGGCGGCCTGCGCCGTCTCATAGACATAGCCCTGGGTCAGGTATATCGCCTCGGAGGTCTCGCCGAAGCCGGAACGCAGGGTTCCGCCATGCACGAGGGCTGTCTGAGGCTTCCAGTTACGCTTCTTGGTGCTCATCGCTTTTGTTCCAGACACAAAAAAACCGGCCGCGAAAGTCGCAACCGGTCCATACGGCCTTGCGGCCCGACGGTCCTTTAGCGACTTGTTTAACGTGGCTGCAAGCCGACCGGCCAAATCACCACGGGATAACGACCCTTTAGACCCGCGCCACGCTTGCGTCAATTGCCGGCTCCATTAAGAGATTTGTACCAGACCTCGCCCGGCCTTCGAGCGGAGCAAGACTTTGCGGCAGACAGGCATTCTTCCCGATCAGGACATTTCGGCGCTCTTCCAGTCCGGCGCGCTGAAGTCGCCGCGCGCGCTCGATGCAGACCAGATCCAGCCGGCGAGCCTAGATCTGAGGCTCGGCGACAAGGCCTGGCGGGTTCGGGCTTCCTTTCTGCCCGGTCCCAGCCACAAGGTTTCGGAAAAACTCGACCGGCTGAAGCTGCACGAGATCAGCCTGACCGACGGCGCCGTGCTCGAAACCGGCTGCGTCTACATCGTGCCGCTGCTCGAAAGCCTGGCACTGCCGGCGGATATTTCAGCCTCGGCAAACCCGAAGAGCTCGACCGGGCGGCTCGACATCTTCACCCGTGTCATGACCGACCGTGGCCACGAGTTCGACAAGATCGCTGCCGGCTATACCGGTCCGCTCTATCTGGAAGTCAGCCCGCGCACCTTCCCGATCGTGGTGCGCACCGGCTCACGCCTGTCGCAGATACGCTTCCGTACCGGCAACGCATTGCTCTCGGAAGCCGAACTGCATGAATTGCACCGCGCCGAGATGCTGGTCGCCACCGATCCGCCGAACATTTCGGGGGGGGGCATCGCGCTGTCGATCGACCTCAATGGCGACAGTGACGGGTTGGTCGGCTATCGCGGCAAGCATCACACCGGCCTTGTCGATGTCGACAAGCGCGCGGCGCAGGACGTCCTCGACTTCTGGGAGCCGATCCACAAGAGCGGCGCCGGCGAACTGGTGCTCGATCCCGATGAGTTCTACATCCTCGTCAGCCAGGAGGCGGTGCATGTGCCGCCGCTCTACGCCGCCGAGATGACGCCCTTCGACCCGCTGGTCGGCGAGTTCCGCGTCCACTATGCCGGCTTCTTCGATCCGGGCTTCGGCCATTCGGCGGCCGGCGGCACCGGCAGCCGGGCGGTGCTCGAAGTGCGCAGCCACGAAGTGCCGTTCATCCTCGACCATGGCCAGATCGTCGGCCGGCTCGTCTACGAGCACATGCTGAAGCGGCCGCAGGCGCTCTACGGCACCGATCTCGGCTCCAACTACCAGGCGCAGGGCCTGAAACTGTCGAAGCATTTTCGCGCCGCGCGCTGAGGTTTGCGCTGCCAATCTCCCCCCTCGTGGGGGAGATGGCCGGCAGGGCAGAGGGGGGCGCGAAGGAACGCTGCCTTCGTGTTTTGATACTCAGATGAAGACTTCCGAAGTCTGAACTTTGATAAGTTGATAGGTCGGCGGGACAGCGCCCCCCTCTGCCCTGCCGGCCATCTCCCCCACTAGGGGGGAGATCACACTCTTACAGCGCCTTCACGGCCACCCCCACCGGCTTTTCGATCTCGAGCGGGTTGCGCAGCGGCAGGCCGAAATCCCCGGCCTCGATCTCGAAGACGTCACCGGCCTCGGTCCTGATGCCATCGGCGAAGGACAATGTCGCGGTGCCGAACATGTGGACGTGTACGTCGCCCGGCTGCCGGAAGGCCGAATATTTGAAGTGGTGGTGTTCGAGATTGGCGATGGTGTGCGACATGTTGGCTTCGCCCGACAGGAACGGCTTTTCCCAGAGCGTCTTGCCGTCGCGCACGATGCGCGACGTGCCCCTGATGTCGGACGGCAGGTCGCCGATCAGGATCTCCGGCCCGAACGAGGCGTTGCGCAGCTTGGAATGGGCAAGGAAGAGATAGTTCACGCGTTCGGTCACATGGTCGGAAAACTCGTTCGACAGCGTAAAGCCGACGCGGAAGGGCGCGCCGTCATCGCCGATGACATAGATGCCGGCGACCTCGGGTTCCTCGCCGGCGTCGTTGGCGAAGGCCGGTGACAGGAGGGCGGCACCCGGCGCCACCGCCATCGTGCCGTTTCCCTTGTAGAACCATTCCGGCTGCACGCCGACCTGGCCTTTCGCCGGTTTGCCCCCTTCCAGGCCCATGCGGAACATCTTCATGGAATCGGTGAGCTGTTCCTCGCCGTCGGTGCTGAGCTTCCTGTGCATGGAATCGCGCGTCGCCGCCGAACCGAGATGCGTCAAGCCGGTGCCGGTCAGATGCAGGTGCGCCGGATCGGGGTGATTGATCGGCGACAACAGCCGCCCCTTCTTGTAGGCAGCGTCGAGATCGACCGTCTCGCCGAGCCCCTTGCGCTCGATCAGGGTGGCGAGGCCGATGCCGGTGCGGGCAGCCTCCATCGCCAGCGAATAGACGCTGCGAGCGCCGTTGATGATCCGGGTCTTGCCGCCGTTGCGGGCAACGACACGGATGGTCTCGGCGTCGTCGAGAATCTGCGAGATCAGCATGATCAGTCCTCTCTCATGTGCCTTGGCATGGCTGCCAGCTTGGCAAACCTTCCCAAGCGCGGCCGGAACGTTGCCCATGCCACGGGTGAAATTCTCCGTTCGGATTGCGCTCGCGGGCCTGTCCCTTGAGGGAACTTCTTCGTGCCAGTCGGTTGCCGGCAGCGCCGCGATGTGACCCGTATGCCTTCCTGGTGCCTCAGCCCTTGTTCTTGTTGTAGACGTCGAACACCACGGCGCCGAGCAGCACCAGGCCCTTGACCACCTGCTGCCAGTCGACGTTGACGCCCATGATCGACATGCCGTTGTTCATCACGCCCATGATGAAGCCGCCGACCACCGAACCGATGACCTGACCGACGCCGCCCATCGCCGAGGCGCCGCCGATGAACACGGCGGCGATGACGTCGAGCTCGCTGCCGAGGCCCGCCGCCGGCACCGCCTGTCCGAGGCGCGCCGCGATGATCAGACCGCCAAGCGCCGACAGCACGCCCATGTTGATGAACACGTAGAGGGTCAGTCGCTCGGTGTTGATGCCCGACAGGAGTGCGGCCTTGGGATTGCCGCCCATCGCGTAGATGCGGCGGCCGATCGTCATGCGCTTGGTGACGAAAACGAACAACGCGATCAGCGCAGCCATGACCGTCAGCACGACCGGAAAGCCCTTATAGGTGGCGAACTGATAGACGAGAAACAGGACAAGCGCACTGATCACCAGCGTCTTGACGGTGAAGAGCGAGAACGGCTCGGCCTGATAGCCGTGCCGCTCACGCGTGCGTCGTGCCTTGAGGCCGAAGAAAATGTAAGCCGCCACGCCGATGACCCCGATCACCATCGTCGTCATATGCAGCGTCAGGCCGCTGCCGACGATGGTCTTGCCCGCCGCATTCACGGTTGGTGCAATCAGCGTCAGCGGGCCGATCAGGTCGGGGATGAAGCCGGAACTCAGCTTGTTGAAGCCATCCGGCAGCGGGCCGACCGAGGAGCCACCGCCGAGCAGCGCCTGGCACATGCCGCGGAAGATCAGCATGCCGGCCAGCGTGACGATGAAGCTCGGTATTCGATGATAGGCGATCCAATAGCCCTGTGCCGCGCCGATGGCACCGCCGATGATCAGGCAGAGGATCGACACGACCAACGGATTGCTGAGCGGGCCCAGATTCCACGTCACCATCATGTTGGCCGCGAGCGCGCCGATGAAGCCGGCGACCGAACCGACGCTGAGGTCGATATAGCCGGAAACGATGACCAGCAGCATGCCCAGCGCCATCACGATGATGAAGGAGTTCTGCTGCACGAGGTTGCTGAGGTTCAGCGGCTTGAACAGTGTGCCCGACGTGGTGAACTGGAAGAACACCATGATGGCGATCAGCGCCAGCACCAATCCGTAGTCGCGCAGATTGGTGACCAATGCCGAGACCGCGAAGCGTGGCGTATCCGCCCCGCCATCGGCAGTGGCGGATTGCGGTACGGGAGCGCTCTCTGTGCTCATGATGCTTTTCCTTCTCCCCGAACGATGGCGCGCATGATCTTTTCCTGGCTGGCGTCGCTCGCCGCCATTTCACCGACGATGCGCCCTTCGTTCATCACATAGATATGGTCGGTGATGCCGAGCAGTTCGGGCATTTCCGACGAGATGACGATGATCGCCTTACCTTCGGCGGCCAGGCGGGCGATGATCGTGTAGATCTCGTATTTGGCG